>JBCDDQ010000343.1:0-4834 GCA_039180225.1 Pseudomonadota bacterium
ATCTGCATCTTGGGGTTTAGGATACGACTTCAAGTTGACTTGAGGTCAATAGAAAAATGAACACATCTGAAGTTCTGGATATTGGCGAAGTTGTGAAGCTCTGCGGGCAGCCTGCCTCCACCTTGCGCTACTACGAAGAGATCGGTTTGATCCGCTCCGCGGGCCGCCAGGGGCTGCGCCGGCTTTACACTGCGGATGTGGTTCAACGGCTGGCGCTGATTGCCCTCGGGCGGAACGCAGGCTTCTCTTTAGGTGAAATTGCCAGCATGTTTGGCGCAGACGGTACGCCCCAGATCGACCGAAAGCAGCTTCAAGCCAAGGCGGACCAGCTGGACAAAACCATCAAGCAATTGGCGGCAATGCGCGACGGGCTGCGCCACGCCGCGAACTGCCCGGCCCCAAGCCATTTGGAATGCCCGAACTTTCAGCGCTATCTCAAGGTCGCCGCAAAGCACCCTGTGAAGCGCAAGCGCGCCGGTTAGGCGCTCACCGGGCTGCGGGCATCGGCCAGTATCCGCCCGCCAATACCCACGAAGCAAACGCCCGCCGCCCGCTCAATCCAATGACGGGCGTTCTGAAAGCGCCTGATCACCGGGGCCGATGACATGAAAAGGCTCACCAAGGTGTACCACAGGAGCGAACTGGCCATGACCAGGCCTATCATCAGACCCATGAGCCAGAACGGTGTGGTTGGCGTGATCGCCGTGGCAAACACAGAAGCAAAGAGCACCACCGCCTTGGGATTGGTCATGTTCACCAAAAATCCGAGTGCAAATGGATGAAGACCCCGCCGGGGCGCCGGCGTGGACACATCGATGACCTGTGGTTTGGTGAGCAACAGCTTGATGCCGAGATAGATCAGATAGCTGCCGCCAAGTACGCGCACCAGCCAGGTGAGCCAGTAATACTCCGCCAGCACCGCAGCGAGGCCAAGCAGGCTGAGGGTGGCGTAGAGGCCCAACCCTATACTCACCCCCAAGGTTGTCATGAGCCCCGCCTTGGTGCCTTGGGTCATAGAGGTTCTGACCACAGCCACAAAGTCCGGCCCAGGCAGCATGAGCGCGGGGATGAAGATCGCAAAGACGCTTATGAGAATGATGAAATGATCCATGCCGCCTACCTCACATGAAACCGGGCGGCGGTGCAAGGCCGTCCAGCTCAGCTTCCAAGAGTGCCGCGATGGCCAGAGGCGTCAGGTCTTCTTGCGGCGGGCCGATGATCTGCACACCCAAAGGCAATCCGTCCTGGCTGAGCCCCACCGGTACGGCCGTTGCCGGCAGATGGCACACCGTGGCCAGCCCCGCCCATCGCAACAGCTCCATATAGGGGCGCTCCTCACCGTTCACGACAATGCGCCGGTCGGGTACGCGCCTCTGGGTGTCGTGGGCAAAGGCCGGCACCGCCGTTACCGGACACAGCACGCCATCATAGCCGGCGAAGAACTCAACCCACTTGGCCTTCAGGGCCTCGCGTTTGATGTTCAGCCCCAGATAGGCGCCATAGGTAAGCACAGTGCCGCGCGCCTGGTGGGTGAGATCATCACTGGCGTCTTGCGGAGCGCTGGCTGCATGCTCGCGCATAAAGTCCAACGTCTCCGGTGTCCAGTCGGTGCTGATAATGGAGGAGAGGATGGTCAGGTAGGTGGCGTGGGAAGCCTCAAAGGCAAAGTCGGGCCGTGCCTCATAATCAAGCTCGCAGCCGGCATGCTCCAAGGCCCGGGCCGCCGTCTCCACGGCGCCTTCGATCTGCGCATCCACCGGCGCAAACGGGTCGTCGGCCCACACGGCGATGCGCTTGGGCGCCCGCGCCGGGGGAAGGCGGATCTGCACCGCTTTGTCGGCAGGATCGGGCCCGGCCATAACATCCAGCAGCAATTTGAGATCCGCCACGTTGCGCCCGAAGGGACCGGAGACCGACAGATCAGCCACGCCCCGTCCCCAGGGCGCAGGCGGGATGTGACCGCGCGGAGAGACAATGGCAAACGAGGGCTTATGGCCATAGAGCCCGCAGAAGTTGGCAGGCACCCGGATGGAGCCTCCGATATCGGAGCCAATCTCCGCGGCAACCAGGCCGGCGCTCAGCGCTGCCACTGCTCCGCCGGACGATCCGCCTGGCGTGCGCTCAAGGTCCCAGGGATTGTTGGTGCGTCCATAGAGATCGTTATAGCTCTGCCAATCGCCCGAATAGGCGGGAACATTTGTCTTACCCAGCAAGATGGCACCGGCTGCCCTCAGCCGCTCCACCGGGTCTGCATCGCTTTGGGGCACATGATCTTTGAGCGCCACCGCGCCACCGGACGACACCATTCCGGCCACCTCAAAGGCATCCTTGATGGTCATGGGCAGTCCGTGGAGCGGGCCCCAGGTCTCGCCGCGGGCTGTGGCCGCGTCGGCCTCCTCGGCCCGGGCCCGGGCTGCCTCAAGATCGCTGACCACAATGGCATTAAGCGCCCGATTGTGACGTTCGATCCTTGCCACGTAGTGATACAGCAATTCGCGGGCGCCAAGTTCCTTTTTTGAGATAAGACCGGCCAGTTCAGTCGCAGGCTTAAACGCAAGATCGCTCATAGGACACCTCCGGTTTCTGCGGGCGCATAAGTGAGTTGTGACAAGTCTGTTTGGGCGCTATATCGTGGCTCTCAAAGGGAGACCAATTGCGCAAAAAACGCAAGGTGGAGGGAGCACTCATGCAAGGATTAATGCAGGACTGGCCGCTGTTGACCCATAAGGTTTTGGATCATGCGGCCATCTATCATCCCGATCAGGAAATCGTCTCGCGCAGCGTGGAAGGTCCGATCCACCGGCAGACCTATATCGACCTGAACCGCCGCGCTCGCAAACTCGCCAGCGCCTGTGAGAAACGGGGCATGAAGCTGGGCAACGTGGCCGGCACCATGGCCTGGAACGGCTACCGCCACCTGGAAGTCTGGTACGGCATTATGGGCCTTGGCGCGGTGGTGCACACCCTCAACCCGCGGCTCTTTCCCGAACAGCTGATCTACATCATCGACCATGCCGAAGACAGCTGGTTCTTCGTGGATCTCACCTTCGTGCCGATCATGGAAGGCATCCAGGACAAGCTGCCCAAGATCAAGACGTTCGTTGTGATGACAGACCGCGAACACATGCCCGAAACGTCCCTGCGGGGCGCGGTGTGTTACGAAGACCTGCTGGCCGAGGGCGATGAAGAGTTTGTCTGGCCGGAGTTTGACGAAAACACCGCCTGCGGCATGTGTTACACCTCCGGGACGACCGGCAATCCGAAAGGCGTGGTCTATTCCCACCGCTCCAATGTGCTCCATGCCATGACCACCAACATGGCCGACGCGCTGGGCTTTCGCAGCACCGATGCCGTGATGCCCGTGGTGCCCATGTTCCATGCCAATGCCTGGTCCACGGCATTCTCTGCGCCCATGGCCGGCGCCAAGATGATTATGCCGGGCGCCATGATGGACGGGGCCAGCATTTATGAGTTGCTGGACACTGAGCAGGCATCGATCACCTTGGCGGTGCCGACCGTTTGGCTCATGCTGCTGCAGTATCTTGAGCAGAATCCGGACAAGAAACTTGAGGCGCTCAAGCGCGTGGTGATCGGCGGCTCGGCTTGTCCGGAATCCATGATGAAGGCGTTTGAAGAAGATTATGATGTGGAGGTCATCCACGCCTGGGGCATGACCGAGATGAGCCCGCTGGGCACTTTGGGCACCCGAAAGGGCGGCATGGAGACCATGAGCCAGGAGGACTGGTGGCCCATCAAGCTGAAACAAGGCCGTCCCCCCTTCACCGTGGAGATGCGCATCACAGATGATGACGAAAAGGAGCTGCCCCGCGATGGCAAGGCGTTTGGCCACCTGGTGGTTCGCGGTCCCTGCATTTCCAAAGCGTATCTGAAAGGCGAAGGCGGCAACATTCTCGACAGCCAGGGCTATTTCGACACGGGCGATGTCTCCACGCTGGACGAATATGGCTTCATGCAGATCACTGACCGCTCCAAGGATGTGATCAAGTCCGGCGGGGAGTGGATCTCTTCAATCGATCTGGAGAACATCGCCGTGGGCCATCCTGATGTTGCGGAAGCTGCGGTGATCGGCATTGAGCATCCAAAATGGGATGAGCGCCCCCTTTTGGTGATCGTCAAAAAAGACGGCACCCACCCGGCCGGAGACGACATCCTGAAGTTCATGGAAGGCAAAATCGCCAAATGGTGGATGCCGGACGATGTGGCGTTCGTGGACGAAATCCCCCACACGGCAACAGGGAAGATCTCCAAGCTCCAGCTCCGTCAGCAATTTGAAGGCTACGAGTTGCCGACGGCGTGAGGAACGGACAGCGCTCAGCACCAGGCGTTTGATGCCGGATCCGCGCTCGGCTGCTCAGGTTTTGTGTTCCCGTGGAAAAGGCTTGTCCAAAGAGCACTGTTGCGACAGACCCGTCGTGTGGACCGCGCCGGGTCACCTGTCAGAGCTTCAGCATCCAGCGACACAATATTGGAAACGATGACGTGAGCCTCTTGCGCTTCGCCCTCAAGGGGCACGCGCCCGCCGCGGATCGTCTCACACCAAGCGATCCATGTTTCCCACCCAGGATCATCTTCGGTCAAGAAGTCGACGAAAACGCGCCATGCCATGGGAACGTTGGGTGGCCCCTGCGCGCCATCTTTTTCTGATCCGGCCCCGTTCGGACGCAGATTACTTCCTGCGCGTGTGTTGCGCCGATCTGGACGCGTACAATGCGTTCCTTGAGCACTTCTTGTTCAAGCTAAACGGCGTTGCCAACATCAAGACTCATCTGGTGCTGCGCCGGATCAAGCAGAGCACACAGCTGCCCCTCTAGAG
>JBCDDQ010000344.1:0-4744 GCA_039180225.1 Pseudomonadota bacterium
CAAAAAGCGGGATGAGAAAGCCCCGGTGACGCACTGAAACCCGGTGTGGTACGCTTGGCGCACAATCTGTTTCGAGGGTCACAGAGCGCTGTTCAAAGGCACGGATATTCTCATAATTGTGCATGTGGTGTATCGCCTATGGATCTGCGTCACCTACTTAAAATTGAAAATTCCTCTCAATACTATTATTGCGTAAGGTAAATTATCGATTACCAGTGCCTATTTACAATTTAATCACACCCGCTCACGTTTCTGTGAGTGCGCCAGAAAACACGAACTGAGGGCGCGTTGCTTAGTGCAACGCCCACAGCGCTTCCTGCGTTGTCGCGTGATCGACTAGTGGCCCGGCAACACCAAGACCTTGGTGCTCTTCGGCAGCGTCGTCTCCGACACAGTGACCTGCGCCGAACCGTGGATCTCAACTTCGAACGCACCGCTCAAAGCATCAACAAACGATTTCAGGCCCGAAGTGCTGAAATAGTGCATCGGGATGACCAATTTGGCCCTCAAATCCTTAACCACCTCCACCATCGAACTATGGTTCAAGGTATAGGTGCCGTCCACGGGCACAAGCACAACGTCCACATAGCCGATCCATCCCAGGTGCTGCGCTGTAAGCTGGTGATGCAGGTGACCCAGATGGGCGATGCAAAGCCCGGCGACCTCGAAGATGAAGATCGAGTTTCCGAAAGCTTCTTTGTCTCCCGACCAGCGGCGAATGTCCGTTGGGACGTTGCGCACGTGAACGTCCTTGTAGCTGAGATTATGCTGGGCGGGCGGGTCGTCTGGGCTCCCTGTGGCTTCCGGGTTCCAGCCTCTGAGAACATGTTTGATTTTCGGGTCAGGGTAATCGGTGTAGTGGGATTCGTGGGCGTGGTTCATGGTGACCACATCGGGCAGAACACCGGGGCCTGCGTAACCGGTAAAGTCGGTCGCGATACGCACGCCAGCCGGGCTCTCGATCAAAAACGTGGAGTGACCGACAAATGTCAGGCTCACTTCGTTCTCTTTAAGGGCGGCCAGATGGACCGATGGTCCCGCATCGGCAATCGCCAAGCACCGATTCTGCGCTGCGTGCGCGGGCCACCCAGCCCCAAGCAAAAGCAGTGCGAACACTAAAACAGTCGTAAGGCGGGCAGAGGCAGTCATGACAATCCAGGCCTCCTTTTGCTGTCAGGCTGCTAGTATAAGGGCCACGGACTTGAGCACAACCGCCCGGTTGTTCAGATCTGCTTGATCAGACGGCGAATAGCCTGGTTGACCTCTTTGGGTTGTTCCAGCATGGCGAAATGACCGGCCCCCACCAAGGCAATGATCTGCGCATTCGCCTGCTCGCGCCAAACGGTCAGCCAGGGCCAGTTTGGTGCCTCGCTCACAAAACAGCGCGCCCTCGCCTCTCTTGGCAATATGGAGGTTGCCCGGATGACACAGACCGGAACCTCCACCTGCTCTGCGGCGAAGCTCAAGCGGCATTGGTCCCAGACGGTCTTAGCCATGCATCCGGCAGGGACAACTCAGGCATTATGGTCAGTCCCGCCGTGCCAGGATCCGCACGCCCCCGATGACGCCGGAGCCGAATAGCCCGGCGGTGGTTGCATAAAAGTCCTGCAGCCCGTTGGTGAGATCCTCACCGTTCACCTTAACATTATGGTCTCTGCGTGCCTCATAGGCGGCGAGACGCTCTGCCGTAAATGCGGTCCAGGACGACGACATGTCTTCCATTTCGACAGACGTAAAGCCCGCCTTTTCCAGATCCTGCCGATAGGTTTCCATATCCGGCACGTACGGGCATTGGACCTTCACTTTCAGATCTTCTGCCTGCCGGGCGTTGGGCTCTTTCAGCTTGATGTAATCTTCGATGATCATGCTTCCACCGGGATTGAGCGATGAGCGGCACACATCGAACAGTTCTGCGCGCGCGGGAATGTGCAGGAACACCAAAAACGACATGATCGCATCAAAGGTGCACCCCTCAAGCGGGCGATCCAGCACGTTGGCGCACACGTGATCGATCTGACCGGCGAGCCCGCAGCGGGCGGTCAATTGCTCCGATAGGGCGCTGAGATCGGGCTGCAGTTCAACCGCCGTGACCTTGCATCCTGTGGCATGCGCCATGTGCCGGGCCGGTCCACCAATGCCCGATCCGATTTCCAGGATTTGCGTCTCGCCCGTTGCCCCGAGCAGGCGCGCCGCCTCATCCACTGCGGCGGTGCCGTGGTAATGATACTGATCGAACGGTGTGAGATCTTCCACGCTGAGCGGCGAATCTTCGTCGATGCCCAAATGGTGAAGCTCGTTGAGAATGCGCTCTACTTGATCATAGAGCCGCATGGTTTTCATGGACTGCTTTTGCGCCACGCCCGCCTCCCTCACGTCTTATTGTGAGAGATACCTAGCCTTGCCGGACAGGCGCGCGCAAGTGGCAGGCGGGAACCGATCAGAGTTTGCGGAACTGCACCTGGGCCGACTGATACCAGCCGTTCCGTTTGACGACGGCGGAACACTTGGTTTGGCCGTTCATCCATTCTTTCAGCATGATGCAAAGGCGACCGCGGCGCACGCTCCAGCGGCCCTGATCTTTAAGGTTTCTGTAGGTGCCATAAAGGCGCCCATTGCCCAGCGCTTTGAACCTGACCTTGTAGCCTTTCACAATCGCTTGAAACTGTCCGGGAAACAGGCGCTTCAGAGTGCTGGAAGATACCTTCTCAGCGGCTGTGGCCTCAGAATAGGGCGCAACAGCCAGGGCGCCCGCAACGGCGAGCACAGAGAGTTTGTTCATGAAATATGCCCTCATGGCGCGCCGTTTGCCCCCAGCACGCCCGGTGAATCATGGTGATTTTGTCGGCGGGATATATAAGCTGAATTGCGACCATATTGCGGCGCACAAAATGTGTCCGCACAGCACCCGCACGTCATAGTTAATGTTCTATTTCACGCCTTCCCCGCGACGCTGCAGATCGGCATACTTCACCTTGTCCTCATCCAGTCGCACGAAGTGGGCGCTGAGCTTTGGGCGCGCCCGGACCAAATCGGCCATCTTTAAGATTGCCGGGAACTGATCGTGCATGCCGGAGGTGTCCAATGTCCCCAGCCAGTAGGCCAGCGTTAGATCAATCAGCGAAAACCTCTCGCCCAAAACGTACGGGCCGCCGCTCTCGGACATCTGCCTTTCAATAACGCTCAAGCGCTCCAGGGCCGTGTCCATGGCCATTTGCTTGGCTTGATTTTCATCTTCCGGGCGAACCACAAACCGGTGCGCGTAAAACACCCGCTTCATCACGGGCTCCAGGTCACCGGCCAGGAAAAAGAACCCGCTCAAGAACCTGCCGCGGTCTTTATCTGCCGTCGCGGGGGCCAGATGTGTCAGGGCGTGGCGTTCTGCAAGATAGAGATTGATCGCCGGGGTTTCATAAAGGTGCTCACCCTCAGGGGTGATTAGCGCCGGCACCCAGCCCGCCGGGTTGATCTTCAGGAACTCAGGGGTGCGATGGCCACCGCTGAGAATGTCTACGTCACGCACCTCATGGGGAAGGTCGCCTTCCGCCAAGACCATTTCTGTAACCAAAGCCCGCGTGAAGGGCCCACCATAGAGAACGTACATGAATTGACTCAGCTCCGTGGCCGTGGCTCTTAATCTGATCGTCTTTAAAGCAGTTCATCCTCAGAGCAAACCAAAGGAACGGCCCATGGCGCACGGCTCAGATATCGCCTTCACTGACGCGGTTAAGCAGGCGCAGGAAAAGTACGGGGTCCGCGCCTTAAACGAGCAGGTGATCGCCAACCGGGCTTGGGGCAAAAAGATCACCGAGGAACTGGCCAAGTTCATTGCCCAGCGAGATTCCTTCTATCTTGGAACCGCGAACTCTGAGGGGCAGCCCTACATTCAGCACCGCGGCGGCGCGCGCGGATTCCTAAAGGTGATCGATCCCACCACTTTGGCGTTTGCAGACTATCCGGGCAATAAGCAGTTCATCTCCGCCGGCAACCTCTCAGAGAACCCCCGCGCGTTCATATTTCTGATGGACTATGAAACCCGCCAGCGCATCAAGATGTGGGGACGCGCACGGTTCGTGGAAGATGATAACGACCTTCTGGTTGCGGTTCACAGTGCCGGAGAAAGCAATCGTGCGGTGGAGTTTAAGGTGGAAACCTGGGATGTGAACTGCCCGCAGAACATTCCCCAGCGCTTCAGCGAGGAAACGGTGACACGGGTGGTGGAGAAACTGACCCAAAGGGTTGCCGAACTGGAAGCTCAGCTTGCGGCGGTGTCCGGCTGACCCGGGACACGGCAGCCACTTGTTTGACCATGCGGCTTATGAGACGAATAGAAAATGGCTAGGGAGCATTTTGATGTGGCAGTGGTGGGCGCCGGAATGGTCGGCGTCTGTTGTGCCATGTGGCTGCAACGGAGCGGAAAGCGGGTCGTTGTTCTGGACAGGAACGCCCCTGGAAACGGAACCTCCTATGGCAATGCGGGCACGTATGCGCCCTTTGGCTGTGTTCCGCTGAACAGTCCTCAACTGGTGAAATCTCTGCCCAAACTGCTGTTTTCCAGTTCCAGCCCGTTGAGCGTGGACTGGGCCTATGCGGCAACCCATTTGCCCTGGATGCTGGCATTCCTGAAAAACTGTGCACCGGAGCGGGTCGAACATATCACTGGAGGCCTCGCCAATATTCTGGCTCATGTGGACGTCGGCTTCGATCCGTTGATCGATGCCGCAGGCGCCCGTGATCTTGTGGTGCC
>JBCDDQ010000345.1:0-4726 GCA_039180225.1 Pseudomonadota bacterium
CCGGAATGGTGGGCGGACAATGGCGATGAAGTGAACGAACGCTTCAAAGCCTGGATGGCCAAGTAATCACTACACTGCAAAGAAACTGAAAAGGCGGCTCCCTTCGGGGCCGCCTTTTTGTTTAGGTTATTTGGGCTTGATGTGCTCGCCGAAAACCGCCAACGCCTGTTCCAGGGTTCGGTTAGGGTCGATGGTTTCGCGGGTTTCGCTCGCAAACGGTGTCTGCGACAAGAGGCGGAAGATTTCTGCTGCCCCTTCATGAAACCCTGGCGTCACACCGGCGCCGGCGAACGTCGATGCAATCTCTTCCATCTCTGCGATCCAGCGTCCGGAATCAGCGGGCAAACGCGAGACACGGGTCTCCATGTCTTTCAGCGTTGAGGCCTGGCTGATGCGGAACTCATCAAGGAGTTCAGGCAACACCCCAAGCTGCTGTGCGGCCAGCAAAACAGCCGTGTGCAAGGTCCAGGTGCCCTTGGTGAGCCCGGCGTAGGACATCTTCAGAGCCGACGCCCGCCCGGCCTCTTGCCCAACAGCACTCACATCAAAACCGAGGCCGTTCAGTGCCAGCATTGGGGCGGTGTCCTGGCCTGAGACGTAGAACCGGGTGCCACCACCTTTGCCAGGCGCAAGACCGATGATGCCGCAATCAATGTAGGGTGCCCCCACAGCAGTGACGGTCTGGCCGATTTGAATAGCCGTGCCGGGCGATATGGCATTGCAGTCCACATAAACCGGACGTGCGCCAGTGGCCGACATATCTGCCGCCACCTGGCGGGCCTGATCGTGGGCGGAGGCAGGAGGCAAGATGGACAGGATCAAATCTGCCGCTTCCACAGCTGCCCGAATGGACCCCACATCTTTCAAGCCTGCTGCTTCGGCAAGTCCTTTTGTGCGCTCGCTCCGGCCATCAAGCGCTGTGATGACCTCTTTGCCATGAGCTTTCAGGGCACGCCCGACGCCGTGCCCCATATCACCCGGCATGAGAATTGCGATGGTTGCTGGGATCATGGGTCAATATCCGATCGCGCAACCGTCTTTGCGCGGGTCAGACCCTCCGGTCAGCACACCTTCTTCCCAATCGATCCAGATCGCCTGAGAGCCACCCACCGGCTTGTTGGGCTTCACAATCCTGTGCCCCTTGGCGGCAAGCGCCTGCCTGATCTTGGACGGCACGGTCTCTTCCATCTCCACCTCACCGTCGAACGGATCCACCATGAAACGCGGGCGGTCCATGGCTTCTTGGATGTCCAGACCATAGTCAAACATCCCGGTTAGAAACTGCATGTGGCCGAACGCCTGATACTGGCCGCCCATGACACCGAACGGCATGACCACCTTGTCGCCTTTGGAGACCATGCCGGGGATGATCGTGTGCAGGGGACGTTTGCCGCCTTCAATGCGGTTCGGGCTGTCTGGATCCAGAGAGAACCCCATGCCGCGACAATGGAGCAGGACACCCGTATGAGGATCCATCAGGCCGGCACCGAAGCCCATAAACAGCGTGTTGATCAAGCTGCAGGCGTTGCGGTCTTTGTCGACCACCGTCACATAGACCGTGTCGTTGTGCCGGGGCAGATCCACATCCTGAGGCGGCTCGCTCGCCTTGTCCGGATTGATCGCCGCGCGGACCCGCTCGGCAAACGCCTCTGACAGAAGTTCCTCCACCGGCACTTCCGCGTAGGCCGGATCGGCCACATAGACATTGCGGGCCCGGTAGGCCAAGCGGCAGGCCTCCAATTCTGTGTGGATACGCTCTGAAGTGATGGGCGTTGGACCATCCGGCCGAATGCCGCTCATGATATTGAGCAGAAGCAGAGCGATCACACCCTGACCGTTCGGCGGACATTGCCAGACCCGATGGCCGCGAAACTCTGCAGAAATGGGATCGGTGTAGATCCCTTCCACAGCGGCAAAGTCCTCCATGGTGTGGAGACCGCCTTTGCTGCGGAGGTAGTCAACAATGTGCTGTGCAATCTCTCCTTTGTAGAAAGCGTCGCGGCCCTCGTCAGCAACCGTTTGCAGAGTATTTGCCAGCGCCGGCAAGCGCATCATCTGCCCGATCTGCGGCAGTTTTCCACCTGGCATATATGCGGCAGCGACATTGGGATCGCCGGCCATCAATTCGGCCGCGCCTTCTGAATCTGCGTAAACCCGCGAGGAGATGGGATAGCCGTCTCTGGCATAACCGATGGCTGGCTGCAGCACGTCCGCCAGAGACATGCGCCCATGATCGCGTACCAGCCGGTCCCACGCATCAAGGGCTGCGGGAACAGTCACCGAATGCGGCGTTTGCTGTTCGATCTCCTTAATGCCCTGGTCGGCAAACCATTGAGTGTTGTAACCGGCCGCAGCTTTCGCAGATCCGTTAAACGCTGTGACCATGCGGGCATCGCCTTCCGGCGCATAGAGGCAAAAGCAATCCCCCCCAATTCCGGTGGACCCAGGCTCCACCACCCCTTGCACCGCCACAGCCGCAACAGCCGCATCTATGGCATTGCCGCCGGCCTTGAGCACATCAACGGCCGCTTGACTCGACAGGGGGTGAGAGGTGCAAGCCATGCCATGGGGGGCGTGTACCGGAGATCGTCCGGGCAACTCAAGATCGCGCATTACCGATCAACTCCTCAAAATGGGCGGCCCACCATTGGTGGCAAGTGAACCGCAGGGCGGGAAGACCGCTATCCAGCATTTGCAAGCGCGAAACGCAAGGCTATAGTCGCAATAACCGGTTCTCAGATGCACCCGGTGCGAAGAGATAGACCGAGGAGATTGTCGGCCGAATGGCCATAACCCAGGGAGACAGGAATGAAGAAACTCATCACTACCACTCTTGCCGCTGCAGCTTTCGCCGTGGTCGGCACTGCGCCTTCTCAGGCCGCAGATATCCCGTGCGACACCGCGCAACTGGTTGTGCCGTGGAAAGCGGGTGGTGGAACGCATGTGATTTTTTCCATCTTTGAAAAGACCATCCAAGGCATGGATGTGACACCGAAGATCAAGGTTGTCACCGTTCCAGGTCAGGGCGGCAACAAGGGCGCAAAGCAGGCCGCAAAGGCGAAGGCTGACGGCTGCACCCTGTTCGCCATCCACCAGAGCGCTATCACAAGCTTTCTGAACGGTCGGGTGGACTTCCACTATGACGGCTTTGAGACCGTCTCCAACTTGACCATGACGCCGGACATTGTCGGGGCCGCAGCTGGTGCACCTTTCAAGAGCTTCAAGGAGTTTGCCGACTACGCAAAAGCAAACCCAAAGAAGATCAAGGCCGGCACCACATTCGGGTCCACCAGCCACTTCATCTGGCTTTTGCTTGCTAAAGAAATGGGCGTTGAGTTCTCCTATGTTCCCTACGATGGAACCCGTGAACGTATGACCGCTCTCCTGTCTGGTGCGATCGACGTGGGCGCTCTTAACGTTGCCTCCGGTTCAAAATATCTGTCATCAGGTGAGCTGCAGGGCTTCGCAATTGCCGCAGAAGACCGCGCCAAGCAACTGCCCGAAATGCCGACGCTGAAAGAAGAAGGGGTCAACATGACCTTCGCACTTGAGCGCGGCATCGTGGCACCCAAAGGCACCCCTAAAGAGGTCATTGAGCATTGGGCAGCTATCTTTAAGAAAGCCTCAGAAAACCCTGATCTGATGAAGCAAATGGACGCTAAGGGTACGGGCCTGCGCTATCAGGGACCGGCCGATTTCCGCGCCTGGGCTGACCAGATCTATAAAGACTACGAAGCCGTTGCCATCGAAATCGGCATGTTCAAGAAGTAGTCCCAAGAATGAATGCGCCCGGCCCAAACCAGCGGTCGGGCGCATCCCCTTCCTCCAGCTGACGAGACACCATGTCCAGCCTTAACCGCGATACCTTTGTTGCGATCTTGCTGCTGCTGGCCTGCGGCGGCCTGTACATGGCGTCTCTGGAGATCCGCGAGCCCGATTACGGTCAGTTGTCGCCGGCCACGTGGCCCCGGATGATCATTGGCATCGTTGCCTTTTTGAGCATGATCTATCTGGTACAATCCATTCGGCGTGAGCCTGAAAAGACGGACGACGACAAAGGCTGGGAGGGTTTTGCCGCATTTGTTTCCCAATGGCGCAATGTGCTTTGGGTGTTTGCCCTGTTTCTAGGATATCTGTTGGCCTTGCCCTGGGTGGGGATGCTTCTGGGCGGGGCGACCTTCGTATTTCTCTTGCTCACGGTTCTGGGACCGCTGTCCGGCCGCGATGTGCTGATCCATCTTCTGATCGCCCTCATCACAGTAGGCGGCATGTGGCTTTTGTTCACCCACGGGCTTGGGGTCATTCTGCCCCGCGGCGAGCTGACCGGGATCTGAAGGCGGCGCTATGGTTCTCGACAATCTTCTGCTCGCCTTTGCCGAAATCGGCTCCATTCAGACCTTGCTTCTGATGATCGTCGGCGTCGGCGCCGGCTTGCTGGCCGGTTCGGTTCCAGGCTTCACCATCGCCATGGCTGTGGTGCTGACCTTGCCCTTCACCTTCTCCATGCCCCCTGCGCAAGGGCTTGCCACAATGATCTCCGTGCTTGTGGGGGGACTGTCGGGCGGCCTGATGTCCGGCATCCTGACCGGGATACCCCTACAAGCACGGAGATCATTGTGGCAAGCCCCTGCGCAGGAGGCATGGAGAAGGTGAAGGGCAAGGTCAGCACCACAGCCATGGCGATGGTGAAGCCTGGAACCGAACCGGCCAGCAAGCCGGCGCCGAC
>JBCDDQ010000346.1:0-4709 GCA_039180225.1 Pseudomonadota bacterium
CGACGGTTAACGAAGATTAACAAAATCCGCCCGCGCCCTTGCATTTTTGCCTCCTTCAGCTTCACAATACTTGTCTCAAGGAATTGGCAGGAGGACAGCATGTCAGAGGATAGCGAAGTCGATGTTGAGGCAAAGCTTGAAGATCTGAAAGCGCAGCACCAGGCCTTGCACGATGAGATTGAGAAGCTTGAAGAGCACGGCGGAGACCCCCTCAACCTCACGCGGATGAAGAAAGAAAAGCTTCAGCTGAAAGACCAAATCACGATGCTGGAAGACAGCATCTTGCCCGACATTATCGCCTAGGGCCCGATTGATATTCCGGACTGTCCCGTCCGCCAGACTGTTTCATCTCATACATACGGCGGTCAGCAGTTCTGATAATGGCTGACACAGAGCCATCGCCCGCGCCGCCCGCCACCCCATAGGAAACTGAAAGGGATATCCGGCGCGACTGGGTGTTAATCTGTGTTTCAGCCACCAACTGCGCCAGCTCTGCCGCTTTGCGCTGGGCTGCTCCGGCATCGGCCTGCATCATCAGGACGCCGAATTCATCGCCCCCCAAACGGCCGGTGAGATCAGACTGGCGGCAATTCTCAAGCAGCACCTTGGCGACCTCTCTCAAAGCCTTGTCGCCGGCCTCGTGGCCGAATTCATCGTTGATCTGCTTCATGTTGTCGAGGTCGATGTAGATCAGAGAAACCGGAAACTTGTACCGTTTCGCCGCCGACCAGGCCCGGGTGAACTCCCGATCAAACGCTCTGCGGTTCAGAAGCGGCAGGAACATGTCCTGGTCCACCATGGCCTTCAAGGTGGAGATTTCGCTCTCCCGGGCCTCCAACGCGCTCTTGAGCCTGGCAATCTCGTCTTCCAGGGCGCGGATCTTGTCTTGTTGATCTGGTTGGTTCACGGCAATTCGTGTCTTGCGCGGGGGGCGCTCATCCCTATAATCCGCGCTTTTCCGGGCACGGACGCGTGACCGGTGATCTTGGGCGGAACAATGGCAGATACTAACACATCGAAGGCACCTGTGGTCGCCATCATTATGGGCTCTAATTCCGACTGGCCCACCATGAGCCATGCCGCAGGGGTGCTGGATGCGTTGAACGTGCCGTATGAAGCGCGGATCGTCTCAGCCCACCGCACGCCGGAGCGCATGTATGCCTTTGCCAAGGAGGCCAAACAGGCCGGTTACAAGGTGATCATCGCCGGTGCCGGCGGGGCCGCGCATCTGCCCGGCATGGTGGCCTCGTTGACCACGCTGCCGGTGTTTGGCGTGCCGGTGGAGTCAAAGGCCCTGAGTGGTCAGGACAGCTTGCTTTCCATTGTGCAGATGCCAGGCGGCATTCCGGTGGGCACCTTGGCCATCGGCAAAGCGGGCGCTAAGAATGCCGGGCTCCTGGCCGCCGCCGTGTTGGCTGTGAGCGATGATGCATTGGCCGAGCGGCTTGAGGCTCACCGGGCGCAGCAGACGGCCTCAATCGCCGACTTTCCCTCTTCTGAGAACTGAGAAAGGCTATGAGCGATCCCCTCGCACCTGGCGCAACGATTGGCATATTGGGCGGTGGCCAGTTGGGGCGCATGCTGGCGCTCAGCGCGGCACCGTTGGGTTTGAAGTGCCATATCTATTGCCCGGATAAGACGAGCCCCGCTTTTGATGTGAGCAACCGGCACACGTGCGCGGCCTATGAGGATATGGATGCGTTGGCCGCCTTTGCCGCCTCTGTGGACGTGGTGACATACGAGTTTGAGAACGTGCCGGACGCCGCCGCCGCGCAGCTCTCCTCACAAGTTCCGGTCTATCCCGACCCCTCCATCCTTACCATCACGCAAGACCGGGCGAGCGAGAAGCGCTTTTTGGAGAACCTTGGGGTGGTCGTGGCCAATTGGGCCGTGGTGGACAGCTTGGACGACCTTGAGGCCGCGGTGGAAAAGATCGGCCGCCCATCTGTTCTGAAAACCCGCCGGTTCGGCTACGACGGCAAAGGCCAGACGACGATCGGCCCGGAGAGCGATCTGGCCGAAGCCCATGAAGCAATCGGCAAAGCGCCGGCTGTGCTGGAAGCCATGGTTCCGCTGACATGCGAAGTCTCATTGATAGGTGCGCGAACACCGTTTGGAGCTTTCAAAGCCTATGATGTGGCGGAAAACCTGCACGAGAACCACATCCTCAAGACGTCCACGGTGCCGGCCTCTATTTCTCCTGATCTGCAGGTGCATGCCTTTGAAATGGGACAGAAAATAGCAAACGCCTTTGACTATGTGGGCGTGCTTGGCGTGGAGCTGTTCGTCACCGGGGAAGGTGATGAGGCCCGGCTTCTGGTGAACGAGATTGCCCCCAGGGTCCACAATTCAGGCCATTGGACCCAGGATGCCTGCGCGGTGTCCCAGTTTGAACAGCATATCCGGGCGATTGCCGGCTGGCCTTTGGGCGACACCGCCCGCCACAGTGATGTGGTGATGACCAACCTGTTGGGTGATGAAGTGGACAGCTGGGCGGAGCTCGCCACCCACGCGGCCACGGGCATGCACATTTATGGAAAGGCTGAGGCCCGGCCGGGGCGGAAAATGGGGCATATAAACGCCCTCTCGAACATGAGATAATTTCTGCCAAAATGCCCAGATTCACTGGACTTTCATAAGCGTATCTGTTATCTCGCACCCAAGTCTGCGCCGAGTGTCGGCGCGGGGCAGGTCTTTGTACCCGCTTTTTGGACATCATCGATAGATTGAACACTACGGAACAGGATCAACTCTGTGCAAGTCATCGTACGCGACAACAATGTAGATCAGGCGCTCAAAGCCCTGAAAAAGAAGATGCAGCGCGAAGGCGTCTTCCGGGAAATGAAGCTTCGCGGCCACTATGAAAAGCCATCAGAAAAGAAAGCCCGTGAGAAAGCGGAAGCTGTGCGCCGTGCGCGCAAACTGATGCGCAAAAAACTGCAGCGCGAAGGCCTTCTGCCGTCCAAACCGCGCACCGCACGGGGTCGCTAGAATCCCAGCGGGTGCCCCGGCCCAAGTCCGGGGAGGAAACCTCCAAAGATTGATGAGCCGGCCGAATTAAGCGCCGGCTTTTCGCATTTTAGGCTCGACTTGCGCGCGGGTGCTTTCTAACGTCCCTCACAAAAACTGAGTGGAGGTCGAAAACAATGAGTGTGCTTGAGTTAGGCCCGTCCCGTTCGCTCTATTACGAGCATGATCCGTCTGGCAGCGGTAAACCCACATTTGTGTTCGTCAATGCGCTGACCGGCAGCGTGGCCGCCTGGCAGGCCGAGCTGGGTCCGGCTTTGCGAGACGCCGGGTATGGCACCTTGGCCTGGAACTTCCGAGGCCAGGCCGACAGTGCTTACGCGGCTGACGACACGCTGGATGAAGCCACCATCACCTCTGACCTGATGCGCCTTCTGGAGCACGTCTCGCCGGATCGGCCTATTCTCACCGGCCTGTCCATTGGCGGGCTCTATGCGGCCAATGCCTACCTGCGCGGCGCGAGCGCTGCTGCCCTGGTGTTCATGAACACGCTGCGCAAATCCGGCACCCATCTGAACTGGATCAACGAGGCCGTCACGCGGCTTGCCAAAATCGGTGGCGGGCAGTTGATGATGGACGCAAACCTGCCCCATCTGGCAGGCCCGGCCTTCTTGGAGAAAATGCGGGCCAACGCCCTGCCGGATGAAGCGGCCTATCAGGGGCTTGCGGAAAGCGATCCGATTTATCAGCTTCTGTCTCAGGCCCGAGGGGCTGATTGGGACATTGCTTATGAGAAGCTGGACCTGCCTGTTCTGTCGCTAACCGGCAAATGCGACCGGGTGTTCTACAACGAGGCCAACGTGGCGGAGCTCCTGGCCCGGATGCCCAATGTGACCGAAGTGGTGTTTGATGATATCGGCCACCTCATCCCCATGGAAGATGCCGGGCGCACGGCTGAGGCTCTCATCGCGTTTGCGGCCAAGCTCTAGCTCCTCATGAACCTTCGCCAGCTCAGAACCCTTGTGGCAATTGGTGAGCATGGCTCCTTTGCGGCGGCAGGCAAGGTGATCGGGCTCAGCCCTTCTGCGCTCAGCTTGCAGGTGAAGGGCCTGGAAGAGGAGTTGGGTGAAGTTTTGTTCGATCGGGCTTTGCGCCCCCCGGTGCCCACCCGGGTCGGGCGGCGGCTGATCGGCCGGGCACAGGCGATCCTGCAGCAGATCGATGAGTTGAGCGGGCCGGGCGATGAAGAGCGCATCACCGGCCGCCTGACGGTGGGGGCCGTGCCGACCACACTGTCGGGCATTGTACCCAAGGCCTTGGGCGAGTTGAGGGAGCGCCATCCCGATCTCGCCATCACTGTGGTGAACGGGTCCTCCTCAAAGCTGGCAGACCAGACCTATAAGCGTGAACTGGATGTGGCCGTGATCACCCAGCCGCCCCAGCGGCTTGCAGGGTTGGTATGGCGCCAGGTTGCTGAAGAGCCCTTCTTGGTGATTGCCCCTGCGGACGCCGAAGGGGCCACAGACCGGGAGCTACTGACCCGCAACCCGTTCATCTGGTTCAACCGGCAAACCTGGGCCGGCCAGCAGATTGAGCGCCACTTGAACCAGAAGAACATGGCGGTGGACGCGCGTATGGAGATCGATTCTCTCGATGCCATCCGGTCCATGGTGTCGGCGGGCCTGGGAGTGTCGATCATTCCGGATTGCATTGGCGCAGAACCGCTGCCGGCAAATGTGCGC
>JBCDDQ010000347.1:0-4649 GCA_039180225.1 Pseudomonadota bacterium
CGGTCATCAGCGTGGGCGCTTTCGGTAATGGCCATTTGAAGGCTGATGCGCTGCCTGACTTTATCCGGCTGGTTAAACCTGGCGGCATTCTGGTGATCTACGTGAACGCTCTCCCGTTTGTTGCGGAAGATTATGCCCGCACCTTGCATGAGTTTGAGCTTGCCGGACTGTGGCAGGTGAAGAAGATAGAGGCCTCAAACTATATGGACGCGCTGGAAAGGCCCGGGCGCCTGATCGTGGGTCAGCGGCCGGTTTAACCGGGCGTTGACCATAAACAACACTAACTGGAACGTGATGTACTTCGTTTACTCCCTTAGGCCACACTAGCTTTCGAGAAAGTATTTCTCTGAAAGGGCTTAGGGGTTAATGCAGGCACACGAACAGCACTTCCAGCAGGCTTCTGCGCAGATGACGCAAGAGTTTGCGCGCGAGTACACCGCCGTTCTCCACAATCACCAGGAAATGGTCGCGCTCGATCCGAGCGAAAAACGCACCAGCCCACGCCGCCGTGCTTTGAAAGCCGGTGTTGTGAGCTTGAACAATGGCAACATCACAATGCCTTGTGTGGTGCGCGACATCTCCGAAACGGGCGCCAAACTGAAGGTGGATACCGGCCGTCACCCGCCCGATCACTTCCAATTGCAGATCGAACTTGATGGTTTGATGGCCAATTGCATGGTGGTCTGGAGAGATGGGCAGCAGCTTGGTGTTGAATTCACCGAACCGCCCATGGTCAGCGCGCCCACGCGCAAGCAGGTCGTCTATGCGGTCGAACAGCCCCAACGCCGGTCATTGCTGCGCAAGCAGCTGAGCTAAGATTGGCTCCAGCGGATCACCACCATCTGCCCGGCCCACCCGGGGTCGGGCAAGCTCACCTCCTGCCAGGTGTCGGCCAGCCGCTCGTCTGAGCCGGGCTCAAGGCAATAGCAGTTGACCCACACATTGGTGGCTGGCATGTCCCGCGCCTGAATCAGGTGCGGCTCATAGCTGTCCGCGTCCGGCAGGCCGCGGTCTACGTCCAGCGCCAGGCGCTTGGTCTTCTTTTGGCTCCAAAGCTCAACGTAGAACGCCCCTTGGGCAGTCTCGGCGTTGGATGTGGCTTGGGTTTGGTTGATCCCAAAAAACTTGGAATCTTCCTCCTCCAGGGGCAGGACCGAGAGTTCTAAGACGTGCCAGCCGTTCATATCGGCCTCCCCCAAAATGGTTGAATTACCCTCTCATCTGTAAAGCAATTTCGGCGCAAGGCCAATTGCGGAGCCTTCAGCCCGTTAGACTTTTTTCTCATGACCAAAGTCCGAGTGCACGCCGGTTGCTCCAGACTAACCACTTGCGCATAATAGGGATTAGCAAGTTAAACCTTAAAAAACGATCGAAAGAGTGGGGAGCCGTTTCATGTCTGAAGTGCACGTTTATCCAGTGACCGAAGAATGGGCCAAAAGAGCCCATGTGGACCGCGCCAAGTATGAGGAAATGTACAAGCAAAGCGTGGAGGACCCGGACGGCTTCTGGGCCGAGCACGGCAAACGCGTGGACTGGATGAAGCCCTTCACCAAGGTGAAGAACACCACTTATGATTATGACGATGTGTCGATCAAATGGTTTGAAGACGGCACCTTGAACGTATGCGCGAACTGTGTGGACCGCCATCTGGCCACCAGGGGTGATCAGACAGCCATCATCTGGGAAGGTGATGAGCCCACCGATGACGCCCACATCACTTACAAAGAACTGCACGAGCATGTGTGCAAGCTGGCCAACGCCATGAAGGCCCAAGGCTGCAAGAAGGGTGACCGCGTGACCATCTACATGCCGATGATCCCCGAAGCGGCCTATGCCATGCTGGCCTGCGCCCGGATTGGCGCGGTGCACTCTATCGTCTTTGGCGGGTTCTCGCCCGACGCTCTGGCCGGGCGCATTGAAGACTGCGCGTCCACGTTCGTCATCACTGCCGATGAAGGCATTCGCGGCGGGCGCAAGATCCCTCTGAAAGACAATACCGACAAGGCCATCGAGATCGCTGCAAAGGACGGCGCCAAGGTGGACACGGTTCTGGTGGTGAAGCGCACGGGCGGCGATATCACCATGCAGGACGGGCGTGATGTCTGGTATCACGATGCGGTTGGCGCGGCCTCTGCCGATTGCCCGCCTGAGGAGATGAACGCGGAAGACCCGCTCTTCATCCTCTACACCTCAGGCTCCACCGGTAAGCCCAAAGGCGTGATGCACACAACAGGCGGTTACATCGTCTGGGCCTCCATGACCCACCAATATGTATTCGATTACCATGACGGCGACGTCTATTGGTGCACTGCCGATGTGGGCTGGGTGACCGGCCACAGCTACATCGTATATGGGCCGCTGGCCAACGGGGCCATCACCATGATGTTTGAAGGTGTGCCGAACTATCCGGATGCTTCGCGCTTCTGGCAGGTTTGCGACAAGCACAAGGTGAACATCTTCTACACGGCGCCGACCGCGATCCGGGCGCTGATGGGGGCGGGCGAAGAGTTCGTCACCAAGACGGACCGGTCCACCTTGCGGCTTCTTGGCAGTGTGGGCGAACCCATCAACCCGGAAGCCTGGGAGTGGTATTACAATGTGGTGGGCGATGGCCGTTGCCCGATTGTCGACACTTGGTGGCAGACGGAAACCGGCGGCATCATGATCACCTCCCTGGCCGGGGCGATCGATCTGAAACCGGGTTCGGCCACCAAGCCGTTCTTCGGGATTCAGCCCCAGCTCGTCGACAATGACGGCAACCCGCTTGAGGGCGCCACCGACGGGAACCTTTGCATTACAGATTCATGGCCCGGCCAGATGCGCACGGTCTATGGCGACCATGAGCGCTTCGTTCAGACCTACTTTGCCACCTACAAGGGCAAGTACTTCACCGGCGACGGCTGCCGGCGCGATGAGGACGGGGACTATTGGATCACCGGCCGGGTGGACGATGTGATCAACGTGTCCGGCCACCGGATGGGCACCGCAGAAGTGGAATCAGCTCTGGTGGCCCATGACAAGGTGTCTGAAGCGGCCGTGGTGGGCTATCCGCACGACATTAAGGGCCAGGGCATCTACTGCTATGTGACCTTGATGGCGGGCGAGGCGACCAGTGATGATCTGAAGAAGGAGCTGGTGCAATGGGTGCGCAAGGAGATCGGGCCCATTGCCTCGCCGGACCTGATCCAGTTCGCGCCCGGCTTGCCGAAAACCCGGTCAGGCAAGATCATGCGCCGGATCCTGCGCAAGATTGCCGAAGATGATTTCTCCAACCTGGGCGACACCTCAACCCTGGCCGAGCCGGCGGTTGTGGACGATCTGATCGAGAACCGCCAGAACCGCGCGTAGCCGGCGCGAACGGTTTAATCGTCATCCCGGAACTTTGCGCCAGCAAAATATTTGGGACCAAGAACCGCTTGCTCCACGACGTGCCGCCCTGGTTCCCCGCTTTCGCGGGGATGACGAGAGGGGGAGCGGGGATGACAAGGGGAGGGTGCGTCCTTTCCTCACCCCGTCATCCCGGAATTTTGCGCCAGCAAAATATCCGGGACCCATAGCTCGATCTCCCATGCGCTGAGAAGGTCCCTGCTTTCGCAGGGACGCGGGGGTTTGTTTGCGCGCGCAGATCAAATCTCAACCATGAAGGCCAAATAGCCCGAATTTCCTCTCTGCTTCAAAGCTTTACGCGAAATTGGGTTCGTTTTGCAGATTTTGCATTTTCGGCGGCAAAAACCTGAGGCCAGCACGAAGAAACGTTACAAACGTGACCCATCGTGTTCTACTCTCAGCCCTCTCATCTTCCGCTCACCTCAGGATCCGCCCATGCCCCAGACCGCCGTTGAAGAATTGCTGGAAATCCTCGATTTGGAGGAACTGGAGGTGAACCTCTTCCGTGGCCGCAGCCCGCAGACCGGTTGGCAGCGGGTGTTCGGCGGCCAGGTGATCGGCCAGGCTCTGGTGGCGGCTCTGCGCACGGTGGACGATGACCGGCCCGTACACTCCCTGCACGGTTATTTCATGCGTCCGGGCGATCCGAAGGTGCCCATCATCTACGAGACCGAGCGCTACCGGGACGGGCGCAGCTTTACCACCCGCCGTGTGGTGGCCATTCAGCACGGCAAACCCATTTTCACCATGGCTGCGTCCTTCCACCGGCGCGAGGAGGGGCTGGATCACCAGTTCGAGATGCCCGACGTGCCGCCGCCGGAAGACCTGCCCACCGAACGCGAGCTCTTAGAGCAGCTACAGGACAAGATGCCGGAGAGCATGAAGCGCTACTTCTCGCGCAACCGGGCCATTGAAACGCGTCGCGCTTCGGACCGCGATTTCCTCAATCCGAAGCCCGGCGCACCGCAGCAGCATGTGTGGATCCGCGCCACCGGCGCGCTGCCGGACGACCCGGCTGTGCACCAGGCTGTGCTCGCATATGCCTCCGACATGACCCTGTTGGACACCGCGCTGGTGCCCCACGGCACCTCCATGTTCGAACAGACCCAGCAGATGGCGAGCCTAGACCATGCCATGTGGTTCCACCGGGAGATCCGGGCTGATGACTGGCTGCTCTATTCCCAAGATTCGCCCACCACGGGCGGCGCGCGCGGGGTCACGAGGGGTTCCATTTTCACGCGCGAGGGTGTGCTGATCGCGTC
>JBCDDQ010000348.1:0-4630 GCA_039180225.1 Pseudomonadota bacterium
ATTCCCATCGCCGCGGGCTTGGTTGTAAATAAGCGCGGATGTCGGAGCCATGGCGCCCTGGTGCGCCGCGACCCAGAAGACGCCTGTTCCTAAGAAAATCATGAAAATGAGATAGAGAACCGCCTTACCAGGCGTGTGGCCGTAATCGATGAGCACGCCGATGACATATTCCCACAGATTGCCCAGATAGCGCAGAATACGGCCGAAAGGGGAGGCTGCTGCGGGCGGGTTCTGCCAGTTGAAGTGGGCCTGGCGCCGGCGCCGCTCGATCTTGACCTGGCGCGCCTCGTCCTCATGGCCCATGGCGCTCAGCACCTTGGCCAGTTGCTCGTAGGGCTGCGGGCGGAAGTCGCGGGAGAGATAGCGCTCCGGCTGGCGTTCCAGCCAGGTGATCCAAAAGGCGCCTTCGCAGCCTTCGCGCAGGCTGGTGAAGGCCTGATAGGTGAAATCTTCCAGCAGGATCTCCGATGGTTGCTCCCAGGAGGGGCGGTCCATATTGACCGTCTCCATGGTGGCTGAGGTGAGATTGAGCTTAGCCTTCGCCTCTGCCACATCGCACCAGAAGAAGGTGCCGTCCACACGCGTGCGGTAGAGCCGCACATCGCCGGCGATTTCGGCACCGGTGAAAGAAAGATCGGCGCCCACCTGGGTTCCGCCCAGATTGACCCGGCCCGCGCAGGTGAAGCCCTTGGTGAGATACACATCACCGGCAATCTTGCACCGGTTGAGGGTCAGGCCCAGGTCTTCAGCAGTGATGGTGGCGCCGGCTGCATTGACCTCCCCGGTGATCTGGGTGCGGAAGATGCGTACCTCACCTGCGGCCTCAAAGCCTGACGCGATGAGGATGTTCCCGCCAATGGTCGCAGACGCACAGCTCAGTGCCAGCGGCTTGCCCAAAAACCGGCCATTGGTGCAGCGCAGGCTTCCGCCGATCGTGGCACTGTCCAATTTGACCTGGCCGGCCGCTTCAAAGCCTTCATCAAGCACCAGATTGTAAGCGGTGAGTCCGTCTGCGATCAGACCGTCCAGTTTGCTGCCGCCAAAATCGACGGCGGAGAAGTGCGCGCCGCTGAGGCGCACTTGCTCAGGGATGGTGCAGGCACAGACCACCAGGTTACGGCGCAGCTGGGCGCCGCTCATGTCCAGTCCGTCCGGGTCGCCGGGCGTGTCGGCACGTTCGATCCAGGCACCGGATAGGCAGATGCCTTTCTCCGTGACTGGTGCTTCTTCGCTGCCGCCGCGGGCCAGGAAGGCCAGAAACTCTGCGCGAATGTAGTTGTCGTCCTGCTTTTCATCAGGGCGTTCAGCGGAGATCTCGCAAGGCTCGCCCCGGGCGACGGCGGCCAAGAGTGCCGCTTCAGCCGGGTGCAGCTTGGTTTTCTTCTGGTCGAGCCAAAACTCGCTCAAACTATAGATTTGTGCGGCGGGGGGCGGCGCTGTCATTGCTGTTCCGCAAGTTCCTTTTGGGGAATTGAACGTCTATGGGCGAACGATTCGCGATTGGGTCAAGTCTACCTGATTGCCAGGCAGCAGCAAAACTCACACCATGGTGATGGCCGCCGCGCTGTCGATCACCTCGGCATACTCGCCCTGCATTTTGGCAAGAGAAAGTTGATGCACGTCTTCTGCCGGCCAGAGGCGTCCTGTGAGGTCGCGCTTGTCCGACGTCCAGCAGGCGTCGGCGACAACATAGGTCTCAAAGCCCAGGTTTCCCGCGTGCCGCACGGAAGATTCCACGCAATTGTTGGTTTGCACCCCACACATGACCAGACGGTCGTGGCCGGCTTGCTTGAGCTCTTCTTCGAAGTTGGTGCCGATGAACGCGCTGTTGGTGGTCTTGCCTGTCACGGGCTCGCCGGCCTTTGGCATGGATTGTGGCTTAAATGCGTTCGTGGGCAAGTCCGGGCGATAGGGGGAGCCGGGTTCCACCGAGTCATGGCGAATGTGCCAAACCGGGGCGCCCGCGCTGCGCCAGGCGGCCAGCAGGTCGGCGATGCGCGCCTCGGCCTCCGGATTGTTGCGCGGACCCCATTTGGGGGCGTCGGCGGCGGTTTGCACATCAATGATGATGAGGACAGGCCGGCTCATCTCAGCGCACAAGCTCGCGCATGGCGCCGTCCAGCCCTTCAAGGGTGAGCGGGAACATTCGGTCTGAAAAGATCTGTTGGATCATTTGTGTGGAGGGCGTGTAGTGCCAGTATTTCTCAGGCGAAGGGTTCAGCCACACACAGCTCTCGTAGATGTCGGTCACCCGCTGCAGCCAATGCGCCCCGGCCTCCGGGTTCATATGTTCCACAGAGCCGCCCGGATGGGTGATCTCAAACGGGCTCATGGAGGCATCGCCCACGAAGATCACTTTGTAATCGTGGGGGTAGGTGTGGAGCACCTCCCAGGTGTCGGTGCGCTCGGTGTGTCGGCGGCGATTGTTCTTCCAGACGAACTCGTAAAGGCAATTGTGGAAGTAGAAGTATTCCATGTGCTTGAACTCGGTGCGGGCGGCCGAGAACAGCTCTTCTGTGGACTTTATGAACGGATCCATGGAGCCGCCCACATCGAAGAACAAGAGCACCTTCACCGTGTTGCGCCGTTCGGGCATCATCTGGATGTCCAGCCAGCCTTTTTCGGCGGTGCCACGGATGGTGCCGTCCAGATCGAGCTCTTCGGCGGCGCCCTCGCGGGCAAACTTGCGCAGGCGCCTCAGCGCCACTTTGATGTTGCGGGTGCCGAGCTCGACCGTATCGTCGAGATCTTTGTATTCGCGCTTGTCCCAAACCTTAATGGCGCGGCGGTGGCGGCTTTCAGACTGGCCGATGCGGATGCCTGCGGGGTTGTAGCCATAGGCGCCGAAGGGGGAGGTGCCGGCGGTGCCGATCCACTTGTTGCCACCCTGGTGGCGTTTCTCCTGCTCTTCGAGGCGCTTCTTCAGCTCCTCCATGATCTTTTCCCAGCCGCCGAGGGCCTCAATCTGCGCCTTCTCCTCTTCGGTCAGGAACTTCTCGTTCATTTTGGCGAGCCATTCGTGGGGGATCTCCACCACCTCTTCCTCACTCATCAGATCAAGGCCTTTGAAGGTGTGGCCGAAAACCTGATCGAAGCGGTCGAGATTGCGCTCGTCCTTCACCAGGGCAGCGCGGGAGAGATAGTAGAAATCTTCCACCGAGCCATGAACCACAGGCGCCTCAAGCGCCTCCATGAGGGTGAGATATTCCTTCAAGGTCACCGGCACGCCAGCCGCCTTGAGATCATGAAAGAAGGTGACGAACATAGGTGTCCTTTTAGCGCGATCTGAGGATGGCGTCATGCGTCAAGTTGCAAGATGCCTATACAAATCTGAATGCTTGGATTTGGAGGCTCAATGCACTGGAGCGCCTGTGCAATTATAAGCAGATTGAAAGTTTGCGGGCTTGCCCATATGTTCACCCTATACCGGCTGATGGCTTCGGCTGTCAGTTCAAAGGCCGTTGGGGCGAAAGCTCGGCGGCCTTTGCTGTATGAGCGTTACTATGCGGGCCTACGCCTATATCGATGGCTTTAATCTCTATTATCGCGGTCTCCGCCGAACGCCCTATAAATGGCTGAATGTGGATCTGTTGGTTCGTGAGCTTCTGGCCGCTGATGACGATGTTCTGCTGATCAGGTACTTTACGGCGGATGTCAGCCCGCGCAGTGGCAGCCCCAAGGCCCCCGAACGCCAACAAGCCTACATGCGCGCCCTGCGAACGATTCCTAATCTCAGAGTTCAAAAAGGCCGGTTTCTTCCAAAACAGAAGAGCCGCCCTCTGGTGGGCCAAGAGCAGACATATGTGCGCGTGCATGACACCGAGGAAAAGGGCTCGGACGTGAATCTTGCCACGAGCCTTTTGAATGATGCTTTTCGAGAGCGTTTTGATGTGGCGTTGGTGCTTTCTCAGGACACCGATCTCATCGAGCCCCTCAGGATCGTGAAACATGATCTGGGGTTGACGCTGGGGGTGGGATGGATGGAGGCGACCAATCCGGGCAAGAAACATCGCCGCGTGACCAGCTTCATTCGCCATATTACCCCATCGATGCTCGCGCGCTGCCAGTTTCCCAATCCGGCGAGAGGCAAGAGCGGAGAGCCTCTTGAAAAGCCGATTGGCTGGTAATCTGCATTGAGGCAATTGACAGGGGTGTGCCTGTTCCCACACTTATCTGATCAACCTTGGAGACCGTGCCTTATGAAGATCACCGCGCTGGAGACCATCAGACCTGCCGAGCGGCCGAGTGTCATCTGGGTGGTGGTGCACACAGATGAGGGGATCAGCGGGCTCGGAGAGAGCTGGTTCGGCGCAGGGGCCATTGAGGCGGATGTGCATGAACGCGTTGCGCCTTTGTTGCTGGGCGAGGCGGCCGCTGGGATTGAGCGGTTGACCCGCAAGATTATCCCTTACACAGGCTTTTTCGGTACGGGCGCGGAGATGCGGGCGGTTTCCGCCGTGGATGTCGCCCTTTGGGATCTGGCCGGCAAACGGGCGGGTATGCCTATTACGGAACTCCTGGGCGGGCCGTACCGGTCTTCCATCAAGGTCTACAACACCTGCGCCGGCCCGGATTATGTGTCGCAAACGTCGGACGTGCGGCCGGGGAACTTTGGCCTTGGCGCCGGCGG
>JBCDDQ010000349.1:0-4578 GCA_039180225.1 Pseudomonadota bacterium
CCGCATAGCCGCCTTCCATGACGAAGTGCGTGGGCAAACCGAGCCCCGCGATGCGGTGGAGGAGATCGGGATCAACACGGTGAACGTGCTGCAGGGCTATTTGGGAGCGTGAGGGATGGTCTCTGATGCGCGCTACGATATTCTCTTTGACCTGGTGAAGGCCGGCCCCGTCACCGCCAAGGCGCCGAGTGAAGACAAGGGAGAGTTCTTATGGCTGAAGTAACCATTGGTGTCACGCAGATGGCCTGTTCCGATGACCGGGCGGCAAATCACGACAAGGCTGAGGAGCTGGTGCGCAAGGCAGCGGGCCAAGGGGCCAATGTGGTCTTGGTGCAAGAGCTGTTTGAAGGGCACTACTTTTGCCAGGTGGAAACGCCGGATAACTTTGCACGGGCAGAGGAGCCTGATAACCACCCGGCCATCCAGCGCTTCTCAGCCCTCGCCCGCGAGCTGGGCATTGCGATGCCGGTGAGTTTTTTTGAGCGCAGCAACAACGCCCATTACAACTCAATCGCGATGATCGATGCGGACGGTGCCAATCTTGGCATCTACCGCAAAACACATATTCCCGATGGCCCGGGCTATGAAGAGAAGTTCTATTTCAACCCGGGTGACACCGGGTTCAAGGTATGGGACACCGCCTTTGGAAAGGTGGGCGTGGGAATATGCTGGGACCAGTGGTTTCCGGAAACGGCACGCTGCATGGTGTTGCAGGGCGCCGAGATACTGCTTTACCCGACCGCCATTGGCAATGAGCCCAACAGTCCGTCCTATGATTCAAAAGACCATTGGCAAACCGCCATGCGCGGTCATGCGGCGGCCAACATGGTGCCGTTGGCGGCGGCGAACCGCATAGGTTCGGAGCATCCGGAAGGCGGCACGGAGATGAGCTTCTATGGCTCATCGTTCATTTGCGATTGGACCGGTCAGATGGTTGCAGAAGCAGGCCGCACCGAAGAAGCGGTGCTGATCCACACCTTTGATCTAAACCATGTGCGCCAAGAGCGAATCGGCTGGGGCCTGTTTCGCGACAGACGTCCGGAACATTATGGACCCATCGCCACGCTCTCCGGCAGTGCAGCTTAGCGCTTCAGCTCGCCGTTGAGGGCACGCTCATACAGCTTGCGGGCGCCAGCCACTTCCAAGGGAATTGGGTTGCCGCCGGCGGTCGGATCAACCACGGCCATATCGGACATGGTTTCAAACTTGCTGTCATCCTCAATGCCAATGTCCTTGATGGAGTGGGGGATCCCCACCTCCTCACGCAGCAGCATGATATAGTCAAGGAAACCGTTGAAGGACGCATTCTTCAGCCCAAGCCAGGCGGCGAGCCGTCCGATCTTCTCCTCAATGACCGCGCGATTGAAAACCAGCACATAGGGCATGAACACAGCATTGGTGAGCCCATGATGCGTGTCGTAAACGGCGCCCACAGGGTGGGACAGCGCGTGGATGCCGCCGAGGCCCTTTTGGAAAGCGGTTGCGCCCATGGCGGCGGCAGAGAGCATATGCCCCCGCGCCTCAAGATCTGTCCCGTCCTTGTAAACTGTGGGCAGATTGTCCTTCACCAGGCGCATGCCTTCTACCGCGATACCCTCTGACATGGGGTGATAGCTCGGTGCGCAATAGGCTTCCAAGCAATGCGCAAGTGCGTCCATGCCTGTGCCCGCCGTGATATGCGGCGGTAAGCCAACGGTCAGTTCGGGGTCGCAGATCACTGTGACGGGGAGCATCTTCGGGTGAAAGATGACCTTCTTTGTGTGCGTTTCTTCGTTGGTGATCACGCCGGCCCGGCCCACTTCTGAGCCGGTTCCGGCGGTGGTGGGCACCGCGATGACAGGCGCAATACCATCCGGGTCTGCCCGGGTCCACCAATCGCCGATATCTTCAAAATCCCACATGGGCCGGGTTTGGCCCTTCTGGAAGGCGATCACTTTGCCCGCATCGAGACCGGAACCACCGCCAAAGGCAATCACACCATCATGGTCGCCGGCTTTGAATGCGGCGACACCGGCTTCTACGTTTGACGCCGTGGGATTGGGCTTCACATCGGAAAAGACCCCAACCTCAAGCCCGCCCGCCTTCACGGCCTCCAGGGCGGTCTGAGTGATTGGCAGATTCACGATCCCAGGGTCGGTAACCAACAAAGGGCGCTCCATGCCGGCGGCCTTGCAGGCGTCGGCCAACTCGGCAATGCGTCCGGCGCCGAAGCGGACTTCGGTGGGATAGTACCTGTTTGCGGTGGGTGTTGCCTTTGGGGGGATCTCCTTGCGGAAATGCGAAAAATGTGTGGTGCGCGCGCTAGGTCGCGCGCACCTAGGTGTGTCTGAATACAGACGGAATGGCAAGACGGGAACCGGCCCCGTCTCGCCTAAAGTCTAGGGCGCTTACGCCTCTTCAGGGGTGACCTCTTCACCGGTCTCCTGATCGATGTTCTTCATGGAAAGGCGAACTTTGCCACGGTTGTCGAAGCCAAGCAGCTTGACCTTCACCTCGTCGCCTTCGTTGACGATGTCGCTCACCTTCTCCACCCGGCGCGGGGCCAGTTCGGAGATGTGGACCAGACCGTCTTTCGGGCCGAAGAAGTTCACAAAGGCACCGAAGTCCATGACCTTCACCACCTTACCGGTGTAGATTTCGCCCACTTCCGGCTCGGAGGTGAGGGACTTGATCCACGTCATCGCCGCTTCAATGGACTCAGCGTCATTTGAGGCCACCTTCACCGTGCCATCGTCTTCCACGTTGATCTTGGCGCCGGTCTCTTCAACGATCTGGCGGATCACCTTACCGCCGGTGCCGATCACGTCCCGGATCTTGTCCACGGGGATCTTGATCTGCTCAATGCGCGGAGCATAGGCGCCCATCTCGGTGCGTGCTTCGGTGATGGCTTTTGCCATCTCGCCTAGAATGTGCACCCGGCCGCCCTTGGCCTGGTCCAGAGCAATGCGCATGATCTCTTCGGTGATGCCGGTGATCTTGATGTCCATCTGCAAGGAGGTGATGCCCTCCTCGGTGCCGGCCACCTTGAAGTCCATGTCGCCGAGATGGTCCTCATCACCCAGGATGTCGGACAGAACGGCGAAATCATCGCCTTCCTTGATGAGACCCATGGCGATGCCCGATACGGGGCGGGACAGCGGAATGGCTGCGTCCATCATGGCGAGCGAAGCACCGCAGACGGAAGCCATGGAGGACGACCCGTTCGATTCGGTGATCTCCGAAACGATCCGGATTGTGTAAGGAAAGTCGTCCTTGGTGGGCATGACCGGATGAACGGCGCGCCACGCCAGCTTGCCGTGACCCACTTCGCGGCGGCCGGTAAAGCCAACACGGCCGGTCTCGCCCACGGAGAAGGGCGGGAAGTTGTAGTGCAGAAGGAAGTTCTCCTTGTAGGTCCCTTCCAGAGCATCAACAAACTGCTCGTCTTCCCCGGTGCCCAGAGTGGTGACCACCAAAGCCTGGGTTTCCCCGCGGGTGAAGAGCGCGCTGCCGTGGGCCCGGGGCAGAATGCCCACTTCAGCCACGATCGGACGCACCTGGTCGAGGGAGCGACCATCGATGCGCTTCTTGGTCTCGATGATCGAGCCACGCACGATGTTCTTTTCCAGCGTCTTGAAGCAGGCGCCCACTTCCAGCGGGTCAACATCGCCGTCTTCCGGGGCAAGCTCAGCCATGACCTTGTCTTTGGTCTCGGCGACCATGTCCTGACGGGTCATTTTGTCGGCTTCTTTATAAGCGGCGGTGAGACCCTCGGTGGCCAGCCCATCTACCTTGCCTTGGAGTTCAGAGAGGTCTTTCTCCTCAACGTCGCGAGGTTCTTTCGCGCAGCGCTCGGCCAGATCGATGATCGCGTCCATCACCGCCTGCATCTCAGCATGGCCGAACATTACTGCGCCCAGCATCATGTCTTCAGACAGTTCCTTGGCTTCCGATTCCACCATGAGCACGGCGTCCTGGGTGCCGGCCACCACCAGATCCAGGTCGCTGTCTTCCATCTGGTCGAGAGTGGGGTTCAGAACATAGTCGCCGTCGATTACACCAACACGGGCCGCACCGATGGGACCCATGAAGGGAATGCCGGAAAGGGTCAGCGCGGCAGAGGTTGCCACCATGGCCACCACGTCCGGATCGTTCTCAAGATCGTGGGACAGCACGGTTGCGATGATTTGGGTCTCGCACTTAAAGCCTTTAGCGAACAGCGGACGGATCGGACGGTCGATCAACCGGCTCACCAGGGTTTCTTTTTCAGAAGGGCGCCCTTCGCGCTTGAAGTAACCGCCCGGCACCTTGCCTGCGGCGTAGGCCTTTTCCTGATAGTTCACAGTGAGCGGGAAGAAGTCGATCCCGGCGCGCGGTGTGCGATCGGCCACTGCGGTCGCCATAACGGTTGTTTCGCCATAGGTCACCATCACGGCGCCATCAGCTTGTCTGGCCACTTTGCCAGTTTCGATTTTGAGCGGCCTTCCGCCCCATTCAATTTCTACGGTTTGAACATCAAACATTCGGATTTTCCTTATATGTGCCCTGCGCTGCGATAACTTTCCTTTGCAGCATCCCAATCGGGCACGATGGACGGGC
>JBCDDQ010000350.1:0-4529 GCA_039180225.1 Pseudomonadota bacterium
CCTCACCGGCTCGCGCAAGAGCGACACCCTTTCCGGTGACGATGAAGCCAATACGCTGTCCGGCGGGCGCGGGCATGATGTTCTGGAAGGCCGCGGCGGAGACGATGACCTGAACGGCGGTCGCGGGCGCGATATTCTGGATGGCGGCGAAGGCGATGACACCTTGAGCGGCGGCCGGGCCTCCGACACCTATCTTTACGACAAGGGCGACGGCGCCGACACGATCGTGGACGGTGGGCACAAAAACAAAGATGTTCTGAAAATTTCTGGCTATGAGGCCACCCAGACGTTTGTGCAGCGTATCGAAGGGACAGAAGACCTTCTGATCTCATTCGGCGGCGAAAATGGTGGCGATAGCATCATCGTCAAAAACACTCTGGGCGGCAGCACGGCCGACACGGTGGAGCGGTTCACCTTCGAAAACGGCACCACATGGACCATCGCCGAGGTGATCACAAAAGTGGAAAATGAGGCGCCGGTGGCTGTGGATGATCTCGGCTCCACCATTCTGCCCGAGCAGCCCGTGGTGATCCCGGTGGCCAATATGCTGTCAAATGACAGCGATCCCGATGGCGATGAGCTTGCGCTGGTCTCGGTCTACAATGCTCAAGGTGGCACGGTTGAGATCACCGAAAGTGGAGACGTTGTCTTCACGCCAGATGCCGGATTCTCCGGCACCGCGTCCTTCCTCTACACGGTGACCGACGGCACGGCCTCTGCCGAGGCCGAGTGTGTCTTTGATGTGGAGGTTCAGTTTTCTGAGTTCATCGGCAACTGGTGGGCGGAGACCATCGACCTCTCCGGCTCCACCCTGCCCTGCTACATTGATTGCGGCCTGGGCAATGATATTGCCACCGGTTCGGACCTGCGCGACCAGATTCTCGGCGGCGGCGGCGACGACACACTGAATGGTGGCGGAGGCAATGATGACTTCCTCGTCGGTCTCGGTCATGGCTTCGACCGGTTTGATGGTGGTGAGGGCTATGACGTTGTGATGGCCACCGAGGATGGGGTGAGCATTGGCCTGATCGGCGATTTCAATGCCTCGGTGGAAGAGTTCACCTGTGCGGGCTTTTCCAATGTGGGCATCCTTGGCACATGGCAGGCCCAAGTGCTGGATTTCACCGGCGTAACCTTGACGGATATTCAGTGGATTGATGCCGGGCTTGGCAACGACACGGTGATCGGATCGGCCGGAGATGATGTGATCATTGGCGGTGTTGGTGACGACACGCTGTTGGGCGGTGATGGGGATGATGACTTCCTGGTCGGGCCCGGCCACGGCTTTGATACGGTGGATGGCGGCGCCGGCTATGATCAGGTTCTGGCCACGGCCGATGGAACCAGCATCGGCTTCATTGGCGACTTCGTAAACGGCGTGGAGGAGATCTCCGCCAACGGCTTTGCTGATGTGACCATCACGGCCAATTGGCAGAGCCAGACCTACGACTTCTCTAACGTGACGCTTACAGGCATTGCGGCAATCGATCTGGGCAGCGGCAATGACACCGCGGTCGGCTCGGCCGGAGATGATGTGCTGATCGGCGGCTTGGGGAATGATAACCTCATCGGCGGCGCCGGTTCAGATACTTTCGTCTTTGCTGACGGCGACGGGCAGGATGTGATCACCGATTTCGACCTGAGCGCAGACGTTGCACAGTTGGATGTGATCCCTGGCTTTGAGGACTTCGCCGACGTGCAAGGGGCGCTCTCCCAGGTCGGGGCAGATACGCTGCTGGATCTTGGTGACGGTCAAACCGTGCTGTTCGAAGACACCTCGGCGAGCGCGTTTACGGCGTCCAACTTTGATTTCCTCCTGGGAGATGTCTAGCGAGATCACGCGTTGTAATCGCGCTGGTCGTCAATCACCTTGCCATCGTTTGGCAGAGCCCCCTCGCCCACCAGGTCAACCGACCCGCTCATCTTGGTGATGTCCTTCAACGTGGCCTTCAGCGCCTCGGCCAAACCGTCTGACCCGTTTGCGCATTCGGCCTGCAGCATCATGGCATCCTGTGCCCCGTCGCGGCTCACCACCAGGCGCAGACGGCCCAGCTCGCTATGCCGCTTAGCGATTTCGGCGACCTGGCTTGGGTGCACGAACATGCCCTTGATCTTGGTGGTCTGATCGGCCCGTCCCATCCAGCCTTTTATGCGCATGTTGGTTCGCCCGCACGGGCTGATGCCCGGCAGCACAGCTGACAGATCGCCAGTGCCAAAGCGGATCATGGGATAGACGGGGTTGAACGTGGTCACCACCACTTCTCCCACCTCGCCCTCGGCCACCGGCTCGTCGGTCCCCGGCTTGACGATTTCGACAATACAGCCTTCATCGATGATCATGCCCTCAAGGGCTTCGGATTCATAAGAGATCACGCCCACATCAGCTGTGGCATAACACTGCACCGTGGCCACGCCCCGCTCGGCATACTCCTGACGCAGGGCCGGGAACAGGGCCCCACCACCCACAAGAGCGCGCTTGATGGAGGAGACATCCTTGCCCATCTCTGCGGCCTTATCGAGCAACACCTTGAGATAGTCCGGGGTTCCGGTGAACCCCACCGGTTTCATCAGCTCAATCGCCTCCACCTGCATTTCGGTGTTGCCGATACCTGCCGGAAAGACCGCACAGCCAAGCGCCTGGGCGCCGGAATCCAAAATGAACCCTCCCGGTGTCAGGTGATACGCAAAGGAGTTGTGCACCACATCGCCGGGCCTGAAGCCGGCGGCATAGTAGGTGCGCGCACCACGCCATGGATCAGGCTCTGTGCCCTGAGGTTCAAAGATCGGCCCCGGCGACATGAACACCCGGCCAAGTTTGTCAGGCGGGGCCGCCACGAAGCCTCCGAAGGGCGGCTCTGCTGCCTGAGCATCCTTCAGCTCACCCTTGCGCAGGACCGGCAATGCGGCCAGCGCCTCGCGCGAGGTGACGGCTTGTGCGTCCATGCCCTCAAGCTGCTTTGCCCAGCCTGGGGCCTTCTGGACGGCCATTTCGAGGAAGCCGGGCAGACGGCCGAAGAGATCCGCTTCGCGTTCATCGGCAGAGCGGGTTTCAAGATCGTCATAATGATCGGACATGGACGGGCCTCACGCCAACCAGCGCTTGCGGCGTTTGTAGGCCTTCACATTGCGGAACGATTTTTGATCATCGCCGGCAATGCCCAGGTAGAATTCTTTCACGTCTTCGTTTTCGCGCAGTTCGGCAGCATCGCCGTCCATCACCACCCGGCCGTTCTCCAGAATGTAACCGTACTTGGCATACTTCAGGGCCACGTTGGTATTCTGCTCGGCCAGCAGCATGCTGACGCCTTCCTGCTCGTTCAGACGCTTGATGATTTCAAAGATCTCTTCCACCAACTGGGGCGCAAGGCCCATAGACGGCTCGTCCAGCAGCATCATGGTGGGACGCGACATGAGAGCCCGGCCGATGGCACACATCTGCTGCTCACCACCAGAGATGTAACCGGCAAGGCTGGTGCTGCGCTCTTTCAAACGCGGGAAGTAGCCGTAGACCAGTTCCAGGTCATCGGCGATGGCCGCCCGGCCGTCCTTGCGCGTGAAAGCGCCCGTAAGCAGGTTCTCTTCAACCGTGAGGTGCTCAAAGCAGTGGCGCCCTTCCATCACCTGAATGCAGCCGCGGCGCACCAGATCATTGGGCGAAAGCTTATCAATCCGCTCGCCCTTAAACGTGATCTCGCCCTTGGTGACATCGCCGCGCTCTGAACGCAGCAAGTTGGAAACAGCTTTCAGGGTGGTGGATTTGCCCGCACCATTTGCGCCCAGCAAAGCGGTGATGCCGCCTTGGGGAACTTCCAGCGAGACCCCTTTCAGGACCAGGATAACGTGGTCGTAGATGACCTCGATGTTGCTGATGGACAGAACCGGATCTTCGGCTGGGGCCGTTTGTTCATGCGCGCTCACGGGGGGAACTCTCCAACTGAGTTTGCGGGTTGTTTTTAAGGGTTGGGCCTGCTCCCAGAGGAGCAGGCCCTGTTTGTCTTGGCGTTCAATTGAGAACCTTACTGACAGGTTTGTGTTTGCCAGCCAGGTTTGTCCGCCACGTATTTCTCGGCCGCAGCGACCAGTTTCGGACGAACCCGATCACTCATGGGCTCGATCCAGTCTGAAACCTTGCTCCAGGCCTTGCCGTCCCACTGTTGGATGTAGATCGGGTGTGCGCCGGCATGGTCCTTACAGGTCACGGTGATCGGGTTGGTGAACCCTTCCAGGCCGATTTCCTTCAGGCGTTCCGCCGTGATCTTGAGGTTTTCAAGACCCTTGCGCATATCTTCGCCGTTGATCTGCTTCTTGCCGGTCACTTCCTGAGCCGTCCGGATGGCTTCAGCGATCAGCACCGCGTTCATCACGCCGCGGTTGTAGAAGTTGGCGCCAACATCTTCTTCCTTGGCCTGGCTCTTACCGGCTTTCACCACGTGCTTCAGGATATCCTGAATGGCGCCGAACTCGGTGCCCGTGCCATGGAAGTTGGCAGATTTGTAGCCCTTGGCACCGGAGCCGGCCGGAATTACGTC
>JBCDDQ010000351.1:0-4446 GCA_039180225.1 Pseudomonadota bacterium
GCGCGAAAACCCGGCCTTCGGTGGGCCAAATCAGCCCATCTCCGGCGTTGCGAAGCTTGTCCGATGCACCACATCGCACTGCGCTTCGCGCCTTGGATATGGGCTGATTTGACTCCATCAAGCGTTTCCATATGACAAAGAACTGCTCTAAACGCCGGCCCCGGTACCAACAGATTCCGTTTGAAACGGAAAACCCGGCGGAAATGTGACCGCCGGGCTATCTTCCCTCACTCGCCTTTGTCTTGGGTTTCCGGCGTAAACCGGAGAAACTTCGTCTCGCTTCAGTTGGCCTGCCGCCTCAGGAAGGCTGGGATTTCCAACTGGTCATCTTCATATTCCGGCTGCGCCTGGGGTGCGGCCTCTGCCTGGGCCTGTTCGGGCTCCGGCATGGGTTCGGCCACGGCGACCGCTGCACCTCCACCGGCTGCGGCCACGCGCGGAGCTGGCGGCGGCGGCGGCGCAGGATTTGCCCGGGGGCGCACGATCTTCGGCGCGTCTTCAGGGTGTCCGGCTTCATCTTCCTTGCGGCCCAGCCCAACGCCCGCAAGGCGCTCAAACAGACCCTTCCGCTTTCTGGAAACCTCAGGTTCGCGCGTATCTTCCGGTCTCTTAAGTGCCGAGATCTGACGCTGCGCGATGGGCGGGAAGTCTTCCACTTCAGGCATCTTGGCTTCCGCCTCGGCGATAGCCTCTTGAGGCATCTCTTCAGCGGCTGGCGCTTCCGCAATCTCCGCGATCGGCTCCGGGGCGGTCTCTTCAGCCGCGATCGGTTCGGGCGCAGGCGCGTCTTCAATCTTTTCAGCAGGCGGCGGCACCTGGATGCGCTCTTCAGCTACAGGTTCGGGAGCCGGCGTGGTCTCAGCCGCCCTCGGTTTGATGTCATAGTGATAGTCATCATAGTTCGACGTGGTGGACGAAGACGACACCTCTTCGATGCCTGTGGCCACGACGGAAACGCGGATGACCCCTTCCAGGTCCTGATCGAAGGTGGCGCCCAGAATGATGTTGGCATCCGGATCCACTTCTTCGCGGATGCGGGTGGCCGCTTCGTCCACTTCGTAAAGGGTCAGATCTTCGCCGCCGGTGATGGAGATCAGAAGCCCTTGAGCGCCGCGCATGGACACATCGTCCAAGAGCGGGTTGGAAATCGCCGCTTCAGCCGCCTCAATGGCCCGCTTCTCGCCGGAGGCCTCGCCGGTGCCCATCATTGCTTTGCCCATTTCAGACATGATGGCGCGCACATCGGCGAAGTCCAGATTGATGAGACCTTCCTTGGTCATCAGCTCAGTGATGGAGGCAACGCCCGAATAGAGCACCTGGTCTGCCATGGAGAACGCGTCGGCAAACGTGGTCTTTTCGTTGGCAATGCGGAAGAGATTCTGGTTCGGGATCACGATCAGCGTGTCAACATGCTGGGCGAGCTGTTCAATGCCCCGCTCGGCCGTCAACATACGCCGCTGACCTTCAAACTGGAACGGCTTGGTGACCACCCCAACGGTCAACACGCCCTGTTCCTTGGCGGCCCGAGCGATGACAGGAGCTGCTCCTGTGCCGGTTCCCCCGCCCATGCCGGCGGTGATGAACACCATATGCGATCCGGACACATGGTCGATCAGTTCAGGCAAGACCTCCTCAGCCGCCGCCGCACCAACCTGTGGTTGCGATCCGGCGCCCAACCCCTCTGTGAGGGAGGTGCCCATGTGAATTGTCCGTTCAGCAGCAGACTGCCGCAGCGCTTGGGCGTCTGTGTTGGCAACAACAAACTCAACACCATCAAGCTGCGACGCGATCATATTGTTGACTGCGTTGCCACCGGCACCGCCCACACCGAAGACGGTGATGCGCGGCTTCATTTCGGCAAGATCAGGAACAGTTAAATTAATGCTCATTGTGCGGCGTCCCGTATTAACCCCAGAGACATGTTTGTTACCAAGGTGTTAGTAATTCGTTAACAAGCGGTAACGGGGTGAGTCAAAAGGGCGCACATATGTGCGAAACCCGCATAAATATTAGGAGGTTCCAGAGATTCGGAGAATCAATTTATTAACAAATAAGGCAAATTTCTGCGCCGCCGGCGCATTGAAATTTTAGATGCTTTCGCGGATCCACTGCCCTACACGCATCAAGTAGTTCGGCTCGTGGGCCGTCTCTGAGCCGATGTCCGGCATGGCGATGGTGGCCTTGTCGGGCTCAATCGCATAGTTCAAAAGGCCCGCCGCAACGGCAAATCCGGGCCCACGGGCGCTTTCCGGCATCCCGGTAATGGGTTGTGGATAGCCGAACCGCACCTGGCGGTCCAACATGGTGCCGGCCAGTTCCCGGGCGCCGTTCAATTGGCTGCCGCCGCCGGTCAATACAACCCGCCGGCCGGCAAAATGTGCAAGTCCGGAACTCTTTAAACGTGCAGCCACGAGCTCGAAGGTCTCTTCCAGACGCGGCTGGATGATGCCCGTCAGCATGGAGCGCGGGATCTTGTTGACCGCATCGGTCCCCTTCTCGCCCACCAGAGGCACGGAGACCAGCTCACGCTCATCGCACACGGCCGGCAGGGCCGAGCCATAGAGTGTCTTCATGCGCTCAGCATGGGCAATGGGCGTGGACAGGCCGCGGGCAATGTCCATGGTGATGTGATGGCCGCCGACGGGCACGGCATCGGCATAGACCAACTGGCCTTCAGAGAAGATGGAGATTGAGGTGGTGCCGCCGCCCATGTCGATGCAGGTCACGCCCATGGACATTTCGTCTGGCACCAGCACAGACCGGCCCGCCGCATAGGGCGCAATCACAAAGCCGGCAATGCCCAGATGGCAGCGCTCGATCACCATGGCGAGATTGCGCATGGGGCCCCGGTCAACGCTGACCGCGTTGAGCCCAACCGAAAGCGCATCACCGAACATGCCTTCCGGGTTGGGAATGAAGCGGGTGTCGTCCAGGCCAAAGCTGGTTGGCGTGGTGTGGAGCACGATCCGCTGGGGACCGGTGTCCACTGTGCCTTGCGCGTGGCGGATGACCTTGGAGATGTCAGCGCGGCCCACCTCACGACCGCCCAGGTGCAGATGGCCCTTGTAGCCTTTGCACTGCGGGCGCCCGCCGGAGACGTTCACATAGATGTTTTCCACCGTATGACCGGCCATGCGTTCTGCAGCATCGACCGCAAGGCGAATGGCCCGCTCGGCCTCCTCCATGTCCACCACAGCGCCCAGGCGCGTGCCGCGGGCCACCTGGTGGCCAAGACCCAGAAGCTTGAGCTGATGGCTGCGCTCACCGCCAAAAACGCGGTTCTTGAGGGTGACGACCTCTGCGATCAGGCAGCAGATCTTGGTGCTGCCCACATCGAGTACCGCAATGATGGATCGGGTGTCCTGCTGAGACCCAAGTCCACTGCCGCGACTCTTGTGCAAAGGAACCACCGTCATTCGTCTCTACCCCACAACTCAAATTACAAACCACCAACAGGCGCTACGGCCGTTCAGCTCTTGCTGTTCTCCTCGCGCCACTTCTCGGCAGCATCCTTCGACAATCTGAGGGCGATCCGGTCACCCAGCCTGAGATCTATCGATGCGATGTCGCGGCCCAAGATTCCCTGTTCCCGCTCAAGATCAGCCAATCGCTGTAGCGCGCCTGGAACATCCTTGGCCGGCAAGAGGACTTTGATGCCGTTGGCCAGATGGAGGGTCCAGCGCCGATCCGCGACACGCGCAGCTGCACGAACAAGTAACCTTAACGAAGAATGGACTGCCAGTTGGTTAACAAGCGTTGCAGCAGTTTGCTGCGCGCCTTCCCCCGCAACCACGGGAAGATGAGACCATTTGGCGGGTTCGAGCTGCCGCATGGCCTGGCCGGATTCATCTATGACGAAGAACCGCCCCTTGTCCTGCCACAGCGCATAGGGGCGCCGTTCGCGCAGTTCAATGTGGAGGCGGTTGGGAAAGAGCCTGAGCACCGAAGCCTCAACCACCCAGTCCAGATTGGCCAGCTTGTCGCGGGCCTGAGGGGCGTTGAAGCCGATCAGTGAAGACCCCTCGCGCACCCCGATAGCTGCAAGCACCTGCTCGCGGGGCACGTTTTTCAGCCCCTCGATCGTGATTTCCCCGGCAGACAGCCCCACCATCCCGGCCACGTCATCGGTAAGCTCGGTGAAGGCAGATCCCTCTTTGGTGAAGTGACCGCCTGCGACCAGTGAATAGAGGGCCGCTGTGCCCAGAAAACCCACATAAATGCAGTTTCCAACCAAGCCCATGAGCCGGTGCGATTTCGCCAACCGGCGCAAGCGCTGGCCGAGCCGGAACGGGCGCGCGCCAGAGGGCGCCCTCAGATCTTCATCGGCGATATGGTCTGCGCGCTTGCGTCTGATGAACCTTTTTACCGATCGCATGATGCGTCCTTCACCATCCACTCCACCAGCTCCTCAAAGGAATGACCCGCATGCTGGGCGATCTCCGGCAC
>JBCDDQ010000352.1:0-4445 GCA_039180225.1 Pseudomonadota bacterium
TGACGATCCTGATGCGGTCATCTATCTGGCCTTCACTTCCGGCACCACCGGAGCGCCGAAATGCGTCATGCACTCGGCCAACACCCTGCTTGCCAATGCGCGGGACATGGTGACGGCCTGGGACCGGGGTCCGGACACCCGCATTCTCACCCTCAGCCCGCTTTCCCACCACATTGCCTGGGTGGCGGTGGCACAGTGGCTCTTGTGTGGCGGCGAGTTGATCACCGATGACCCGTCAGAAGGCATCAGCCGGCTCGACTGGATTACCGAAACAGGTGCCACCTACGTGATGGGTGTGCCGACCCATGCCATCGACCTCTTGGCCGAACAGCGTGCCCAGGGCGCGGATCGGATGGGCGCCGTGGAGACCTTCTACATGGCGGGCGCGCCCATTCCGCCCAGCGTGGCAGAAGCGTTCGTGCGCCAGGGCATCAGGCCGCAAAACGTCTATGGCATGACGGAGAACTCATCTCATCAGTTCACAGACCCACACGATGATATTGCCACCATTACAGAGACTTGTGGCCGCGGCGGCCCGGCCTACCGGGTCCAGATCTTTGACGTTGAAGACCCGGACCGCCCGCTCGGCCCCGGAGAGATTGGCCAGATCGGGGGGCGCGGTGCGTGTCTCATGCTTGGATACTTCGCCAATCAAGAGGCCACCGAAGGCAGCTTCAATGGGGCCGGCTGGTTCCTCTCCGGCGATCTCGGCATGTTGGATGAGGCCGGCAATCTGAAAGTCTCCGGGCGCCTCAAGGACTTGATCATCCGGGGCGGTCATAACATTCACCCCAGCACCATTGAGGCTTTGGCGCTGCGCCATGGGGCTGTTGACAAGGCGGCCGCATTCCCGGTGGCAGATGAACGCCTGGGAGAGCGGGTGTGCCTCGCTATCGCTGGGGCCTTGGCGGCTCAGGATCTGCTGCAGCATTTAGACGCTGAGGGCTTATCGGTATACGACATGCCGGAATACTATTTGAACGTGAAAGACTTCCCACTCACCGCCAGCGGAAAGATCTTAAAGCGCGAACTCGTCTTGATGGTTGAGCGCGGCGAGCTGACCCCGGAACCGGTGCGGTTTGAACGAAAGGAAAAACGCGCATGAGCGTAGAGCTCACCACAAGCGGCGATGTGCATGTGTTGACCTTGCGGCGCCCTGAAGCCCTGAATGCATTGTCGTTCCAGATCATCGATGAGATCGGCGAGGCATTGGATGAAGTCGAGCAGGCAAGCAGCCGCTTTCTGATTGTCACCGGAGAGGGGCGGCGGGCCTTCTGCGCCGGCGCTGACATCAAAGAGCTGCGCGAGGCTTCCCCACTTGCGATGGGCCGGCGCATGCGCCGCGGTCAACAGATCTTCGGCAAGCTCGATCAGCTCCGTGTGCCGTCTTTGGCGCTCATTAATGGGTATGCTTTTGGCGGTGGTCTGGAGCTTGCTTTGGCCTGCACATTCCGCATGGCAACGCCTAACGCCAAGATGGGTTTGCCGGAGGTCAAATTGGGTCTCATCCCAGGCTATGGCGGCACACAAAGACTGCCCAGAATTGTGGGTGAAGGACGGGCTTTGGATATGGTGCTGACAGGTCGGGCCGTGGGCGCGGAAGAAGCGTGCGCGATGGGTCTTGTGCAGGAGGTGGTCGAGGGAGATGCCATGGCACGCGCCATGGAGTACGCCGCTCAGGTGGCCAAGCTCAGTCTCCCGGTTCTGGGCTTTGCCCGCGAGGCTGTGGCCCGCGCGTTGGATCGTTCTGTGGAGGCTGGATTTGAGACGGAGGCCAACCTCAACAACCTGGCATTTCAGTTGAATGATTCCACGGAAGGCATGCTCGCCTTTGAGGAAAAACGCGATCCGGAGTTTAAGGACACATGACGTTGCTGGACCGTTACGCGGCGCACAGATCTTGGGACGAGCAGGAGCAAATGGTGCTCGATCAGCTGCAAAAAGTGGCCGACGAGGTGATCGCGCCATCGGCGGCCGGCTATGACGCATCGGGTGAATTTCCTGAGGCCAGCATGGAGGCCCTGAACGCCATGGGGCTGAACGCCATCTTTGTGCCTGAGGCCTATGGCGGGGCACCCATGTCGTATGGGCTCTACCTGGAATGTGTTTCGATTATCTCAGAAGCCTGCGCCTCTACAGGGATCATTTACGCCACCAACTTTCACGGCATGAAACCGCTCATAGATTTCGGCGCAGAAGAGCAAAAGGAGCGCCTCTTGCCGGTGATCGCGGAAGGCGGCATGGGCTCCCTTGCGATCACCGAGCCCAGCGCCGGATCTGACGCCACCGGCATGAAGACCAAGTTCACGCCAGATGGTGACGACATCCTTGTGGATGGCGAAAAGATCTTCATCTCCAACGGCGATGTTGCCGACCGGATTTTGCTCTTCGGCAAGTGGAGCGATATCGATGACGCCAAGGGCGCCATCTCGACACTGGTGGTGGAGAAGGATACTCCCGGCTTTACCCCCGGGCCGAAAGAAAAGAAGATGGGTCACCGTGCAGCCTCCACCGTCTCCCTCAGTTTCGACAAAGCCAGGGTGCCACGGGCCAACCTTCTGGGCGCGCCGGGGGAGGGCCTCTCCATACTGCTGGCCTCGCTGAACAAGTCACGCCCGTCCATTGCGGCTCACGCCCGGGGTATTGCCCGTGCGGCCTTCAAGGACATGACCGCATACATGAACGAGCGTGTGCAGTCAGGCCGGCGCATCATCGACTTTCAGGCCAATCAGTTTCTCATTGCCGATCTGGCGAGCGAGCTGGCCCTGGTGGAAAGCTGGACCGACTATGTGGGCGGTCTGATCGATGAGGGTGCAGCTGAGTTTGGCCAGGAGGCCTCAGTTGCGAAGCTGAGGGCTTCAGACCTTGCCATGCGCATGACCACCGAAGCGGTGCAAATGTTCGGCGGCTATGGCTATATCAGCGACTACCGGGCAGAACGTCTGATGCGCGATGCCAAGATCACGCAAATTTGGGAGGGCACCAATCAGGTGCATCGGCAACTGATCGGCAGGAGCTTTGCGCAAAAATGACGGAGCAAGTCAAAACGGTCGGCGTGTGCGGAGCAGCCGGCACCATGGGCGCTGGGATCGCAATCGTCTCAGCCCGCGCAGGGTTCCGGACACTTTGCTTCGACATGGCCGAAGAGGGGCTCGCCAAGGCGCGGGCGCAGAGCGAAGGCTTCTTCGCCAAGTCTGTGGAACGGGGCAAGATGACGCCGGAGGATCAAGGCAAAGCGCTGGCGAACCTCTCGGCCACCTCAAAACTGGAAGACCTGGGCGCATGCGACCTGGTGATCGAAGCGGTGTTTGAAGATCTGAAGGTCAAGCAAGATCTGCTCGGTCGGTTGGACACGATCTGCCCAGCCCACACTCTGTTTGCCTCAAACACCTCCACCCTATCCATCACCCAGATCGCTGCCGGGTGTGCGCGCCAAGACAAGGTGGTGGGCATGCACTTCTGTCTTCCGGCGCAGCTGATGAAGCTGATCGAGATGTCGCCCGGTCTCAACACCTCCGAGGAGAGCTTTCAGACCGCCTGGGCCTGGACGGAGACTGCCGGACAGATGCCGGTGAAGACGCAAGACAAGCCGGGCTTTATCCTCAATGCCTTGCTGGTGCCCTTTAACAATGATGCGATCAGAGCGGTGGAGGCCGGCGTCGCGAGCCCAGGAGACATAGACACCGCCATTAAGCAGGGCTTGGGCTACAAGATGGGGCCGCTTGAACTGATCGACCTGATTGGCTTGGACACTCAAGTGCGCCTTTGCGAGGCGTTCTATCCGATCACCCACGATCCACGGGCAGCCACCCCGGCGCTCTTGAGCCGCATGGTGGCCGCCGGCCATTTGGGGCGCAAGGTGGGCCGCGGCTTCTACACCTATGACGGCAACGCAATGTTTGGGGGCTGATGAAAATGGAGTACGCCATTATCACTCACGGTGAAAGCCGCTCTTTCCCGGAAGGCGATGAGTTCCTCAAAAGCGCTGTGTCCGAAGCGGCCGTGACGATCCATCTTGGCGGCGGGGCTGAGGCGGACGCAGCGAAGAGGGCCGTTTTGGTGGAACTCACAACCGAATGTCTGGGCGTTTACACGGGCGAAGGCGCTGGTACCGAAGGCTCCAACATGCTGGGTTTTGCGCGCTACAGGAACGGCGATGACGCGCCCTCCGGCCTGATCGAGCTGGTGCGCCAGCCGGCCAGTGACGAGGCAGCGCTGGAGGCGGCCCGGGCAGTGTTTGAGGCCGCAGGCTTCCAGGTTGTTGTGTGTGCCGACCAGCAGGGCCGCATCATCGACCGGTTGGTGCGGCCGAAATACAACGACGCTTTGCGGTTCCTGGATGAGGGCCTGGCTGCTGCCGCCGACATAGATCTCACCTGTCGTCATGGCCTGGGCTATGCGGACGGGCCCATTGAGCGGGTGGAGCGCGGCGGCCTTGTGCATCA
>JBCDDQ010000353.1:0-4436 GCA_039180225.1 Pseudomonadota bacterium
CAATCACATACCCCAAAGCCCAGATGCACTTTGCATAGAAGGTCCACAGCCACCAGCGCGGCAGCGGGTTGTTCAGCTCCTTAATCCCGTCCCACTCGTGTCCTGTGGTTTCGATACCGGAGAGTTTGTCGACTTCTTTATTGGCCACGGGATCAATCCTCCTTTAGCGGGATTTTGGCGGCTTCGTCGTAACGTTTGCGCGCCGACGGGCGGAAAGTGAAAAGCACCGCCCCGACGAAAAGGATAACGAGGTAGAGCAAGCCCCAGCTGTCGGCCATTTGGCGCAAGAATTCATAATCCATCAGATCAGCCCTCCTCAGCGCAGATTGTCTTGGGCGCGGTATGAGTTGAAGTCCACCAGGGTCCCCAGCATCTGCAGGTACGCCACAAGGGCATCCATCTCGGTGAGCTTCTGTGCATTGCCGTCGAAGTTGGAAACCTGCGCTTTGGGATAGCGCTCGGTAACGTCTTCAGCCCCGTCGCTGTCCGGGTTGGCCTGGGCGAGAAGATCGGTCTGTGCGTTCTCGATCATCTCGTCGGTATAAGGCACACCTACCGCCCGGTTGGCTTTCAGGTGGTCAGCAATGTCGTCGGTGCGAAGCTCGGTGGTCAACAGCCAGCTGTACTTCGGCATGACGCTTTCCGGCACAACCGATTGCGGGTTGATCAGATGCTGGACGTGCCAGTCATCCGAATAGCGCCCGCCCACGCGGGCCAGATCCGGACCGGTCCGCTTGGAGCCCCACTGGAACGGATGATCGTACATGCTTTCAGCCGCCAGGGAGTAGTGGCCATACCGCTCCACCTCATCGCGGAACGGGCGGATCATCTGGGAGTGGCAAGTGTAGCAGCCTTCCCGGATGTAGATGTTGCGCCCCTTCAGCTCAAGTGGCGAATAGGGCCTTACCCCTTCCACCTTTTCGATGGTATTCTGCAGATAGAACAACGGGGCAATCTCCACCAGACCGCCAATAGAGACGACGATCAGGCTCAGCACCATCAACAGCGTGGCGTTGGTTTCGATCTTTTCGTGACTGAACTTGAACATGTTCCAATGTCCTTTTCTTACGCTGCTGCGATCACTGGGGCGCCCATGGGAGCTTCGTCCCGCCTGCGGCCCAGAATGGTGCAGTAGATGTTCCAAGCCATGATCAGAGCACCGGCAAGGTAAAGCGCACCGCCGAAGGCCCGGATCACGTAGAAGGGATGCATGGCGGCAACCGATTCAGCGAAGCTGTAGACCAGGAAACCTTGGTCATCGTATTCGCGCCACATCAGACCTTGCATGATGCCCGATACCCACATGGCTGCCGCGTAGACCACGATGCCGAGCGTGGCGAGCCAGAAGTGCCAGTTGATGAGCCGGAGCGAATAGAGCTGCTCACGGCCCCACAGTTTCGGCACCATGAAGTAGACCGCGCCAAAGGAGATCATGCCGACCCACCCCAGCGCACCAGAGTGCACGTGGCCAATGGTCCAGTCGGTGTAGTGGCTGAGGCTGTTGACCGCCTTGATGGACATCATGGGTCCTTCGAAGGTGGACATGCCATAGAAGGCAACCGCCAGAACCATCATGCGGATGATCGGGTCGGTGCGCAACTTGTCCCATGCGCCAGACAGCGTCATCAGGCCGTTGATCATACCGCCCCAAGAGGGCATCCACAGCATGATGGAGAACACCATACCCAGCGTCTGCGCCCAATCAGGCAGCGCGGTGTAGTGCAAATGGTGCGGGCCTGCCCAGATATAGAGGAAGATCAGTGACCAGAAGTGGACGATGGAAAGCCGGTAGGAATAGACCGGCCGTTCAGCCTGTTTGGGCATGAAGTAGTACATCATGCCCAGGAAGCCTGCGGTGAGGAAGAAGCCCACCGCGTTGTGGCCATACCACCACTGGGTCAGCGCATCCTGTACGCCGGCGAACAGCGAGTAGCTCTTGGCGCCCAGGAACGAGACCGGCATCGACAGGTTGTTGACGATGTGCAGCATGGCGATGGTGACGATGAAGGCCAGGTAGAACCAGTTGGCCACGTAGATGTGAGGCTCCTTGCGCTTGAACAGGGTGCCCAAGAAGACCAAGAGGTAAACCACCCAGACGATCGTGAGCCACAGGTCCACATACCATTCAGGTTCTGCATATTCTTTGGACTGGGTGACCCCCATCAGGTAGCCGGTGGCGGCCAGCACGATGAAGAGCTGATAGCCCCAGAAGACGAACCAGGCCGCATTGCCGAGCGCAAGGCGGGCTTGGCAGGTGCGTTGAACCACATAGAAACTGGTGCAGAGCAGTGCGTTACCGCCAAACGCGAAGACCACCGCAGAGGTGTGCAGAGGCCTCAGGCGCCCGAACGAGGTGAACGGCAGATCAAGGTTGAGAACCGGAAAGGCCAGCTGCAGTGCAATGATGAGCCCGACGAGAAATCCGGCAATGCCCCAAAACAAGGTGGCGATAGCGCCGTAGCGGATGACGCCGTCCAGATACTTCTCTTCGCCTTCAGCCGCATCATGGCTGGCGTGGGCCGATTGGCGCGCGACCACGAAGATCGCAATCAGCGCCGCAATCACGCAGATCCAGGCATGCGCTGCAAACAAGCTGTCGTGAGCTTTAGCTGCGCCCAATAAAGCGATCAGGCCGCCGCCCGCAAGCAGTGTGATGGTGGGTAGGGTTGTCACCATATCCAGTTCCCTCTCTGACAGTTGCCCATGACGCACGGGATGCGTGCCCTGGGGCCAGGTACCTGCTCTTCTGGGCCAAGACCGGGCCGTAATCCTTGATCTAGATCAAGGCTGACAACGGCCGGTTTGTGGTCCTTTCACCCACTATTGGAGCAAATCACTTCTGTACGTCGCATTGGGACGGATATGGCTTACTTAGAAACTATCTTAAGAACCGATCCGGCCGTTGTTACGGCCTTCAGCGCACTCAAATTTGTTGCCAATGATCATATACAGCATTTGCGGCTGTGTGATCTCTTGGAGGATATTGCCGATTCTTTGCCGGACCGGATTGACCGCAAACAGTGTTTCTGTGCGGCGTTGGCCCTGCAGTATCGCATCAACACGCATCACCAGTTGGAAGAAGAGGTGTTGTTTCCGCGGCTTCTGGCGCGGGCTTCAGACAAGCGCGCTCTTCAGCGTATTTTTCAACGACTGTCGGACGAGCACCGCACAGATGAAGGACATTGCGACGAAGCGATTGAGCTTTTGACCCGTCTGTCCGACGGCACTCCGCCGCTCAATGTGGAGGCGGCCGGCTATCTGCTGCGCGGCCTGTTTGAGGGCTTGCGCCGGCACATTGCGTTTGAACAGGACCATCTTTTGCCCATAGCGCGCGAGATTCTGATCAGAGAGGATCTGGAGGTCCTGGCCGCCGGCATCCGCGAAGTGTTGCGCGGGCAAATGCCGACGGGCATGGAGGTACGGCTGCAGTAGCGGCCGCGGGCGTTACTGTACTCGCCCCCCAATCCAGGAATCTCCCCGGCCAGAGGGCGACTTACGCCAAGCGCTTAAGATCCGGACACATCCCGCAGATACCCAATGTTCGGGATCGTCACATGGCGGTTGTTTTCCACCTTGATGATGTCGGCCTTGCGCAGCTTGGTGATCTGCCGGCTGACGGTTTCGATGGTCAGACCAAGAAAATCGGCAATATCGGCACGGGTCAGCGGCAGGTCAAAGGAGATGGAGCTCTCCTCCTCCAGATCAACCTCCGGATCCACATGCATCGCGATCAGGTACAGGAAGTGCGCCACCCGCTCAGACGCGGTCTTGCGGCCCAAGGCCACCATCCACTCGCGCGCCTCATCAAGCTCTTTGAGGCTCTGCTCCAGCAACCTGTGCTCAAGCTCGGGCGTTTCGGCCATCAGCCGTTCCAGCGATGCCTTGGGAAAGCTGCACAGGCTCACCGTGGTCGCCGCTTCGGCTGAGAGCTGGCTTTCAGTTTTGAGCGGCCGGCCCAGAAAGTCCGGCGCAAACTGCAGACCCACAATCTGCTGGCGCCCGTCGGCGAGCAGCTTGGACAGTTTGACCACCCCGGAAATCACATTGGCATAGCCCGTTACCGGCTCTGCATCGCGCACCAGTTCGGTCCCTGCCTCAAAGGAGCGCCGGGTGGTGTGTTTGCTCAGCGAGAGCAGCTGATCGGGGCTCAATGCCCCGCAGATGCCACGGTGCCTCGCTTCGCAGGATACGCAGACCTCGGGGATATCTGAATTGTGAATATCTTTCCGCTCGCTCATGGCTTCACCTCTCACTCCACCATTTAGTTTAACATGATGGCGGTCAAACGTGGTGAATTGATGCAGGCGACGAAAGTCGAACGGACGGGGGGGTTGCCACCAGAAGTGTGTTTATTTTCTTGAAAATAGTCCTTGACGTGATTGGGCATGTTCTCTATACGTTCCACACCCTTCCTCATCCGAGGGCATCAACCATGC
>JBCDDQ010000354.1:0-4423 GCA_039180225.1 Pseudomonadota bacterium
CCCCATGCCACTGGGTAATGGCGCTTTCGGTTTTAAACACTACGCCTTGTTCCTTCAAACGCTTGCGCAATGGTCCGTCGGCAGATGTGCGTTCCAGCTCTTTACCCACCGTGGCCACCATAGTGACGATCGTCACCTCATGGCCCCCGTCAGCCAGATGCCAGGCCGTGCCGCCGCCGCGCCAGTTTCCGCCATCGTCGAGAACGATCACTCGCTCGCCGGGCCTTGCCTGGCGGGCCATCACTTCCTCGACCGAGACCACATTTCCGTTTTCCAGACCCGGCAGACAGTCGTGCTGAGGCAGGGCGCGCTGGAAAGCCACGCCGTCGGGTAACGAGCCAGTGGCGAACACCACCTCATCGGCCCCGAACGCAGCAATCTCATCGGCGTCCAGATAAGTGTTGGTGCGCACCTGAACCTGCAACTTTTCAAGCTGGCGCTCGTACCAGTCAATCAAATCGAGGATCTGGGTGCGCCGCGGCTGCAGACCCGCCAAGCGGAACTGACCGCCCAGCTTGTCAGAGGCTTCGATGAGACTGACCCGATGTCCCCGTTCAGCCGCCACCCGCGCCGCCTCCAGCCCGGCCATACCGCCGCCCACCACCAGCACCTGCTTGGGTGACTCAGAGGGAGAGAAAAAATCGCCTCCCCATTCAAACTCCCGTCCCGATGAGGGGTTCACCAGGCAGGAGATCCAGTAGTCCCGGAACCTGCGGCCCCAGCACATCTGGTTGCAGGAGAGGCACGGGCGCACATCTTCCGCCCGCCCTTCCCGGGCCTTCAGCACCATATGAGGATCGGCGATCTGGCCGCGCACAATGGACACCATGTCCGCCTGTCCTGCGCCGATCACATAGTCGGCATTCTCAGGAGTTCGGATATGGCTCTCGGCTTGCACCTTGGCGTGCGTCACCACAGCTTTGAGCGCCTCGGCAAAGGGCGGGCCCAGCTTATCGGGAAACGGAAACGTCGGGATGAGCCCGGTGAAATCGAAGTAACTCCCCGTGCCGCAGGTCACATAGTCAATCAAGCCGCGCTCGTCATGCCAGGCGATGATTTCCTGCATGGCTTCCACGCTCAGGCTCACGGCAGCTTCCGGATGCATGCTTACCGCCAGACCGATGATAAAGTCCTCATCTGTTTTTGCCCGGATGGCCTTGGTGAGCTCGGCGGAAAAACGCACGCGGTTCTCCAGAGACCCCCCCCACTTATCGTCTCGCCTGTTTGACCAGGGCGTCCAAAACTGATCCGGCAGAGCATGGTAGGCGGCGAAGATCTCGATGCCGTCGAATCCGGATTTGTGGGCGCGCTCCGCTGCCAGGGCGAACGCCTCGATCGTCTCCAGAATCTCCGCCTCGCTCATGGCGTGGCTGCCATCGCTGTCATGGTAGGAGGGCAATCCCGACGGTGACCAGCTGGGCGCAAAGGAATTGTCGAAGTCACCATGCTGGCCAACATGGTAGAGCTGGTGGATCATCACGGTGCCGTGCTCGTGGCAGGCTTCCGTGATGCGCCGGAAAGCCGGGATCACCGCATCATCGGAATGGACGAAGTTACCGCGTGTGAGGATTGCCGTCTCGTGCACCGGGATCGGCTCCACCACAATCATGCCGGCCCCGCCCTTTGCGCGCTCCAGGTAGTAACCCAGATGACGATCGCCCGGCAGCCCCGCTTCGGCCATGTTGGCCGTGTGGGCGCCGAAGTTTATGCGGGCCTTCAGGGTTTTGCCGCGCAGGTCCAGCGGTTTGAACACGTGCTTAAAGGTCTCGCTCATGTCACTTCGGCCACCTTGTCCAGAATGTGCAATGCGGTCATTAGGTCCAAATGGGCCCCGCCCACATTCTTGAACACCGTGATCTCCTGATCATTTGCACGCCCGCCATGTTCGCCGCGGCACAGCTGATAGAAATCCACAAGATCCGCTCGCTTAATGAGGCCCGCATCGAGCGGGATGGAGGTGTCCCCCGGCTCATCGGCGAACAGCACATAGTCCATGAAGACGCCTGAGGCCCGCGCGATCACCTCATCATCGGCTTCGCGCATTTCCGGCGTAAAACTGCCCACCAAATCCAGATGGCAGCCAGGTTTGAGCCACTCCCCCTTGATCAAAGGCGTTGTGGCGGATGTGGCGCACGATATGATATCCGCCTTGGTGCAGGCGGCCTGCAGATCGTCCACGGCCTGCGCCGCCAGCCCACCTTCTGCAAGCGCGTCAGCCATGGCCTCAGCCTTCGCCGCTGTCCGGTTCCAGACCAGAACCTCGTCGATCGAGCCGCGCATGGCCGCATGGGCCCTGGCCAGGTAAGGTGCCAGGGCACCAGAGCCCACCACAAGCAACGTGCGGGCATCGTGGCGCGCCAGATAATGAGTGCCCAGCGCACTGTCCCCGGCGGTTTTCCAATAGGTGAGCGCGGTGCCGTCGATCACCGCTCTGGGCTTGCCGGTCTCCCCGTCAAACACCGGGTAAAGCGCCTGAATGGCCGGCAGGCCATGGGCCATTTTGGGGTTGGCCGGCAGCACGGTGATCACTTTCACACCCATGGCATCGCCTGGATACCAGGCCGGCAGGTTCAAGAAGCAGTCGGGGGTCTCACCGTCGCCGTCCTGTTGCAGAAGGCTGCGGCCCACCTGGGGCGGCGGCTTGGTGTGCCAATGGGCCAGCGACCTTGCCAGGGAAGGAAAATCCAGGACCCGGTCCAGGGTTTCATCATCAATATAGCGCATGGGGGCATCGTCCTTACGTCAGGCGCGGTCCGATGATCTCGCGCAGCAGCTTGCGGTAAATCGCCTTCTCAAAGGCCTCGTAATCCTTCGCCACAATAACGAAGCTGCCATAGCCGCCAATGATATATTTCTCAAAGTACCGGTTGAGCGTCGGGAACTCATTGAGGATCGTCAAGCCGTTTATGGTGATCCCGAATTGGTTGAGTTGATCGCGCACCACATGGGGCCGGCCGCCCTTATTGTTTCGCCCGTCCGACGAGATGTCGAGCACCTGGCGTTCTGCCTCCACCGGGGCGGTGGCGAGCACCCCGGCCGCGAACCGCATGAGGCCAGTAATCGACGTTCCGCCTTCGGCCAGATACCGCGGCTGGCTCTCGATCAGGCGCGCCAGCTTCTCAATGTCCGCCGCAGTGGAAACAATGGTCCACGGCACGGTAATCTTCTGGTTCTTGTCGTCAGACCATTGCACCACCGACACGGCAATCCGCTTGAGCGGACCCGCCTGGATGGCCTGCAGGATCTCCGGCTTGCGCAGGGCATGGGCCGTGCCGTTGGTTTGGAGGCGAAACTCACGGGTGTCGACCGAGTAGGAACAATCGATGGACAGAACCAAAGCCAGATCCACCGGTTCGCGCCCTTGCGCCTTCACCGTGTTGGGGCTGAGCGGTGCCTGATAGAGCGCGGTTGCGGCCATCAAAGAGGCCGCAATCAAGGCCAGAAACCGCCGGCGGATGACAGCGGTCCGACGTGCCATATTAAGCCGGGCTAATGCCGCGCAGCCGCTCCGAGCGCCGCCTCAACAGTTCAACCGTGGTCAGCAACACCACCGACAGGATCACCAGAATGGTGGCTGCAGCCAGGATGGTCGGGCTGATCTCCTGGCGAATACCAGACCACATCTGCCGCGGCAGGGTCAGCTGCTCAGCACCGCCCAGGAACAGCACCACCACGATTTCATCAAACGAGGTGATAAAGGCGAACAGTGCACCGGAAATCACACCCGGTGCGATCAGCGGCAGCTGGATCTTGAAGAAGTTGTTGGCCGGCGTGCTGCCCAGGCTCTCTGCGGCCCGGGTCAAGCTGTGGTCAAAACCGACCAGTGTTGAGGTCACCGTGATGACAACAAACGGCAAACCAAGCGCCGTGTGGGCGAAGATCAGGCCGGTGAACGTGGCCACCAGGTTGAGCTTGGCGTAGAACAGGAACATGCCCGCCGCGGTGATGATCAAAGGCACGATCATGGGCGAGATCAGGGCCGCCATGATAACCTTGCGATACGGCATATGGGGCCGGCTCAGACCCAAGGCCGCCAGAGTGCCCAGGGTCACCGCCAGAAATGTGGAAATGATCGCCACGAAAAGGGAATTGACGGCGCCGGTCTTCCACTTGTCCGTACACACGGTGGTCACGATGGCATCGCTGCAATCGCCCATCAGGATCTTGTACCAGCGCAGCGAGAAACCTTCCGGGTCGAGCGCCAGCATTTCCGGGGTGAAACTCAAGAACGCGCTTGAGGTAAAGGACAGCGGGATCACCACAATCAGCGGCGCCACCAGGAAGAACATCACAAAGCCGACGAACGTCAGATAGCTGTAGTGCCAGACGCGGTAGCCGGTCGAAGTATATTCAGGTAAGGCCATCGTTCTTATCCCATCCGCATGTTGTCGATGCCGACGATCTTGTCATAGACCCAGTAGAG
>JBCDDQ010000355.1:0-4390 GCA_039180225.1 Pseudomonadota bacterium
CTGATGCCATGCTCGGCGTTGCCCGCGTCCAGTGCCTTGGTGATGCCGACCAGGGCGGTCTCAAACGCCACGCCCCGTTCGGTGTGGCCCTGGGGATCAAAGAAGATTTCCACATGAGTGACGTTCTGCTCGGCGCATTTGTCGAGGTAGGCGGCCGTCAGATCAAAGAAATCCTGTTCGGTGATCAATACCGACATGCCTTGGTAATAGAGATCCAAAAAGTCCTGCAGGTTTGAGAACTCGTAGGCCGCGCGGATTTCCTCAACCGACCCATAGGCCAGCTCAACCCCGTTGCGTTTCGCAAGGGCCATCATCATTTCAGGTTCAAGCGTGCCTTCTATATGCAGGTGCAGCTCTGCCTTGGGCATCTCGTCGATAAAACGGGCTATATCTGTCACTGGAGCCGGTCCGGTTAGGCTATCGGGGTTCCCAGAAAACCAAAACCCGCCCCGGAACAGCGCCCGGGGCGGGTCTGTGGTGAATTCAGTTACACCAGTTGGCCCTATTTTGGAAGCTGTCCTTCCACCCCTTCAACGTACCAGTTCATGCCAAGCAGCGTCTTGTCGTCGAGGGTTTCGCCTTCCTTGGCGCCCACAGAGCCGTCCTGCTTGTTGAACGGGCCCTGGAACGGATGCAGTGTGCCCGCGATGATGGCGTCATGGGCCGCTTGGGCCTCTGTCTTCACCTCATCGGGGATGGCGTCATTGAAGGCGGTCATTTCCACCATGCCTTCTTTCAGGCCCGTCCAGGTGTCCTCAGACGTCCAGGTGCCGTCCATGGCGGCCTTCACGCGGGAGACATAGTACTTGTCCCAATTGTCCACAATCGCCGTCAGGTGGGCTTTGGGGGCGAACTGGGTCATGTCAGACGCCTGCCCCACCGCCCATTTGCCGGCGTCCTGCGCAGCCTGAATGGGGGCTGTGGAATCGGTGTGCTGCAGGATGACGTCAGCGCCCTGGTCCATCAGCACTTTGGCAGCCTCAGCTTCCTTGCCCGGGTCATACCAGGTGGAGACCCACACCACCTTAACCGTGGCCTCGGGGTTCACCCGGCGCAGAGCAATGGTAAAGGCGTTGATGCCCCGCACCACCTCTGGGATCGGGAACGAACCGATATAGCCGATCACGTTGGATTTGGTCATGCGGCCCGCGATGATGCCGGCCACCGTGCGGCCTTCATAAAAGCGACCGGAATAGGTGGACACATTGGCCGCCCGCTTATAGCCGGTGGCGTGCTCGAACTTCACTTTGGGAAACTGCTTGGCCACCTTCACGGTCGGGTTCATGTAGCCGAACGATGTGGTGAAGATGATGCCGTGACCGGAGGCGGCCAGCTGGCGGATGACCCGTTCGGCATCGCCGCCCTCTTTCACGCTCTCCACATAGGTGGTTTTCACCTTGTCGCCAAACGCGGCTTCCACCGCCTTGCGGCCCTCATTGTGGCGATAGGTCCAGCCATGGTCGCCGACGGGGCCCACATAAACAAAGCCCACTTTGAACGGCTCGGCCTGGGCGCCGACCGCCGCCATGGCCAGGGCTGCAAAGCCCAAAATTGCAACAATAATGCGTTTCATGTTTGTCCTCCCCAGACAGATAGGATACCGACCAACCTCGTTGAGCTTTGTACCTCAAGTGGGGGCGAAAGTAACGCGTTTGCGGCGGAAATCCTCAATAAATTGACTGTGATGTCAGCTCAGCACACGGCCCGCCACGGCATCAAGTTTGGCCAGCAGCTCCGGGTCGCGGGCCTCAGGCGGGGTGATGATGGCAAACTGGAGCGCCTTGTCAGAGCCGTCCGGACAGGCGGGATGCTCTTTAGGAAAGTCTCGTGCCACCCTGGTGACGAGACGCGCGGCGTTTGCCGTGTTGGCCTTCATCACGGCCAGGATGGAGGGAATGTCCACCTCGCCATGATCTTCGTGCCAGGAATCATAGTCCGTCACCATGGCCACGGTGGCGTAGCAGATCTCCGCCTCGCGGGCGAGCTTGGCTTCCGGCATGTTGGTCATGCCGATCACATCGCAGCCCCAGGCGCGGTACATGTGGCTCTCGGCCAGAGACGAAAACTGCGGGCCTTCCATGGCAAGGTACGTGCCGCCCACGTGGTGCGAAATCCCTTCCGCTTCAGCAGCCTTGGCCACCTGGTTCCTGAGCCCTGAACTGATGGGATAGGCCATGGAGACGTGGGCCACGCATCCTGTGCCGAAGAAGCTCTTGGCGCGGGCAAACGTGCGGTCGATGAACTGGTCGATCAGGACAAAGGTGCCAGGGCTTAGAGGTTCGCGGAACGAGCCGCAGGCGGAAACCGAGATCAGATCGGTGACGCCCATGCGCTTCAGAACATCGATGTTGGCCCGGTAGTTGATCTCTGAGGGCGGGATCTTGTGGCCCCGCCCATGGCGCGGCAGGAAGGCCACGGGCAGACCGTCCAGCTCACCAATGCGCACCTCATCGGAGGGGTTGCCCCAGGGGCTGGCCACGGCCTCCCAGCGCGCGTTTTCCAACTCCAAATCGTAAAAGCCCGAGCCGCCAATAATGCCTAACATGGATTTCGTCATTTGCTTTGAACCTCAATGTAAAAGACAGACCACACCCACTTTGCCTCTTCTTCAGTGGTGGCCGGTTTATCGCCAGTTTCATAGGCAAGCCACAAGGGCCCCCGGCCGCCAACAGACAAGCGGCGCCCATTGAGCGAGTGCGCCAGCACCCAGTTGTTGGCCTTTAGGGACTTCACATCAAACTCTGCCCCATAGCCATCCAGGGCAAAGACGGTCACCGGCTTACCCTGTGCGCCCGCCAGGGCCAGCACATCCTGCAAGCGCGGACCGGTCAAGCTTACCGGTCCCTGCCATGTGTCGGCACCGCCAAGCGCCGTAATCGTCGCTTGCGGCAACTCGCCCAGTTCCTTGGCCGTCAGCTCAAAGGCGGTTTTGAACTCTTTGTCGTGGTAGCCCAGAAAACCGTCCAGGAAAGGGTCAAACTTGCCCCGGTTGGACTTTTCAATGTCGCCGGCAACGGTCAGGATGACCGGATCATCGGCGGCTGCCGGCCGCAGAGCGCCGGGCAGCATGATCGCGAACACGAGAGACAGGAGTACAAGGCTTGCAGGGCTTCGGCGGCGGGTCATGAGCGGACGTCTCGTTGAATTGATCTTTGCCTCTACCATGGTCTCTCAGAGCCCCGGAGACAACCGCAAACCAGCGTCGATATGTCCGCTGCCACTTGATGACTTCTGGGCGCAGGGTTGGTAACGGTCCCCCCAAAAGTTCCAAGCATTCAAAGGCCACTTTCCATGAATGAAATCGCCCGTTTTGACATCTCCGAAACCAGGCGTTCTGAGGAGCGTCGTGCTGATGCCGTGTCTGCGCTGGAAGACGGCTCGGTGGTGTTGATGGAAGACCTGCCCTTTGCCTTCACAGCCGCCGAAGAGGCGCTTTATGGAGAGAGCCTTGGAGATGGGGTCCAGAAGAACATTACGCTCGACCCCTATCTGGGCAAACTGTCCGGCGTTGGGGATGTGTCTGAAGACAGCAAGGCCCTGATCGAAGGCATGTTGCGGCGCTACCGGGAAACCACCCAGGCATGGCTGCAAGACATTTTGGGCCCCTACGCCCATAACCTCGATCCGCGGCGCACCACCTATCGGCCCGTGGAAATCGCTGGGCGCATGAAGATCGGCAAGGTGGGTGAAGACAAGGCCTACCGGTTTGACGACAGTCTGCTGCATCCCGATGCCTTCAAGCGGCGGCCCATTAAGGGCAACCGGATCTTCCGCATCTTCACCAATATCAACCCCACCGGCAAGCCGCGCACCTGGAAGGTGGGGCACGGCTTTGAGGCGTTCGCCGCGCGCTATCTGAAACGGATCCGCGACCCGCATCTTGGGGAGTTCGCCTTCCTGAACATGACACGCCAGACCCATTGGCCGCGCACCCATTATGACCACATCATGCTGAACCTGCACGACATGGGCAAACAGGATGATGCGTTCCAACAGGATCCGGCCCACGTGGTGTTTCCCTTCCCTGCGGGCGCCACCTGGTTCTGCTTCACCGATCAGGCGCTGCATGCGGCGCTTGAAGGGGCATACTGCCTTGAGCAGACGTTTGAGATGCAGGTGGAGCACATGGCGGCGCCGGAGAAGTCGCCCCTAAAGGTGCTGGAACGCATGAAGGGTCACGCGCTGGTGTGAGCAATGTGCCACTTTTTAGGCTATTTTAGCCACATAAGATGTGTTTTACCGAACGAACCCAATTTCGCGTAAACCATTGGGATCACAGCCTTATTCGCGCTATTTGGCCTTTATGATTGACTCGCAGAGTCAGCGCGCATCTGCACCATGCTCTTGCTGACGAAGGACAAAACCAGCTCGCCGGCCTGATTGTGGCCCA
>JBCDDQ010000356.1:0-4382 GCA_039180225.1 Pseudomonadota bacterium
ACGCCTTTGTCACCCCGCGTAGTTCCAGCCGGTTGGCCGGCTCATTGGTCATGGGCCCTCTCCCTCTTCTCACGTTTCGGCCTGCCATTTGACGTCTCACTCTCAAAACAGGCCAACGCAGCCATCACTTCGGCGGCCACATAGGCCGCAATCACCTCAGGACGCTTATCTTTTTGCTTAGCGGCCCCGATCGGACAGACTAGGCCCTTTGTGTCCACATGCCTCTCGGCCGCCTTACTGCACCAGCTCTCGAATGTGGCCCGCTTGGTGCGCGAGCCGATCATGCCCACATACGCTGCATCAGCCCGTGCCAACGCCTCTGAGGCAATGAGAAAGTCCAGTGAGTGGTCATGGGTCAGGACGATGAACACGCTGCCGGGATCTGCTGAGCGCACAAGCTCTTCGGGCATGGGGACCAAGCGTTTATCGAACCGGTCATCGATCAGCGAGAGTTCCGTTGCGCGGGTGTCCACAATCACCGTGTGCACCGGTAAGGGCTGAAACGCCTCTGAGAGCGCCCGGCCCACGTGCCCTGCGCCAAACAGGTAAACCGTTGGGTGGGCCTTGCGCTCAGCATCCTCAGCCAGAATGAGCTCCTCTCTCATGGCGCCGTCAACGCGATCAACCGACAGCTGCACACGCCCGCCACAACATTGGCCGATCTCCGGGCCGAGCGGAATGTCCAGCGTGCGTGCCAATTCCCCCTTGGCGATAAGAGCGCACGCTTCATCGATGGCCATGTACTCCAACTGCCCGCCACCGATGGTGCCATAGGTCGCGCGGTCCGACACCAGCATCCAGGTGTCTTCCTCCCGCGGGGAGGAACCTTCAACCGACACGATCCGGACCACGGCAACCTTTTCATGCCGAGCAAGAAACGCGCGCGCACTCGCGTATGGCATGGTCATCTCAGGCCCCTCCCCGCAACCGTTCTACCGCCATCAGCACACATTCCGGCGTCGCCGGCGCATCAAGCCGCGGGCAGTTTTTATAATCTGCGACACTGGCGACCGCCATTGAGAGCGCTTCCAAAATTGAGACGGCCAGCATGAGAGGCGGCTCGCCGACGGCTTTGGAGCGGCGGATGGTGGCCTCGCGGTTCTTTGACCATTCGGCGAGGTTCACGTTGAAAATGGGTGGCCGGTCTGATGCCAGCGGGATCTTGTAGGTGGACGGCGCATGGGTGCGCAAGCGTCCCTCGTCGTCCCACCACAGCTCTTCGGTGGTGAGCCATCCCATCCCTTGTATAAACCCACCTTCGATCTGGCCCTTGTCCAGGGCCGGATTGAGCGAGCGGCCGACATCATGAAGAATGTCCACCCGGTCCACCTGATATTCGCCGGTCAGGGTGTCTACACTCACTTCCGAGACAGCCGCACCATAGGCGAAGTAATAAAAAGGCCGGCCCTTGCCCGCTTCCCGATCCCAGTGGATTTCAGGGGTCTTGTAGAAGCCGGCGGCAGAGAGGTGGACCCGCGCCATATAGGCTTCCTTGATGAACTCTTCAAAGCTCTTGCGCTCGTTGCCAATGCGCACGGTGTTGGGTTCAAAAACCACCTGGTCTTCCGGGACTGAGTACGTTTCCGCAGCAAAGTCGATGAGCCGGGCCTTGATCTGATCTGCAGCGTTGGCGGCCGCCATCCCGTTGAGGTCGGAGCCCGATGACGCGGCGGTGGCCGAGGTATTGGGGACTTTGCCTGTGGTGGTTCCGGTGATCTTGATCTTGTGCACATCCACTTGGAAACAATCGGCCACAACCTGCGCCACTTTGGTGAACAGTCCCTGGCCCATCTCCGTGCCGCCGTGATTGAGGTGGATGGAACCGTCATTGTAGATATGAACAAGGGCCCCGGCCTGGTTGAACCAGGTGGCCGTAAAGGAAATGCCGAACTTGACCGGGGTCAACGCCAAGCCCTTTTTGATCACAGTGCTTGACCTATTGTGCGCCAAAATCTCCTGGCGCCGGGCGCCATAGTCGGCGCTTTCCTCAAGCTCAGAAATGAGCTTATCCAGAATGTTGTCCTGCACGGTCTGGTGATAGGGGGTTACGTCCCGGCCCCCGTCGCCATAAAAGTTGGCTTTGCGAACCTCAAGCGGATCCTTGCCCAGGTGAAAGGCGATCTCCTCGATGATCCGTTCAGCCGTGATCAGACCTTGCGGTCCACCGAAGCCGCGGAACGCAGTGTTGGAGACCGTGTTGGTTTTCATAGGCCGCGATTGCAGGCGCACATGGGGGTAGAAGTATGCGTTATCCGCATGGAACAGCGCCCGGTCCGTGACCGGCCCGGACAGATCAGCGGAGAACCCGCAGCGGGCCGCGTAGAGGCCGTCCACGGCGAGGATGCGCCCCTCATCATCGAAGCCCACTTCGTAGGTGTTGAGGAAGTCATGGCGCTTGCCGGTCGCGATCATGTCGTCATCGCGGTCAGGGCGCAGTTTCACGGCGCAGCCGAACCTTTTTGCCGCCAACGCGGCCACCGCCGCGAACAAGGCGGGCTGAGATTCCTTGCCGCCGAACGCCCCGCCCATGCGGCGCACGTTCACGGTCACGTCGTTGGACCGGATGGCGAGCACATGTGCCACCAGGTGCTGAACCTCGCTTGGATGCTGAGTGGAGGAATAGACTGTCACCTCATCATCCTCGCCGGGAAAGGCAAAGGCGATGTGGCCTTCAAGGTAGAAATGGTCCTGGCCGCCCACACGCTGGCTGGCCTTGATGCGGTGTGGGGAACTGGCCATCGCCGTTTCCACATCACCGCGCTCCAGTTTCAGAGGCTCCGTCACTTGCGGATAGTCCACATCCATAGCTTCTGCCACATCGATCACGTGATGCTGCTTGGCATACTCGACCTTGGCCAGAGACGCTGCACGGCGCGCGGCATCGCGTGTTTTGCCGATCACGGCAAAGATTGGCTGACCGTGAAACTCCACCAGCGTACCGGCAAAGACGGGATCATCGTGCTTGCCTGTGGGGCTGACATCATTGTGCCCTGGGATGTCTTTGGCCGTCAGAACGCCCACCACGCCTGGTGCCTGCATCACGTCAGCAAGGTCAAGCTTGGTGATCGTGCCATGAGGTTGATCGGAAAGACCCAGATAGGCATGAAGGGTCCCCACCGGTTCCATCATATCGTCAATGTACTGTGCGCGGCCCGTGACATGCTTGTGTGCGGAATCGTGTCGCTCGTTGGTGTGCACGCCCCCTTTGATGGTTGCCTCTGTGTTCATCACCCGCCCTTAAGCTGCCGTGCTGCGCGCCAGGCGCACAGGCTCGCCGTGATGTTCCAGATAGAACCGGCGCAGAAGATTGCGGGCACTGAGCGCCCGGTACTCCGCCGAGGCGCGCCAGTCCGTAAGCGGCGCGAAATCATCGGCAAAGGCCGCCATCGCGCGGTCCACCGTTTCCTCGGTCCATGGCTTACCCACAAGAGCTGCCTCCACATGGTTTGCGCGTTTGGGCGTGGCTGCCATGCCGCCATAGGCGATACGGGCCGCTTCCACCACACCGTCCGCAATGGAGAGAGAAAAGGCCGCGCACACAGAGGAGATATCCTCATCGCGCCGCTTAGAGATCTTATAGACCGCATTGATATCGCCAGGCCCTGGCCGCGGTACCTGGATGGCTTCCACGAATTCTCCCGGCTTACGGTCCTGCTCTCCGTAGGCGATGAAGAACTCTTCCAGAGGCAAGGTCCTCTGCCCTGACTGGCTGGTCAAGGTGATGGTGGCGCCAAGCACAATCAACGCCGGAGGGGTGTCACCGATCGGCGAACCGTTCGCGATGTTGCCGCCAATAGTGCCCATGTTGCGGATCTGCCAGCCGCCGATGCGGGACCAGAACTCACGCATGTGCGTGAACTCAGAGGTCACCACTTCTTCAAACTGGGTGTAGGTGACGCCACTTCCGATGATGATGGCATCGGCGGTTTTGGTGATCTGCTGCAGCTCTTCCAGATGGCCAATGAAGACGGCCGGAGCGATTGTGCGCAGTAACTTCGTGATCCACAGCCCCACGTCGGTGGAGCCTGCAACGATGGTCGCCTCCGGATAAACGCTCAGGACGGCGGTCAAATCGGGGACGCTGCACGGCAGGATTGCCAAGTCGCCGTCGCGCGAGACCTCAACGCGCGCGCCATCATCAAGGCCATTGAGACGTTGCAGTACGGCTGCGCGCTGTTTCACCAGGGCATCCTTGCCCGGGCTTGCGTGGTCGGTCACCGCCAGCGCAGCATCGATAATGGGTTGGTAACCTGTGCAGCGGCAGAGATTGCCCTGCAGGGCCACCTCCACATCCCCCACCGTGGGCGCCGGCGTGCTCATCCACAACGCACAGAGCGACATAACGATGCCCGGCGTACAGAAGCCGCACTGGCTGCCATGAT
>JBCDDQ010000357.1:0-4376 GCA_039180225.1 Pseudomonadota bacterium
GCCGGTGTTTGAGGGCAACTGATGGCGGACAAGAGCTTTCTCGACTGGCCCTTCTTTGAGGCCCGGCACCGCGACCTCCAGGAGACCTTGGAGCGCTGGTGCGAGGCCAACCTGCCGGCCGATCATGCGGATGTGGATCAGGCCTGCATCGATCTCGTCGCCAAGCTGGGCGCCGACGGCTGGCTCACCCACAGTGCCGTGGATCCGGAAGGAGAGGCCCCGCTGGATGTGCGCACACTCTGCCTCATCCGCGAGACGCTTGCCCGCCATGACGGCCTTGCCGATTTCGCCTTCGCCATGCAGGGGCTCGGCACCGGTGCCATCAGCCTCTTTGGGACAGCAGAGCAAAAGCAGTGGCTGCACAAGAGCCGCGCCGGCAAAGTGCTCACCGCCTTTGCCTTGTCAGAACCCAAATCCGGTTCCGATGTGGCCAATTTGGACACCAGCGCCGAACAGGACGGCAATTGCTGGCGGATCAACGGTGAAAAGACCTGGATCTCCAATGGCGGCATTGCCGGGCTTTATGTAGTCTTCGCCCGAACCGGCGAAGCTCCCGGCGCGAAGGGATTGTCGACCTTCCTTGTACCGGTAGATACAGAAGGTTTCGAAATTTCTGAAAGACTGGATGTCATCGCACCTCACCCGCTGGCCCGTCTCACCTTCAAAGATATGAAGGTGCCGGCCGACGCCATGATTGGCGCGCCCGGAGAGGGCTTCAAGGTTGCCATGTCCGTGCTGGACGTGTTCCGCTCCACCGTAGGCGCCGCGGCCTTGGGGTTTGCCCGCCGGGCCCTGGATGAAAGTCTTGCTCGGGCCAAAGAGCGCGAGCTGTTCGGCGCCCCGCTCTCAGAATTGCAGATGGTCCAGGGCCATCTGGCCGATATGGCCCTTAATGTGGATGCCGCCGCGCTCCTCATCTATCGCGCCGCCTGGACCAAGGACTCAGGCGCCCCGCGGGTCAGCCGCGAGGCGGCCATGGCCAAGCTGTTCGCCACCGATCAGGCCCAGGATGTGATCGACCGCGCCGTGCAGATCCATGGCGGCGATGGGGTCCGCTCCGGCCACATCGTGGAGAGCCTTTACCGGGAAATCCGCGCACTGCGCATTTACGAGGGCGCATCAGACGTCCAACGCACCATCATTGCCAGACAGGCACTTGCAGGAGGCTAACTCAAATGCTCGGACCTTCAGCTCATGTTGACACCTTCGCCCGCGATAACCTGCCCGCCGAGGACATGCAGCCCGACTTTCTCTTGGAAGAGTTCGACTATCCGGATTATCTCAACGCCGCCGTTGAGCTGACAGACCGCATGGTGGGCCGGGGCTTTGGCGATCACACGGCCCTCATCGGCAATGGCCGCCGGCGCACCTATAAGGAGCTCGCCGACTGGACCAACCGCATTGCCCATGCCCTGGTGGAAGATTATGGCGTGAAGCCCGGCAACCGGGTGCTGACCCGTTCGGCCAACAATCCGGCCATGGTGGCCTGCTGGCTGGCCGCCACCAAGGCCGGTGCCGTGGTGGTCAACACCATGCCCATGCTGCGCGCCATGGAGCTGGCCAAGATCGTGGACAAGGCGGAGATCAACCTGGCCCTGTGCGACACACGCCTGATGGATGAGCTGGTGCTGTGTGCCAAGGATTCAGCGCACCTCACCCAAGTGATCGGCTTCGACGGCACCGCCAACCATGATGCCGAGCTGGACCGCATTGCCCTCAACAAGCCTGTTATGTTCGATGCGGTGCAGACCGGCCGCGATGACGTGGCGCTTCTGGGCTTCACCTCCGGCACCACCGGCGCGCCCAAGGCCACCATGCATTTCCACCGTGACCTCCTCATCGTCGCCGACGGCTACGCCAAGGAGGTGCTGAACGTCACCGAGGAGGATGTGTTCGTGGGCTCCCCGCCGCTTGCCTTCACCTTTGGCCTCGGCGGCCTTGCCATCTTCCCTTTGCGATTTGGGGCAGCCGCCACGCTGTTGGAAAACGCATCGCCCCCCAACATGGTGGAGATCATCCAGACCTACAAAGCCACCATCAGCTTCACCGCCCCAACCGCCTACCGGGCCATGTTGTCGGCCATTGACGACGGGGCGGATCTTTCGTCTCTGCGCTGCGCGGTCTCGGCGGGCGAAACCCTGCCGGCACCCGTCTACAACGACTGGCTGAAGAACACCGGCAAGCCCATGCTGGACGGCATCGGCGCGACCGAGCTTCTCCACATCTTCATCTCCAATCGCTTCGGCGACAGCCACCCGGCCTCAACCGGCAAGCCGGTGACCGGCTATGAAGCCAAGATCGTGGATGAGGAGATGAACGAAGTGCCCCGCGGCACCGTGGGCAAGCTCGCCGTGCGCGGGCCCACCGGCTGCCGCTATCTGGCTGACGATCGCCAGAGCTCTTATGTGCGCGATGGCTGGAACCTCACCGGCGATGCCTTCTCCCAGGACGAGGACGGCTATTTCCATTTCGCCGCCCGCACCGACGATATGATCATTTCATCGGGCTACAATATTGCAGGCCCCGAAGTGGAGGCCGCGCTTTTGGCACACGCGGATGTGGCCGAGTGCGGCGTCATCGGCGCGCCCGACGATGAGCGCGGCCAGATCGTTGAAGCCCATATCGTGCTCAACGAGGGCGTGGCCAAGGACGGGGAGACCGTTAAGCGCCTGCAGGATTATGTGAAGGCCTCCATCGCGCCCTACAAGTATCCGCGGTCGGTGAAGTTCATCGAGACCCTGCCCAAAACCCAGACCGGCAAGGTGCAGCGCTTCAAACTGCGCGAAGGAGCCGGCTGATGGCCATCCCTTACAACCCCGCCGAGGACGGCGCGCGCATGGCCCATGACGGGCGCATGGATTATGGAGACTACCTGAAGCTCAGCGCCGTTCTGGGCGCGCAGAAACCCGTCTCGAAAGCCCATGACGAGCTTCTCTTTATCATCCAGCACCAAACCTCAGAGCTCTGGATGAAGCTCGCCATCCACGAGATCCGGGCTGCGCAAAACGCCATTGCGAGCGGAGATCTCCAGCCGGCCTTCAAGATGCTTTCCCGGGTGGCGCGGATCTTTGAGCAGCTCAACAACGCCTGGGACGTGCTGCGCACCATGACCCCCAGCGAATACACCCAGTTCCGCGAAACGTTGGGTCAGTCGTCCGGCTTCCAGTCCTACCAATACCGCGAGATCGAGTTCCTGGCCGGCAACCGCAACACGGCCATGCTGCAGCCCCATGCCCACAACACTGAGATCGCCGCGCGCCTTGAAGCCACGCTCGCCGCCCCCAGCCTTTATGACGAAGCGCTGCTGCTTTTAGGCCGGGAGGGCTTTGAGCTGGCAGTGGAGGATCTTTCGCGCGACTGGCGCGTGCCTCACCAGGACAACGTCCAAGCGCTCGCCGCCTGGCAGGCCGTCTACGAGGACCCTGAGCGATACTGGAGCCTCTATAATCTGGCCGAAAAGCTCACCGACTTTGAAGACTATTTCCGCCGCTGGCGCTTCAACCATGTGACCACGGTGGAGCGCATCATCGGCCTGAAACGGGGCACCGGCGGCACATCAGGCGTGTCGTACCTGCGCCGCATGCTGGAGGTGGTGCTGTTTCCTGAACTCTGGAAAGTGAGAACCCAACTATGAGCTTCACATTCTTGCACCCTGAGGGTTGGAAGCCGGCCAAGGGCTACGCCAACGGCATTCTGGCAGAAGGCCGCATGGTCTTCACCGGCGGGCAGATCGGCTGGAACAAGGATCAAGAGTTTGAGACGGACGACTTTGCCGGCCAGGCCGCCCAGACTTTGCAGAACATCGTGGACATTCTGGCCGAAGCCGGCGCCGGCCCGGAACACCTGGTGCGCCTCACCTGGTATGTGACTGACAAGCAGGAGTATCTTGCCTGCCAACGCGAACTGGGTGAAGCCTATAAGCGCATCATCGGCCGTCACTTCCCTGCCATGGCACTGGTGCAAGTGGTGGCTTTGGTGGAAGATCGTGCGAAGGTGGAGATCGAAGCCACCGCCGTTTTGCCCTAGACCAGAAGGAGAGGACCGGCATGCAGCACATCATGTTTGAGACGGGTCAGACGATCTTCTCCCAAGGCGAGCCGAGCAAACTGACCTACCGGATCATAGCCGGATCGGTCGACATTGTGGTGGAGACCCAAGACGGCGCAGAAAAGCGCATCGCCTCGCTTGGCCCGGACGACATCTTCGGCGAAATGGGCATCATCGACGACAGCCCGCGCTCGGCCACGGCCATTGCCCGCGAGCAAACCGCCTGCCAGGCCTATACGGCCGAAGAGGTCATCGACCTGCTCACCAGCAACCCGGAAGAGGCCATCGACCTGATCCGCTCTCTCATCCTGCGCTTGAGAAGCACCAAC
>JBCDDQ010000358.1:0-4373 GCA_039180225.1 Pseudomonadota bacterium
CCGGGCCTGATGACTGGTGCGTCATACCTTACAGTTCGGGCACCACGGGTCAGCCGAAGGGATGCCTGCACACCAATGCCACCGTAAATGCCGTAATAAACGCATACGCCAACTGGAACCCCATTCCCCCCAACGCGCCCATCCTGGCAACCCTGCCCATGTTCCATGTAACCGGCATGCAGAACTCCATGAACACACCGCTTTTCACCGGGGCGACAATTGTCTTGATGACCCGGTGGAACAGGGAGGTCGCAGCAACCCTGATCAGCCGCTACCGCGTGGCGCAATGGCGGGCGATCACCACAATGATCATCGATTTCATTTCAAGCCCCCATGTGGAAAACTATGACCTTACCAGCCTCATCTCCGTGGGCGGCGGCGGGGCCCAGCTGCCTTTTGCCGTTGCTGAGAAATTGGGTGAACTGACAGGCTTAAAGGTGACCGAAGGCTATGGTTTGACGGAGACCATTGCGCCTTCGCATATGAACCCTCCAGAAACCCCAAAGCTGCAATGCCTGGGCATTCCCATCTTTGGCGTGGATTCCAGGATCATCGATCCGGAGACGTTGGAGGAGTTGGGCGTCAATGAAATTGGCGAGATCATCACACATGGGCCGCAGGTTTTCGTGGGCTATTGGCAGAACGAAGAGGCCACACGAGAAGCCTTCATAGAGCTGGATGGTAAGCCGTTCTTCCGAACTGGTGATCTTGGTTACTATGATGAGGACGGCTACTTCTTCTATGCGGACCGGCTCAAACGCATGATCAATGTGTCTGGATTCAAGGTCTGGCCGGCAGAAGTTGAAGCCATGATGCACAAGCACCCGGCCATTCGGGAAGCTTGTGTCATCGCCTCCCGCGATGAGCGTAAGGGCGAGACTGTGAAGGCGCTGGTTGTGCCAAGTGGCGAAGAGCCTCCGAGCGTATCTGAACTGGAAACCTGGTGCCGCGAACAGATGGCCGCGTACAAGGTGCCACGGATATATGAGTTCAGAGAGGCTCTGCCGCGTTCCGGATCGGGCAAGGTGCAGTGGCGCGAGCTGCAGGAGCGTGAGCTCCAAGGGGAGGGAGAGTGAACATGTTCGACCTGTCTGGAAAGGTGGCGATTGTCACAGGGTCCACCAAAGGCATCGGCAAGGCGATTGCCAAAGCATTTGCGCATGCCGGTGCCAAGGTGGTGATCTCAAGCCGCAAGCCCGCCCTGTGCGATGAGGTTTCAGAAGAGATCAGAGGAGAGGGGCACGAGGCCATCGCCATCCCGTGCCATGTGGGCCGACGCGAGGAGCTGGAGGCCTTGGTCTCCAAAACCGTTGAGGTCTGGGGTGGGGTCGACATCCTGGTTTGCAATGCGGCAACCAATCCGGTGTACGGGCCCATGGCCGAAGCGGGCGATGAGGCGTTCGTTAAAATCATGGAGACCAACGTGCTGAGCGTCTATCAGCTCTGCAACATGGTTTGCCCTTTGATGACTGAGCGTGGCGGTGGCTCTGTCATCGTCATCTCGTCCATCGCCGGTCTGCGCGGCAACACGGTCATCGGCATCTATGGGGTGTCGAAGGCGGCTGAGGCAGGTTTGGTGCGCAACCTGGCGGTTGAGTGGGGACCGAAGGGGATCCGCGCGAACGCGATCTCGCCGGGCCTGATCAAGACCGACTTTGCCCGGGCCCTCTGGGAGGATCCGGTGCGCCTGGAGCGGGCGGAGAACCAGACCCCTTTGCGGCGCATTGGCGAGCCGGAAGACATTGCCGGTGTGGCCCTCTTCCTGGCGTCCGATGCCAGCGCCTATGTGACCGGCCACAACCTGGTGGCCGATGGGGGCGAAACCATCTCTTAGGAGCCTCAGATGACGGCCCCCGAAACAGTTGCTGTGCTGCCCCAACATCGCTTCGAAGTGTCCAAGCTCGCGGCCTATCTGGAGGAGCACCTTCCGGAGTATGGGAGTGATTTTGAGCTTGGGCAGTTTCAAGGTGGCCAATCCAACCCGACATTCCTCCTTTCATTTGGGGAGCGCCGATTGGTGTTGCGCAAGAAGCCGCCGGGCGATCTGTTGCGCGGCGCCCATCAAGTGGAGCGCGAGTTCCAAGTCATGCGGGCGCTCGAGGGCAGCGCGGTGCCGGTGCCGAAAATGCATGTGCTGTGTAACGACGAGGATGTGATCGGTACAGCCTTCTTCCTCATGGATTACGTGCCCGGGCGGTTGAGCGCGGAGCCAAATTTGCCGGATTTCAGCCGATCTTCGCGCCAACCTCTATGGCTTGCCATGGCGCGCGTCCTCGGCAATCTGCATGAGGTGGACTGGCAGGCGGCGGGCTTGGAGGCGTTTGGGAAGCCGGAAGGATATGTGGCGCGCCAGCTCAAAACATGGACGCGGCAGTACGAAGCGTCAAAGTCCCAAGAGATGCCGGCGATGGATAAACTGATCGCCAAGCTCAAGGCCCGCCTGCCTGAAGATGAAGCGGCGACGATCGTCCATGGAGATTTCCGCCCCGGCAACATGATTTTCGCCGAGGGCGAAGATGATGTGGCGGCGCTGTTGGATTGGGAGCTTTCCACTATTGGGCATCCCCTGGCGGATCTCGGTTATTTCTGCATGCCCTACCGGGTGCAGGCTGACGTGCCTGGCGTGAAGGGTGTGGCCGGGCTTGACCTTGCAGCAGAGGGATTGCCCAGCCGCGACGAGGTGGTGGAGGTCTACTGCGCGGTGAGAGGCATCGCGGTGCCGGACAATCTGGACTACTTCACGGCCTTTGCTCTGTTCCGCCTGACGGCCATTGTGCAAGGGGTCTATGCACGGGCGCTGCAGGGCAATGCCAGCCATGCCGATGCGCTGAAGGTTGGCGAACGGGCGAGCTTTCTGGCCGAATGCGGTTGGGCGCTCGCGTCACGGCTCTGAAGGTTGGGCGTCTGCCTCTTGGCTCAGAAGCCAATCTCTCACCGTTTCAAACTTATTGGTGAGGTGGGCGCGCAAGATATTGGCAAGGCGCGTAGCATCGCGAGCTTCCAGGGCCCGGACAATCTGCTCGTGCTCATCAACTGCTTGGGCCCAACGTTCCGGCGTCATGTTCGCAACGTAACGCGCGCGCCTGATGCGGGTAGATAGTGAGCGGTACTGCGCAGAAAGGGTCTCGTTGCCGGCCGCCTCCAAAATGGCTTCATGGATTTGCTGGTTGATGGCGAAATATGATTCTAGCTCGCCGGCCCGGTAGTGCTCAGTCATGCGACCATGCAGCGTGTGAATCGCGGCGAGTTGCGCCTGCGTTATCCTGGCACATGCGAGTTCTCCGGAGAGGGCCTCAAGAGCGCCCATCACCGGGAAGACTTCCTCCAGTTCCTCCAAGGTCAGTCTGCTCACCTGCGCCCCACGGTTGGGCATCAGCGTTACCAGCCCGTCAGCTGCAAGCACTTTGAGGGCTTCGCGCAAGGGGGTGCGCGAGACGCCAAACTGCTCGCAGAGCTCGCGTTCGGGCACCTTGGTGCCTGGCTCCAGGACGCCTTCAACAATCAGATTGCGCAACTGCTCGGCCAATTCGTCATGCAGAGAGCGCCTGGGGATCGAGGTTATGCTTGCAGCGATGTTCATCGGCAGTCTCCTAGCTCGGGTTGAGTGCCATCTCCAAAAGACGGGCCACATGGAGGGCGGACCGTCCGGCAAGATCGGAAATTTGATGGCGGCAAGAGGTTCCATCAGCGATAATAAGCGTGTCCGAATCAGCGCCTCGGACCGCTGGCAGAACATCCAGCTCTGCCATCTGCTGGGAGACGGAGAACGTCTCTTTGCCGTAGCCAAAGGCGCCCGCCATGCCGCAGCATGAGCTGGAAATAAGCTCAACCTCCATCTCAGGTATCAGGCGCAACGTGTGCTCCACGCTGCTCATGAGATCGAATGCTTTTTGGTGGCAATGGCCGTGCAAAAGTACCCGTTTTGCGGGTGCTTTAAGCGGCAAGGCGAGCTCACCTTCTTGTGCTTGCGTGCTGACAAACTCCTCAAACAGGTGCGATGATGAGGCCACGCGCTGTGTTTCATCACCGGGCAGCATAGCCATGAACTCATCGCGCAGGGTCAGCAGGCAACTTGGCTCCAGACCCACTACGGGAATCCCTCGTTCGACGTAAGGCAGCAACGCTTGAACGGTTCTTTGCGCCTCCGCGCGCGCCTCATCGACCAATCCGGCGGCCAGCAATGTGCGACCGCAGCACAGGGGCCTATTCCCATCAGCTGCGCCTGGCGTGTGGACCCGGTAACCACCAGCCGTGAGAACGGTCTCCGCCGCTTCCAGGTTTTCCGGTTCAAAGTAACGGTTGAATGTGTCCGCCAGAAGCACGACGCTGCGGGGGGTGATCTCAGCATCTGGCGGTCCGCCGTAGGGACGCAG
>JBCDDQ010000359.1:0-4348 GCA_039180225.1 Pseudomonadota bacterium
GGGATCATCATGGCTTCACCCGTGCGCGGGTTGCGGCCTTGGCTTGCGGCCCGGTGGCTTACTGAAAAGGTCCCAAACCCTACCAGCCGCACTTCGCCGCCATTGGCCAGTTCTGAGCTGATGCTGTTGAGGGTTGCCTCAACGGCCTCAGCAGCATCGCCCTTAGACATGTTCGTTGCTGAAGCGACGTTTGCAATGAGATCATTCTTGTTCACGGCTGTCTCCTTCACCCGTAAGTAGGTTGTAAAATCGTACGCGATTACTCAATTCGCGCGATGCTCACGCCAAAAGTCGCAGAAAAGCAAGCGTTCGGAGCGCGCAAAATGCGAAACTCAATGATTTCAAAGGGTTAAAGGTTGAACAACCTGTTTCGCGAAACGCGACAATAGGCAAAAGTGGCCAAAAACTGCGGTTTTTCGCGAATCACTTTCGGTGGCCGCAGATGCTCCATTTCCGGGTTTTGCGCCTAGCTTGTTTCGGCAAACAGCTCGCGGCCGATTAGCATCCGGCGGATTTCCGAGGTGCCCGCCCCGATCTCATAGAGCTTTGCATCGCGCAGCAGACGGCCCGTGGGGCTGTCGCTCAAATAGCCCATCCCGCCCAAGGTCTGGATCGCTTCCAGCGCCATCCAGGTGCACTTTTCAGCAGCATAGAGGATGACCCCGGCGGCATCCTTGCGCGTGGTCTCGTTGCGGTCACAGGCCTGGGCCACCGTGTAGAGATAGGCCTTGCAGGCATTCAAGGTGGTGTACATGTCCGCAAGCTTGCCCTGCATCAGTTGGAACGAGCCGATGGGCTGGCCGAACTGTTCGCGCTCATGCACATACGGCAACACCACATCCATGCAGGCCTGCATCACGCCGATGGGTCCGCCCGCCAGGGTCACACGCTCATAGTCGAGCCCGGACATGAGCACGGCCACGCCCTCACCTTCAGCGCCCAAAATGTTCTCCACCGGCACCTCGCAATTCTCAAACACCAGTTCCCCGGTTTCAGACCCGCGCATACCAAGCTTGTCCAACTTCTGGGCCGTGGAAAAGCCGGGCATTGTCTTCTCGATGATGAAGGCGGTGATGCCCCGTTTGCCGGCATCCGGATCGGTCTTGGCATAGACCACCAGCACATCGGCGCTGGGCCCGTTGGTGATCCAGAACTTCGACCCGTTGAGCACGTAGTGATCGCCCTTCCGGTCGGCCCGCAGTTTCATGGAGACCACATCAGACCCGGCCCCGGGCTCAGACATGGCCAGCGCCCCCAGATGATCGCCGGTGCACAGCTTGGGCAGATATTTGTGTTTTTGCTCTTCTGTGCCGTTGCGGCGGATCTGGTTGACGCACAGGTTGGAATGCGCCCCATAGGAGAGCCCCACGGACGCAGAGCCCCGGCTCACCTCTTCCATGGCGATGCAGTGCTCCAGATAGCCCATGCCGGAGCCGCCATACTCTTCCTCAACCGTGAGACCCAGAAGGCCGAGCGCCCCAAGCTCGGGCCACAAGTGGCGGGGAAACGTGTCGGTGCGGTCCACATCATCTGCGATCGGGCTGATCTGGTCAGCCGTGAATGAGCGCACCGTATCGCGCAACATGTCGGCCGTGTCGCCAAGATTGAAGTTCAGCGTCGGATAATCGTTGGGGATCATGACAGACCATTCCCTTGTTGGTTTTGCGCTTCAGCGCCCGTTGTGCTCAAACCAGCCAGAGCGCAGCCAGCCCGAGGAAGGCGAAAAAGCCGACCACATCGGTCACCGTGGTGACAAATACCGAAGAAGCGACCGCGGGATCAACATCCATCTGATCGAGAACCAGCGGGATCAGGATCCCGGCAAGCGCAGCCACCAGCAAATTCACGACCATGGCGGCACCGATCACGATACCCAACTGCTGGCTGCCGAACCAGAACACGGTGAACGCGCCCATGATAATGGCGAAGAGCAGACCATTGAGCATGCCCACCGTGGTCTCGCGCACCACAACCCGCGTTGCGTTGACCGCCCCCAGATCGCGCGTGGCAAGGGCGCGAACCGCAACGGTCATGGTCTGGGTGCCCGCATTGCCGCCCATGGACGCAACGATGGGCATGAGGATGGCGAGCGCCACCATTTGTTCAATGGTGGCATCGAATAGGGAGATCACTGCCGAGGCCAAGATAGCGGTGAGCAGATTGACGAAGAGCCAGATGAAGCGTGCCTTCACCGTGGTGAACACCGTGTCCGTGATCTCTTCATCCCCCAGACCGGCCATGCGGGCCATGTCCTCTTCGGTTTCTTCGCGGATCACGTCGACGACGTCGTCGATGGTGACCATGCCCACAAGGCGCTGATCATTGTCCACCACGGCCGCGGAGATCAGATTGTACTGCTGGAACTTGTACGCCAGGTCCTCCTGCTCATCGTCCACATGGAAAATGGTTTGTTCGGTGTCCATCAGATCACCGATCGAGACCTCGCGCTTGGTGCGCAGCAGCCGGCTCACCGGCACCGTGCCCGCCAAATGGAACAGCGGATCAATGACAAAGATCTCCACAAACGAGTTGGGCAGATCGTCTTCTGTGCGCATATAATCGATGGTCTGGCCCACGGACCAGAACGGCGGCACGGCCACAAACTCCGCCTGCATCAGGCGACCGGCCGAATCCTCATTGTAGTCGAGCGACCGGCGCACCGCCTCGCGTTCCGCGCGCGGCACCTTGGCCAGAATGTCCTGCTTTTCGGCCTCATCCAGATCTTCCAGCAGGTAGACCGCATCGTCCGTGTCCAGCTTGCGGATAGCTGTGGCCAGGGTCTGGTTGGGCAGCGCATCCACAACCTCATCACGGACGGTCTCGTCCAACTCCGGCAGCACTTCAGGGTCGAAGGTGCGCCCTTGCAGCTCAATGAAAATAGGACGTTCGGCCGGGCGCAAAAACTCGATGAGGTCGGCCATGTCCGCCTCATGCATCGGCTTAACAAGCGCGCGCAGGGCCTTTGCGTCCCGCTCATCAATGGCATCGGACACCGCCTGCACAAAATCCGACGCCAGCGCGCCGTTTTCATCATGAATGTTCAGCTCGTCCAAAGCATCAGCCATGACACCGCCCCAAGTGCTCCAAAGGGCACTTTAGCCGCAATTTGTGTGAGATTCGGCAAAGAGGTTACCGTCTCACGCTGAGTGCTGTTCTACAGAAGGAGTTTGGTGCGGTCGAGAAGACTCGAACTTCCACGGGTTTTACCCCACAGCGACCTCAACGCTGCGCGTCTACCAATTCCGCCACGACCGCATGTCTTGGGAAGGCGGGCCAGCATGTAGCAATGTGCCTGACGCAAATCAAGTGATTTGGCCGGCGTGATCACGATTATTCCCATTGGCTCCAGCCCAAATCAGCGCTACCAAGGCGCCATGAACGCCCGCCGCGAAGAGCTTGACGTTGCCCAAACGCTGCACGCGCCGAACCTGGTTGAGTGGCGCGTGAGCTCCGGCTTGGTGGCCTACGACACCGCGTTGGAGGAGATGGAGGCGCGCGCGGCAGCCATCGCCGACGGCACGGCTCGCGAGCAGGTGTGGCTTCTGGAGCACCCCCCGCTCTACACCGCCGGCACCAGCGCGGAGCCGCAGGACTTGCTCACACCAGACCGTTTTCCGGTCTATGCGGCAGGGCGCGGCGGGCAATACACCTACCACGGACCCGGCCAGCGGGTGGCCTATGTGATGGTGGATCTCAACCGGCGCAAAAAGGATGTGCGCGCCTTTGTGGCCGCCCTTGAGCGTTGGATCATTGCCACGCTCTCAGACTTCAATGTGACCGGCGAACGGCGCGAGGACCGGGTCGGCGTCTGGGTCCGCCGCCCGGAGCTCGGCGCTGAGCGGGAGGACAAGATTGCCGCGATCGGGATCCGGTTGAGGCGCTGGGTGAGCTTTCACGGCATCTCCATCAATGTGGAGCCGGAGCTGGAGCACTTCTCAGGCATTGTGCCGTGCGGCGTTGCTGAGCATGGGGTCACCAGCCTGGTGGACCTCGGTTTGCCGGTGACGATGGAAGATGTGGATCTGGCGCTGAAGGAGAACTTCGAAGCGATCTTCGGTCCTACCGGTTAAGTTGCGCCCTTGCGACCGCGAGGGCCCATGGCCAGCACCGTTCCTTTGGCCAAGAAGGTCCTCGCTTTCGCAAGGACGCGGGACACGCCTTTAAGCCGCGTTCACCGCCTTAAACCGGTTGGCCAGCATGAACGGCAAGCCGGACATCATCACGTCCACATAGCGCACGTGCTGAAACGCCCCGTTGAGCGACACCCGGGGCAAAGCCGTTAAGTGCTCGCCGTGGCCGGCATAAACCATCCCCTTGCGCGTGGTGACAGCCGCCTCAAAACCCGCCC
>JBCDDQ010000360.1:0-4344 GCA_039180225.1 Pseudomonadota bacterium
GCGCGGGGATCGGCCGGGCGTCGGCCCTGGCCATGGCCGCAGAAGGGGCAAGCGTCACCGCAACGGACATTGATGAAGCTGCGCTGGAGAGCCTCAGCGCGGCTTCTGATGCCATCACCACGTTTAAGCTGGACGCGCTCGCTCCCGACGCGATCCAGGCGGCGGCTGAGAAGGTGGGCGCACCGGACATTCTCTTTAACTGCTCGGGCTTTGTGCATCACGGCACGGTGCTGGACGCCAGCGATGAAGATTTTGATTTCTCCTTCGACCTCAACGTGAAGGCCCATTTCCGGGTCATCAAAGCGTTCCTGCCGGCTATGCTTGAGAACGGTGGCGGTTCAATCATCAACATGGCCTCGGTGGCCGGCAGCATTAAAGGCGCGCCCAACCGGGCGATCTATGGCGCGACCAAAGGCGCAGTGATCGGGCTCACCAAAGCCGTGGCCGCCGACTATGTGACGCAAGGCATCAGGTGCAATTGCGTGTGCCCCGGCACGGTGGAAACACCATCTCTGGAAGAACGCATCAAAGCACAGGGCGACTATGAGACCGCCCGCAAGGCCTTTATCGAACGCCAGCCTATGGGCCGGCTTGCCTCCGCTGAGGAGATCGCAGCCCTGGTGGTGTATCTGGCCTCCGATGACAGCCAATTCACCACAGGCACGACCCAGATCATCAATGGAGGCTGGTCTCTGTGAGCCCCCCCTCCCCCGAAAGCCTCCCAAAGATTGGCTTTGTCGGCGTTGGGGTTATGGGCCATGGCATGGCCGCCAACCTCCTGGCCGCCGGATACCCGCTGACCGTGATCGCCCACAGGAACCGGGCCCCGGTGGAGGATCTCGTATCGAAGGGCGCCAAGGAGGCCGAAACGCTGAGCCAACTGGCGGCGGCCAGTGATGCGATTGTGCTGTGCGTCAGCAACTCCGATGTGGTTGAGCAGGTTGTGAGTGCGCTCGCCCCGGATCTCCGGCCCGGCATGATGGTGATCGACACCGGAACCTCAAGCCCTGTGTCCACGCGCATGGTGGCCGAACAACTGGCCGCCCAAGACGTCTGCTTTGTTGAGGCGCCGGTCACCGGAGGGGTTAAACAAGCCGCGGCGGGCGAGCTGGGTGCTCTGGTGGGCTCAGATGAGGCCACGTTTGAAAGGGTGCGCCCCCTGCTGAACGCGTTTTGCGCAAAGGTTCACCATTTCGGGCCGCCCGGAGCCGGCAACACCGCCAAGCTTCTCAACAACTATATGGTGATGGGGCTCATTGCCCTGATCACGGAGACCTTCTCCAAGGCCGATCAGGCGGATATCGACTGGCAGAAGCTCTATGACGTGGTGACTTGCGGGTCAGCTGATTCAGGAGCCCTCAGGCGCATTATCGGCAATGCGGTAAACGGTGATTTCGGCGGCTATGTGTTCGATGTGAAAGGGGCGCTGAAGGATATCAGCTATTTCTGCGACATGGCGGAGACCATGGACGGCAAGAGCCCCGTGGCCGCCGCCGTGCAGCAGGTGTTTGCCGATGCGGTGGCCGCAGGCCATGGCGAGCGTTTGGTGAGCGAGCTGCTTGCGCCGGGTGTGCGCAACACATGAGCGCTGCCCAAGAGGAACTGACCATCTGGCTTCAGCGCTTTGAAGCTGCGCTGGAGGCCCGCGATGCGGCGGGGGCGGCAAGCCTGTTTGGCGATGTGTGCTACTGGCGCGATATGGTGGCCTTCACCTGGAACATCATCACCCTGGACGGCCGCGAGGCCATCTCCTCCATGCTGGCGGCAACTCTGGGCGACACAAAGCCCTCTCGTTGGCACATCGATGGTGAGTGCAAGGAGATGGATGGCGCTATAGAGGCCTGGCTCACTTTTGAAACGGCCGTGGGTCCCGGCAAGAGCCACATCCGGCTGCGGGATGGGCTCTGCTGGACCCTCTTGACCACGCTGAAGAACCTTAGAGCCCATCCGTTCAGAGAAGGCGCCCACCGCGCCCGCGGCGTTGAGCATGGTGCGCACAAGGGCCGCCAACACTGGGATCAGCGGCGGCGCAAAGAAGCTGAGGAGATCGGCGTCAGCCAGGAGCCCTACTGTCTCATCATCGGAGGCGGTCAAGGGGGCATGGCGCTGGCCGCCAGACTTGGACACTTAGGGGTGCCGACACTGATTGTGGAGAAGAACGCGCGTGCGGGTGACAGCTGGCGCAACCGCTACCAGTCTTTGTGCCTGCATGATCCGGTCTGGTATGACCACATGCCCTACATTCCCTTCCCCGAAGGCTGGCCCATCTTCACACCTAAGGAGATGATGGGTGACTGGCTGGAAATGTATGCCAAGGTGATGAGCCTCAATTATTGGGCTGGGACCACGTGCACGCAGGCGAGCTATGATCCTGAATCGGGCCGCTGGCAGGTGACGGTTGATCGCGAGGGTACGCCGCACACGCTCAAGCCAGCGCACCTTGTGTTTGCCACCGGCATGTCCGGCTACCCGCAGATCCCGCACTTTCCCGGCCGCGATACCTTCGCCGGCGAACAGCTGCACACCAGTGCCTATAGAACCGGCGCCCGCTTCGCCGGCCGCAAATGTGTTGTCATAGGCTCAAACACTTCTGCGCACGACGTATGCTCCGATCTTTGGGAACATGGTGCCGATGTAACCATGGTCCAACGCTCCGGCTCGTTGGTGGTGCAGACGGACACTTGTCTGGACAGGGTGCTTGGTGCTCTTTATTCGGAAGCAGCGCTCGAGGCTGGGATCGATACTGAAACGGCGGACTATATGTCCACCACCTGGCCGCATCGGGAGCTGGAGCGCAGGCAGGTGGAAAACTGCGCGGTGATGCGTGAACGGGACGCCGACCTCCATGCCCGGTTGGAAAAGGCCGGTTTCATCCTGGATTTCGGGCCAGACAACACTGGCCTCGTCATGAAGTCGTTCCGCGAAGGCGGCGGCTTCTATATCAACGTGGGGGCCTCTGAGCTCATCTGTAACGGCGACATCAAGCTGAAGAGCGGCGTGGAGATTGAGGCGCTGGATCAGACGGGTGTCGTCATGGCCGATGGCACACATCTGGAGGCTGATGTGGTGATCTATGCCACGGGTTACGGCTCCATGAACCGGTTTGTGGCCGACATTGTGGGCCAGGAGACTGCCGACAAGGTGGGCAAGTGCTGGGGCCTCGGCGCCGGGACCCGCAAGGATCCGGGCCCCTGGGAGGGTGAGCTGCGCAACATGTGGAAGCCGACCCAGCAGGACGGCCTGTGGTTCCAAGGCGGGAACCTGATGCAGTCACGCCACTTCTCAAGATTTCTGGCCTTGCAGATCAAGGCGCGCCTGGAGGGGCTGCCAACGCCGGTCTACGGGCGGCAGCTGTCTCACCACCGGGTTTGAGTTCTTCCCGCGCCCTTGCGAACGCGAGGGCCCATAGCTCGGAGTATGCGGATAGCTTGCTTGGGTCCTCGCGTTCGCAAGGATGCGGCGGTCACATCCGGAAGACGCCAAACCTGCTCTCTTCCACCGGCGCATTGAGGCAGGCTGAGTAGGCCAAGCCCAACACCGTGCGGGTCTCTTCCGGCGCGATGACACCGTCGTCCCACACACGGGCGCTGGAGTAGTATGGATGCCCCTCACGTTCAAATTGCTCGACAATCGGCTCTTTCACCTGGCGCTCGTCGTCCTCTGACCAGGCGCCGCCTGACGCCTCCACGCTGTCACGCTTCACGGTGGCCAAAACGGATGCGGCCTGCTCTCCGCCCATTACAGAGATCCTCGCATTGGGCCACATGAACAAGAACCGCGGAGAATAGCCCCGCCCGCACATGCCGTAGTTGCCCGCCCCGAAGGAGCCGCCGATGATCACCGTGATCTTGGGCACATTGGCGCACGCCACGGCGGCCACCATCTTGGCACCGTCCTTGGCAATCCCCGCCGCTTCATATTTCTGGCCCACCATGTAGCCGGAGATATTCTGCAGGAACAAAAGCGGGATCTTGCGCTGGCAGCACAGCTCCACAAAGTGCGCGGCCTTTAAAGAGCTTTCCGAATAGAGAATGCCGTTGTTGGCGACGATCCCCACCGGGATGCCCCAGATATGGGCAAAGCCGGTGATCAGCGTGGTCCCGTAAAGCTTCTTGAACTCGTCAAACTGCGAGCCGTCCACCAGGCGCGCAATCACTTCGCGCACATCATAGGGCTTGGCGAAGGTGGGCGGGATGATGCCGGTGATCTCGGCCGGGTCGAACAGGGGCTCCACCGGGTCACGCAGAACAATGTTCGGCTTCTTCTCCCAATTGGACGCCGCAATGAGCTCGCGCACGATGGCCAGAGCATGGCTGTCGTCCATGGCGTAATAATCGGCCACCC
>JBCDDQ010000361.1:0-4341 GCA_039180225.1 Pseudomonadota bacterium
ATCGGTGGATTTGGTGGGTCCGCGGGGGCGGGGACCGTGCTGTGGTTGGGTGCCCGTCAGACCGACAACCGCCAGCCGACTCGACTCCCGCTCGACGGGGTCCAGAGCCTCCGCATCCACATCGCAGACGTGGACATTTGCGCCTTCACGCAAGAAAGCCTCCACAATGGCCAGGCCAATTCCGGCCCCGCCCGCCGTGATCATAATGCGTTGAGGCGCGCTCATGACTGTTCTCCCATTGAGGATTTGGGAGCGTTCAGCACTTGGCCTGCCGCCCACTCATATTTGGCCAGCACCTGCATGATCTCCACCAGGCAATTGTCCCGAAGGTTTTCCAGCTCGCGGATTGAACGGTCACCTTGCTGCGCCTCGCAGCCATCCGACATGCGGTCGATCAGCTCTTGCGTGAGTTCCGGGGCTTCCAGCTTGGTCCAGGGCCACTTCAGAGCCGGACCGAAGTGATCCAGCATGTGGCGGATCCCACCATCACCGCCAGCCAAATGGAAGGTGAGGCACGTGCCCATGATGGCGAGGCGCAGACCCGGACCATAGCAGATCGCATCATCCAACTCCTTGGGCGTGGCCACGCCATCGTTCACCATGTGCAAGGCTTCGCGCCAGTAGGCCTCCTGAAGGCGGTCCGAGATATGCCCCGGCACCTCCTTGCGCACACGCAGCGGATACATGCTGATGGCTGTGTAGAACGTGGTTGCGTCCTCAATGACTTGCTGGTCTTGCTTGGCGCCCGGCACCACCTCCACCAGGGGCAGCAGATAAACCGGGTTGAAAGGATGACCCACAATCACCCGTTCCGGTCGCTTTTGGCATTTGGCCTGCAGATCACTCGGCATGATACCTGACGTGCTGGAGGCGATGATCACGTCCTCATCTGCAGCAGCATCAACCGCCGCCAGAAGATCCTGCTTTAACGCCACCTTTTCAGGAGCATTTTCCTGAACGAAATCAACCTGCGCCCCAAGCTCTTCAGGCGTGGCGACCATCGCCAGTTTGCCGGCATTGGCGGGCTCGCCGCCATGCAGCTTGGCCATGGGCGCCCAGGCTTTGCCGATGTGTTCGCGCATCGCTTCTTCTGCGCCAGGGGCCGGGTCGAAAGCCAAAACGTCCATGCCGTGGAACATGGCCCTGGCGGCCCAGGCGGACCCGATAACGCCCGTGCCGGCGATGCCGACCGTCTTCACCTGTCTCATTTGCGTGGCTCCAGCCCCAGAATGTCCCGGGCCTCATCGGGGCTGGCCACCTGGCCGCCCATCAGGCGCAGGATCTCAACGGCCCGCTCGGTGAGCGACGCATTGGAGCCATAGACGCCTTTCTCAAGGTAAAGGTTGTCCTCCAAGCCCACACGAACATGCCCGCCCAGAAGAGCTGCCTGCGCCACCATGGGCATCTGCATGCGGCCAATGCCGAAGCCGGCCCAAACGGCGTTTTCGGGAAGCTCACCAACCATGTAGGCCATGGTCTGTGTGTTCACCGGCGCCCCCCACGGGATGCCCAGGCAGAGCTGGAACATGGGTGGCTCGTCCACAAGGTCTTCGGCGCACATTTGTTTGGCAAACCACAGGTTCCCGCTGTCGAAAATCTCCATCTCCGGTTTCACGCCGTAGGAGCGGATCAGCTTGGCCTGCTCGCGCAACTGCACCGGTGTTTGAACCACAATGCCGTTGCCATCACCGAAATTGAGCGACCCACAATCGAGCGTGCAGATCTCCGGGCGCAGCTCATCCACGTGCAACAGGCGTTCAACTGGCCCGACCAGATCAGTAAACTCCTCATCGAAATCGCGCGGGTTTTCCCCTTGACCGATCTCCAGATCCCCGCCCATGCCGGCGGTGAAATTGATGATCACCTCGGTGTTCTTGGCCCGTATGCGCTCCATAACGTCGCGGTAGAGGTGCACATGGCGCGCGCCGCGGCCGGTTTCCGGATCGCGCACATGGCAATGGACGATCGCCGCACCCGCCGATGCGGCCTCCAGAGCAGACGTGGCGATCTGTTCCGGTGTCACCGGGATGGACGGGTGCTTGCCGACCGTATCGCCCGCGCCGGTAATCGCGCAGGTGATGATAACTTTGGGGTTCATGAGCGCTGCTCCTCCTGTTGGGTCGCTGGGCCACGACCTTCCGTTCAGGCGTTGAGCCTATGCTGACCTTCGAAAATGTTTTGATTTATCCCGCCAATCTTTTGTGCAAAAACGACAAGCCTTATGACCTTCGCGCAGAATTGGATTGCCCATGCGTTCCGTGGCATTCGTGCTGTTTCCCAAGTTCTCCATGATTGGTCTCACCAGCGCGCTGGAGCCGATCCGCGTGGTCAACCGCTTCAGCGAGCCTGAGTTCGCGTGGCGCTTTGTCTCTGTGGATGGCGGGCCTGTGGCCGCATCCAACGGCATCCCGGTCTCCGCCGACGAGGCGATCACCTCAATGCAACGCCCCGACATCGCGATTTTCTGTGCAAGTTACGAGGCAGACCAGGGCCTTAGTCGCCCGGTACTCAGCTGTGCCCGCAAGTTGGCCCGTCAGGGCGTTATGCTGGGCGCGGTGGACAGCGGCCAAATCATGCTGGCGGCAGCAGGAGTGCTGGACGGATACCGCGCGGCTGTTCATTGGGAGGCGCTAGCGGGATTCCGCGAGACTTATCAGGCGGTCAACGTGACCGATGCAGCCTACGAGATCGACCGGGACCGGATGACGGCCGCCACCGGATCCGCCGCCATCGACATGATGCTCAACTACATCTCCAAGGTAATCGGCCTGGAGCAGTCGCTGTTCGCCGCCGAGCAGCTCGGTCACCGTTTGTTGCCGGGTGAGGCGGGTGAGGCGCGCCTGCCGCCGGAGCTGCGTTATCAGGTCGACCATCCGCGCCTCGTGCGCATCTTGAGAGCCATGGAGGAGAACCCCGAAGAGCTCTTAAGCACAGCGGAACTGGCGGCCATTGGCGGCGTGTCGGTGCGCCAGATGGAGCGCCTGTTCGCCCGCCACCTGGGTCAGCCTCCGCGCCGGCTCTATCGTGAGATCAGGCTGGTGCGCGCCGAGCGCTTGTTGACCTACAGCAAGCTCGGCGTAACCGATGTGGCAATGGCCTGCGGCTTCACCTCGGTGGCCGAATTCTCCAGAGCCTACAAAGCACAGCATGGCGATCCGCCATCACGCCATCGGCGCCGGGAGATCAGTCCGGGCTACTGAGTGAAGGCGCCACCTCTGGAATGACAGCCGCCAGCGACTCTCTTAAACTCTTCCCATCAACAAGGAGGTGGCCATGGGCGCGTGGGGAGCAGGCGGGTTCGAAAACGACACGGCCTTGGATTTCGCAGGGAAGGTCACGGACGAGGACAGCCTTCTGAAGGCGTTTTCGGAAGCCCCCGGCGGCGTGATTGATGCCGATGAAGCGACCAGGATGATCGCGGCGGCGGAATGCGTGGCCGCCATGTTGGGCCGGCCGGCAGGGGATATGCCGGCTGACCTTGCAGAAAAGTTGAAGCCTCTGGGCGCCCCGGATGAAGAGCTTTTGGAAGTTGCCCGCGAACATGTCTCCATGGTCATCTCAGCCAGTGAACTCTCAGAGCTTTGGGCTGAGGCCGACGACACCGCTTCGTTCAATCTGGCCATGACAGGACTGATCGACCGGCTCAATCCCGAACTCAAGCCGAAAAAGGGCAAGAAGAAAAAGCCCCTCTTTGACAACTCACCTTGCGCGTTCTGCAACGAGCCTATGGGCGAGGAGGAATATGGCAGCTTCGCCGTGACTGTGGACATTGGGGCGGACGAGCCCATTACGATCAGGAAATCGGCCCATCTCAGATGTTTGAATGCACGGCTCCACCCCACGCACATCATCCAGGCCTGGAAAACCGACCCTGAGGCGATTGAGCGCGAGATGGCCCGGATCTTCGGCGGGGGCGACGACGCCTAGATCAGCTGCAGACCTCTGAAGCTGGCATGCCCGTCCCGCGCCACGATGATATGGTCGTGCACGGTGATGCCAAGCTTTTCGGCCGCCTCAATGATCCGCCTGGTCATCTCGATGTCAGCCTTGGACGGTGTGGGATCGCCGGAGGGGTGGTTGTGCACCAGGATGATGCCGGATGCAGAAATCTCCAGCGCCCGTTTCACCACTTGGCGGGGGTAGACGGGCGTGTGGTCCACGGTGCCTTCCTGCTGGACTTCATCTGCAATCAGCATGTTCTTGCGGTCCAGAAAGAGAACCCGAAACTGTTCCACCTCCTCATAGGCCATGGAGCTGCGGCAATAGTCGAGCACCGCCGACCAGGAGCTCAGGGCATGCTTCTGTATAACCCGCCGCCGCCGTCACCCTCACGCAGCAGCG
>JBCDDQ010000362.1:0-4273 GCA_039180225.1 Pseudomonadota bacterium
GAAAGAGTTCATGGTCCGCAACACTTATATCTATCCGCCCAAGCCGAGCATGCGGATCATTTCGGACATTTTTGCCTATACCTCGCAGAACATGCCGAAATTCAATTCCATCTCCATCTCCGGCTATCACATGCAGGAAGCCGGCGCGACGGCTGACTTGGAGCTGGCCTATACCCTGGCAGACGGAGTGGAATATGCCCGCGCCGGTGTGGCCGCAGGCCTGGACATTGACGCATTTGCCCCCCGGCTCTCATTCTTCTGGGCGATCGGCATGAACTTCTTCATGGAAATCGCCAAGATGCGGGCCGCCCGGCTGTTGTGGGCCAAGCTGCTGACGCCGTTTGAGCCGAAGTCCGACAAATCATTCAGCCTCAGGACCCATTGCCAAACGTCAGGCTGGTCGCTGACCGCTCAAGATGTGTTCAACAATGTCACCCGCACCTGCATTGAGGCCATGGCGGCCACACAAGGGCACACGCAGTCGCTACACACCAATGCGCTGGATGAAGCGCTGGCCTTGCCGACGGACTTCTCCGCACGCATTGCCCGCAACACTCAACTGTTCCTGCAGCAGGAGACCGGCACCTGCCGGGTGATCGACCCCTGGGGCGGCAGCTACTATGTGGAGCGCCTCACCTATGAGCTCGCCCGCAAAGCCTGGGCGCATATTCAGGAGGTTGAAGAGCTGGGCGGCATGGCCAAGGCCATTGAAGCCGGCATCCCCAAATTGCGCATCGAAGAGGCCGCTGCGCGGACCCAGGCCCGGATCGATTCCGGCGCCCAGACTGTCGTGGGGGTCAACAAGTTCCAGGTGGATGAACCCGACAATATTGAGGTTCTGAAAGTGGAGAACGCCAAGGTGCGCGCGGAGCAGGAGGCCAAACTCCAGCGCCTCAAAGCCGAGCGCAACGAGGCTGAAACGCAAGCCCTGCTGGATGAGCTGGGCAAGGTGGCCAAGTCCGGCGAAGGCAATTTGCTCAAAGCCGCTGTCGATGCAGGCCGGGCCAAAGCAACAGTGGGCGAGATTTCCGCTGCCATGGAACGCGCCTGGGGCCGGCACGTGGCCGAAATTCGCGCCATTCAGGGCGTTTACAGCAAGGAGGCCGGCAAGATGTCGGAAGCTGTGGAAGATACCCGCAAGATGGTGGATGCCTTTGAGGAAGCCGATGGCCGGCGTCCGCGCATTCTGATCGCCAAGATGGGCCAGGATGGACACGATCGCGGTCAGAAAGTGATCGCCACCGCCTTTGCCGATATCGGTTTTGACGTGGATATCGGCCCCTTGTTCTCAACCCCTGATGAAGTGGCTCAGCAGGCGGTGGAGAATGATGTGCACGTGATCGGTGTCTCGTCTTTGGCGGCCGGCCATTTGACCCTGGTGCCGGACCTGAAGGGGGCCCTGGGCAAGCTTGGGCGTGAGGACATTATGGTGGTGGTCGGCGGGGTCATCCCACCCCAGGATTTCGATGCTCTGAAGCAGGCCGGCGCCGCAGCGATCTTCCCGCCGGGAACAGTGATCAGCTCAGCGGCCCAGGATCTGATCCGCCAGCTCAGCGCAGAGCGCGGATATGCGGATGCTGCAGAGTAAAGCGGCCTCCGGCCGGCAGGTTACCCAGTGAGCATGGTTCTCGGTCTCAACCACATCACCCTTGCCGTTTCTGACCTGGAGCGTTCGGTTGCGTTCTACGTGGACGGTTTGGGATTGCGCCTCGCCAGGCGCTGGGAGACCGGGGCCTACCTGGAGGCCGGCGCGCTTTGGCTGTGCCTGTCCTACGATCCGGAGACACGCAGCGCGCCGCATCCTGATTATACGCATTTTGCTTTCAATGTGGCCCAGGAGGATTTTGTGGCCGCTTCAGCGCGCGTGGAAGCCGCCGGCGGACGGGCCTGGCGGCAGAACAAGTCGGAAGGGGACAGCTACTACTTTCTCGATCCGGACGGCCATAAGCTGGAGCTCCACGTGGGCTCCCTGAGGAGCCGGCTGGCCGCCATGGAGTGTGCATCCGAATGAGCCCTGACTTGGACGCCCTGGCCGAGGCCCTGAAGGCCGGTGAACGCGCCGCGCTTGGCCGCGCCATCACATTGGTGGAGAGCAAACGGCCTGATCACGAAGATCAGGCCCAGCAGCTCCTGCTGAGCTTGACCCCGGTCACGGGCAAAGCTTTGCGCATCGGCATCACGGGCGTTCCGGGCGTCGGCAAATCCACCACCATCGACACGTTCGGCAGCAACCTCACCGCAGCGGGCCATAAGGTGGCCGTGCTCGCGGTGGATCCCACGAGCCAGCGCAGCGGAGGCTCGATCCTCGGCGACAAGACCCGGATGACTGCGCTGTCAAGTGACCCCAAAGCCTTCATCCGCCCTTCCCCCACAGGGGCAACGCTTGGCGGCGTCACCCGGCGCACGCGCGAGACCATGCTGCTCTGCGAAGCGGCCGGGTTCGACATCATCATCGTGGAGACCGTGGGGATCGGGCAATCGGAGACCGCGGTTGCCGATATGGTGGATTTCTTTCTGGTGCTGATGCTGCCAGGCGCCGGCGATGAACTTCAGGGGATCAAGAAGGGCGTGTTGGAAATCGCCGACATGATCGCCGTCAATAAGGCAGATGGCGACAACGAGACCCGTGCCAATGCGGCGGCATCCGAGTATCGGGCCGCTTTCAACATTCTCACCCCGCAAAGTCCCAATTGGGCCCCGCCGGTCATCACCATTTCGGGTCTTCAGAACCAGGGGCTGGACGCACTCTGGGCCGACATTCAGCGCCACCGGGAGGTCTTGACGGGCACCGGTGAGTTCGAGACCCGGCGCAAGGATCAGCGCGTGCGCTGGATGTGGGCCATGCTGGAAGAGCGCGTGATGACCCGGTTCCGGCAAAATGAGGCGGTTAAGGCCCGATTGAACGATCTGCAGCACGAGGTGTCCGAAGGGCGCCTGACGCCCGTTTTGGCCGTGCGTGAGCTTATGGAAATGGATCAAAAGGCATAAGTTTTGCATCTGTGTCGTAAAATGCGGACCAGGAGTATTCCTTATGACCACGACGCGGCGATCTTTCATGGCCGGCAGCGCTGGAATTGGCGCGGGCCTGGCGGTTTTGGCGGGCTCAGGCACTGAAGCACAGGCAGCGGCCAAGTCGGTGTTGGTTGCGTCCGATTTTGGCGCAAAGCCCGGCCGGTCTGCACCACAAACCAAGGTGCTTCAGAAGGCGATCAACGCGGCGATCAAGCAGAAACGCAGCCTTTACCTGCCCGGCGGCACCTATTTTTGCGACACGTTGAGCATCCGCGGACCGGTGCATCTGATCGGCGTTCCGGGCCAAACCCAGATCGTAGCAGCGGGCGGCAAGCCGCTTGTGCTGGTGGAAGATACGCCTGAAGCGACCCTCGACGGGATCTCATTCGACGGCAATTTCGCAAGTCCTCTGGGCGATGCACGGGGCGGTCTGGTGGAATGCCGGGGCACGCGCGCCTTGCGGATTGAGCGCTGCAGTTTCCTGCGCTCGCGGCGCAGCGGGCTCTCACTGAAAGGCTGTGGCGGGTCTGTGACCGGCAGTCGCTTTGCGGAAAACCGGAATGCCGGCCTGTTTTCGCTTGATTCCAGCGGCCTGACGGTCACCGGGAACCTGGTGGAGAAGTGCCAGAACAACGGCATCTTGATCTGGCAATCGAAAAAGGGCCGGGATGGCAGCATCGTGGCGCAAAACCAGATCCGGAACATTGGCGCCAAGGATGGTGGCTCAGGCCAGAACGGGAACGGCATCAACATCTACCGCGCCGCCAACGTCACCGCGTCGGACAATATGATTTCGGCTTGCACCTTCTCCGCAGTGCGCTGCAACTCCGCGGACAATGTGCAGATCACCGGCAATAACTGCTCAGACCTGGGCGAGGTGGCCCTCTATGTGGAGTTTGCCTTCCAAGGGGCCGTGGTGAGCAACAATGTGGTGGATACGGCAGCCATTGGGATTGCCATCACCAACTTGAATGAGGGCGGCCGGCTGGCCGTCTGCTCCGGAAACCTGGTGCGCAACATCACCCGCAAGCGCTTCAATGACGGTTGGGGCGTTGGCATTGGCGCGGATGGCGACACAGCACTCACCGGCAATGTGGTGGAGAACGCCGCACGGTCCGGGATCGCTTTGGGCTGGGGTCAATATCTGCAGAACACAGTGGCCACCGGCAACATGATCAAGGATTGCCCGATCGGCATGGAAGCCAGCACCACACGCGGCGCAGGCCAGGCCCTGATCAGCAACAACATTATCTCCGGCGCC
>JBCDDQ010000363.1:0-4263 GCA_039180225.1 Pseudomonadota bacterium
GTGTCCAGCTACGTGCTGGGCCTCGGGACCGGCAGCTAGCGGCACAAAGGCTTATGGCCGGCCAGTCTTTGGACATGGGGGCGCACGTGCAGGAAGCCCCGGTACGCGCGCTCCAACAGCCAAGAAATCGGCGCATGCTGCGTAAGAGCGCCAAGCCACCGGAAGCGCGGCAGCTCAAGCCAAATCCGGCTGAAAGCCGAGGCTCCGGACAGGAGTTCGCCGCCCGGAGTTAGGACATGAAAGCGCGACAGCGCGGCAGACTTGGTCAGGCCCGGCGCGATCTCCCATTCAGGACACTGGGATGCATCAATCCATGAGATCGCCTCAGCGCCGGTTAAACGCCTGTAGAACGCGATCTCGCGCGTGCAGAGCGGGCACGAGCCGTCGAAATAAACCGAGAGAGCACTGGTCGTCGTCATGGCCGGCTCACCGCTTCGGTGTCTTGCGCGCAAGCTTCTGATGCAGCGCTTGGTGGCTCTGGATGTCAGCGCTGATAAAGGCGGCGCTGGTCACGATCAGCCCGGCCACCACAGCCAGCTGGGTGGCGACCAATCCTCCGAACAGGGTCCAGGACGCGGCGGCGAAGCCGAATATGACGATCCACATGATGCTGAGATAGACGATCGCCTGCAGATAATGCGTGGAGGGATACCGCTGCTCTGTGTCATGCGCTGGCAGACCGAGTGAATAATGCACCTTCATGGTAAAACATCTCCTTCGCTTACTATGCTTAACGCAGCCGATCCTCGTTCAGATCACCGGACAGCCCAACGGCACAGGCGCAATCCGAATTTTCCCTTCAAACGTATTGTCTGACGAGCGTTCACCCACAGGAAATTCACGCGATGTCGGCACAGGTGCAGGCCGTATGGTTCAAGCGCGACCTCAGGATCCACGATCACCGCGCGCTTTATCTGGCCGCACAGTCCGGCCCTGTCCTCCCCTTCTTTGTTGCCGAGCCGGACTACTGGCAACAGCCGGACGCCTCGGGCCGTCAATGGGCGTTCGTTGCCGAGTGTCTCTCCCAATTGCGCCAGGACCTCGCCGAGATTGGACTTTCTCTGAGGCTGGACGTTGGACCCGTGACAGACACGCTGACCCTGCTTCACCGGGAGTTGGGGCTTTCGGCTCTGTGGTCGCACGAGGAAACCGGAAACGCCTGGACCTTTGAGCGCGACAAACGCGTGGCCGCCTGGTGCAGGCTCAACAGTGTTGCCTGGAGGCAGGAGCGTCAGAACGGTGTCATTCGCGGCCTGAAAAAACGGGACGGCTGGGCCACCCGTTGGGATCGCTTCATGGCAGAGCCCGTGTCGCCCCCGCCCGATGGTGCTCGGCACGATGGCTCGCTCGCCCCTGCGAAGATTCCAAGTGCTGCGGATCTCGGTATGTCATCTGACCTTTGTCCGTCGCGCCAGGCGGGAGGGCGATCCGAAGCGCTGCAAACCTTGGACAGCTTCCTGACCGAGCGGGGCGTAACCTATCGCCACGCCATGTCGAGCCCAAACAGCGCGTTTGAGGCCTGCTCGCGCCTTTCGCCCCATCTGGCCTGGGGCACCGTTTCATTGCGCGAGGTCACCCAGGCCACGAACAAACGGCGGGTGGCGCTCAACACCAACCAGGCTGCGCCAAAATCTGCTTGGCGCGGTGCCCTGTCATCGTTCTCCGGACGCCTTCACTGGCATTGCCATTTCATGCAGAAGCTCGAGAGCCAGCCCTCTTTGGAGCACACCAATCTGCATCCGGCCTACAACGGCGTGCGCGGCAGTTCCGCGGACCAAGTGCGCTATGACGCCTGGGCGAAGGGCGAGACGGGATTGCCGTTCGTTGATGCCTGCATGCGAGCCTTGATGGCCACTGGATGGCTCAATTTTCGCATGCGGGCCATGCTCATGGCGGTCGCCAGCTACCATCTCTGGCTCGACTGGAGACGCCCCGGCGAGCACCTGGCGCGCCAATTCACCGACTATGAACCCGGCATTCACTGGCCTCAGGTGCAGATGCAATCGGGCACCAGTGGCATCAATACGGTGCGCATCTATAACCCGGTCAAACAGGGCTTCGATCAGGACCCCAAAGGCACGTTTGTGCGCAAATGGGTGCCCCAGCTGGCCGCCATCCCCGACGAGTTCATTCACGAGCCGTGGCGATGGGACGGCGCCGGACACATCTTGGACAAGGCCTACCCCTTACCCATCGTTGATCATCTATCTGCGGCCAAACAGGCCCGTCAGAAGGTTTGGGCCGTCAGGGCAAGCCCGCAATACCGCAACGTGGCAAATGCTATTCAGGAGCGCCATGGCAGCCGCAAAAGCGGTGTCAGGTTTACCGGCCGCAAGAGAAAGGCACCAAAGAACCAAGATCAGCTCGCCCTGGACCTCTAGCGCAATTCACGCCTCGTGACGGTTTGACCAGAGCTCCCACATGAAGCGGGCCCGCACACCGATATCCAAAAACGGCCTTGGGGGCAGGCTGCTGGGCGCGCCCAGGCTCAGCATGTCCTCAATCAGGCGATTGTCGCGGCCCGTGGCCATATCGGCCGCCAAGGTGCCCCCAAAAGTGCCCTTGGTGACGCCAACAGCGTTCTGGCACACGGCAGACCAGATGTTTGACCGCAACTGGCCAAACCCGGGCGCACTGTTTTGCGACAGACACACAATGCCGCTCCACGTGTGCTCGATCTCCACTTTGGGCAACATGGGAAAGCGCTGGTCGAACAGCTCCTTGTGACGCTGCTTCACGCGCTGCTGCTCCTGCGCCGTGAACACCTGGCTGGGGCAATAGTCCAGCCCCTGACGGATGAGGATGCGTCTGTCATTGGTATAGCGCATGGTGATGCCGGCAAACGCGTTGGCCGGGGTCAGACCCCAGGGCTCCGCCACGCCGTAGGCCGCCTGCTCGTCATCGCTCAACGGTCTGGTCAAACTGCCATGGGCCACGAGGTGCAAGAACCGGTTCTTGAAGAACCCGAACTGTTCCGAATACCCATTGGCGGCCAGGATCATCTTAGGGGCCCTCAGGGTTCCGCCCTGTGTGGTCAAGTGAACGCCGTTGTCGAAATTGGCCTCCACAACCGGCGAATTTTCATAAAGCGTCACATTCTCAGGCAGAGCATCAGCCAGCCCTCGGGTCAGCGCGGCCGGGTTCATGAGCGCACCGCCCGGGGTGAACACAGCCGCTGTAAAGTGGTCCGAACCAATGCGCTCGCGCACCTGAACCTTATCCAGCCATTCAAACGGCTCTCCTAAGGCGTCGAGCTCCTTGGCATAAGGCTCCAGGACTTCCTTCACACCGCGCTCAGACACTGCCGTATGGTAGCGTCCATCTGCCGACCAATCGCAGGCGATGTTGTTGCTGCTGACGATCTCCCCCAGCTGATCGATGGCGGATCGCGCCAGGCGCATGAAGCGGTGCGAGCCCTCCAGTTCATCCAGCGATGAACCCACATTGTGGGGCAAGTCGATGGCAAAACCGGAATTGCGGCCCGAAGCGTTCTCACCGGCCGAGCCGGCATCGATGAGGCCAATCGTCTGATCGGGGCAGTTCTCCGCCAGGCGCCGCGCCGCAGCAAGGCCAGCATATCCAGCGCCCAGGACAATCCAGTCCGCGGCACTATCGCCCGCAAGAGGCGCCTTCGGCGAGCGTTCCGCAAGAATGGCGCTCCAGCCATTGGTCCGGTCCACAACCGGCAACCGGTCGATTTTCATGATGAGTCCTCCGCCCAGTTGCTGGGATGGATCGCATAGAACACCAGGGCTGATCGGGAGATGTATTCCAGCTCCGTGCCCGCCGGCAGCCAGATGCTGTCTTTCGGGCCCGCCGTGAAATCCTCTCCCCCGATGCGCACAACCACCGTTCCCTCCAACACCAACAGAATCTCGTCATACTTTATGGTCCAGGGAATGTGGGCATCCGTGAAGCGCGCAAAACCTGTGCCGAGAGGTGTGCCATCACCGTTTCCCGTGATCTCCGCGATTTGGGCTTGGTCGCCGTAGGCAAAGCGGGGGGCGAACGGCAGATCATCAAACGACATCGCCCTGACCGGCGCGGTGCTTGCTGGAAGGCTCATGGTTCAGTTCCTTGCGGGGGTCAAGGGCGGAATAATACAAATTGACCAGAAAACATACAACCCTGTATGGTAAAGTCCATACCTGCATGGAGACGAACGTCTTGGAACTTCTGTCCACACGAGATGAAAAGAAGCGTGACCCCCAACTGACCCGGGATGACTGGATCGTTGAGGCCCTTTCCGTGTTGCTGAATGAA
>JBCDDQ010000364.1:0-4240 GCA_039180225.1 Pseudomonadota bacterium
GGCACATAGCCGGTCTGCTTGTAATAGCCCTGGCACATCCACAGGAAGGCACAAGAGACCTGCCAGCGCTCCTCGCTCCCTGCTTCCACAACCGTCAGGGTCCAGCGCGCCTCGTCCGTTGACCACACCGCGCTTTCCACCTTCAGGCCGGTGTGGATGTGCGCGCGCAGGCCCTGTTCCTCAATGGCCTCGTCGAGATACTTCAAAATCTCCTCAGCCGTGGCGATAGGCACCCCGCGCCAGGGTTTCCAGCTGTAGCCGAAGGTGAAGAGATCGCTGTCGGACCGGATGCCGGGAAACTTGTGGAGCCGCCAGGTGCCGCCGAACGCCTCTTGCCGGTCCAGCAAAGCAAAGCTCTTGCCCGGGCACTGCTGCTGCAGATGATAGGCCGCATCGATGCCGGAAATGCCCGCACCCACGATGAGCACGTCGAAATGCTTGCCCGCCAGATCATCCGTAGGCTGAGGTTCGGTCTTGGTGAGCATGGTGCCTCGCTGCTGTTTTCTGCGTCTTACGGCAGCAGCATCCTGCGGCGCTCACATGGCCAATTCAAGGGATATCATGCCGCGCCCAGGCGGTGGCCGTGGAGATAGTCATAGATGGGCAGGCAAACATCATACATCTCCTTCACCCAGTCGGGCACCTTGGAGATGTCGGCATCCTTGCGCGGCTGGGGTTTGAGGCCATCTGAGTTGATGAGGTTCTTATGCCACACCGCCTCCTTGTCGTACCACAGCACCTCAGAGCGCGCGCCCGGCTCCCAGCTCAGAGCCTCCGGTATGAACGGCGCGCCAATGGCCTCGCAATAGGCCTTCACGATGCCATGGGGGTCCTCCAGCAGGTCATCGCTGTCGATCACCGGAGGCGGTGCGCCAAGCGCATCGCTCATCCGGTCGAACAGATCGCGCAACTCGATGAAGCCGATCTCCTTCATCACAAAGTGCGGCCAGTTGCGATGCACCGAGGTCAGCACCTTCGCGGGGTCGCGGATCAGGAAGCTGTGGTTGAACGTTGCCAGAAACGCATCCGACCAAAGGTGATCGGTGAACTGGGGCATGTCCTTGGAGAACACAGGCCGCTCTTCCGCCGCCGTCTTCAGCCGGTCGTACACCACCTGGAACGTCAGCCCCGGCTGGCGCGGGCTGTCGTCTGCAAGCCTTGGCCACAGGGCATCATCGCCCTGATACCAGCACTCGCCGAACGGCTCATGAAAGCAGGTCATGTCGCCGCGCATGCGCATCATCCACTCAAACGCGGTGGAGGTGGACCGGGGCGTTGCCCAGAGCACATGGATCGGATGCATAGCGCCCCCGCTCAAGATTCGAGGGTGGCCAGCAGCCGGCCATGATCACCCTCAGGCGCCACGCCCAAGGTCTTGAAGATGTTCCAGTAGAGCGCAAAGTCTGAGGAAACGATGGGCTTGCCCAGCTTGGCCTCCAGCTCCGGCGCGTACGCCAGGGTGCGTTGCGGCAGGCCATCGGCCCGGCGGAAGTTGGGCATGCCGTTGACCACGATGGCATCGGCGTCGGGCGCCTGTTCGGCCACATAGGTCATCGAGGCTTCGGCCAAGGCGCCGGGGAAGATCCAGGTGCACTCGTTGACCTCTTCCTGGGTTTCGTAATGGCCCTGGTCCACGAAGTTGCCGTGGTAGATGAGATCGAACCCGGCCTGCTTTAAGAACCGCGCCACCCCGTCGCGCCAATCGGGCCAGAAGTAGACCGAGTTGAGCGCGATCTTCTCCGCCCCCAATTCCCGCAAGCCTTCCACCAGGCACATGCCGGCCATGTGGAACGGGGTCTCGTACTTGTCTTCCAGCTGATCGCAGAAGGCGCGGATGTCATCGGGGGTGGTGCCGTTGCAATGCACCCAGTTGGTGCCCACCTGGCCCACCACATCGGCCCCGGCATTGGACATGCAGTGCACCACGTCTTCCAGGAGATGGAAATTCGCCGCGCGCTGTTTGAGCTCATGGGCATAGGTGTCCACATGCAAAAGCCGGCCATGGGCCCCCACCGTGTCCGGCGCAATGCGCAAGAAATCGGTCGGCGCTGCGTCGAAATCATGGGGCGGGGCGGTGAAGCCCACCTGGTGGGGAAAGAGCTTCTTGGCGGGGTCTGACCAGCGTTCCGGTTTCATGGCCACAATCTTCCTGGGGCAAAATCATCGGCGCCACGCTAGCACCAAAACGGCAACGCACACATTGCCTTTTGTGCCTCAGGGCCATATCAGTTCTGATATGAGATTACGGAAACGCTGGATCCCCTCCACAAGCGCCCTTCTGGCGTTTGAGAGCGCGGCCCGCAACGGCCATTTCAGCCGGGCGGCCGACGAACTCAACACCTCCCAGTCTGCGGTCAGCCGTCATATTGCCGGCCTTGAAGATCAGCTCGGCACCAAGCTGTTTGAGCGCAAGGGCGGAAAGGTCGCCTTAAACAGTGCCGGCGAGCGCCTTTACCGTTCCGTCGTGCTGGGGCTTGAAACCATCCAGGCCGCCTCGCTGGATGTGGCAAACGCGCCGGACGATGAGCAATTGGTGATCGCCTGCACTCATGAGATCTCGCACCTCTACATCATGCCGCGTTTTGAAGCCCTGCAGAAGACGGCCGGCCAGCCGATCCGCATCATGACTTTTGATTACGACCATTTCGACACCCTGGCCGATCCGCGCATCGACATGGTGTTCTCCTATCAGGACATGGGCAGTCGGCCCGAACACCGGGCCGTGGCGTTCTCAGAGGCGGTCATGCCGGTGTGCTCGCCCGAGTTCGCCAAGCGCCATCGCGCCACGTTGGCGGAGGGCCCGGCAGCCTGGGGCGAACTGCCCATGCTGGAGCTCATCAAGAGCAACAGAGGCTGGGCCACCTGGGAGACCTGGTTCGCAGCCCATGGGCTGAGGCGCCCGGAGGCGCGGGCTGAGCCCGGCTTTGACAACTACGTCTATATGCTTGAAGCGGCGAGCCAAGGCCGCGGCCTCGCCTTGGGTTGGCGCGGGCTGATTGAGGGCTATCTGGACGCCGGCCGGCTGGTGAGCGCGGGGCCTGACTTTGTGGAGTTCGACCGCCCCTTGCTCGCGGTCTTGACAGAGCGGGCCCAACACCGCTCCATTGCGCAAAACTGCCTGGCGTTCATCAGGGACAACTCCATCTGAGCGGGACCGTACGAGACGAGCCATGAGCCTCACCATCGAACCTGGCGATCCGCGCAGCGCGGAAGCGGGCCTTCTGCTCTTGAAGCTCGATGAAGCGCTCTCGCGGGGCTACTCCCCCGACCAGCAACACGGCCTCTCGATAGACGCCCTGGAAGAGCCTCATGTGCACTTCTTCCTGGCCCACCAGGACGGGCGCGCCGTGGGCTGCGGGGCCGTGGCCCTGTTTGACGGGTTCGGTGAGATCAAGCGCATGTTCGCCGAAGCGGACACGCGGCGCAGCGGCGTCGGCAAGGCTCTGGTGGCGAGGTTTGAGGATGTGGCCCGCAGGCACGAGCGCCCGCTGCTGCGCCTTGAAACCGGGATCTACCAGCACGAAGCACTCCAGTTCTATGAACGCCTAGGCTTCAAACGCCGTCCGGCCTTCGGCGCCTACCTGGACCTGCCGCCCCACACCATTGAGACCAGCATCTTCTTTGAAAAAGCGCTTTGACCGCTAAAGGATACCCCCATGCTCCAGACCGCTCCCCAAGCCCGCCCCTTCGCAGACTTCGTGCTGGCAACCAGCGCGGACCAGATCCCCGACACAGCGCTTGAGCGGGTGCAGGACCTGATCCTCGATCTCATCGGTGTGGGCGCTGCGGCCCGGCACATTGATGCCAGCCGCCTGGGCCGGGAGATGGCCATCCGCCTCTTCAACGCCGGCAGCGATGAGGACCGCGCGCGCATCCTGTTTGACGGCCGCACAGCCAGCCTCGGCGGGGCGGCCTATGCGGGCGCCACGCAGATCGATGCCCTGGATGCCCATGACGGCTACAGCCCCTCCAAGGGTCACGCTGGCTGCGGCCTGTTGCCGGGTGTGCTGGCCTTCGCAGAGCACAAGCCTGAGCTGACCGGTCCGGAGTTCCTCGCCACCATGGTGCTGGGCTATGAGATCGCATGCCGCGCCGGCGTTGCGCTTCACGGCACCGTGCCTGACTACCACACCTCCGGGGCCTGGGTGGCCGTGGCCGTGGCCGCCCTCGGCGTGCGCCTTGCCGGCGGCTCTGAGGACACGCTCCGCCAGGCCATCGGCATTGCCGAATATCACGGCCC
>JBCDDQ010000365.1:0-4234 GCA_039180225.1 Pseudomonadota bacterium
CCGCCTCTTGGCACGCACAGACTGGGCCTTCGTCCATCAGCATCCCCGCGATGGACTTCGCATGAATGTCTCCGCTGGCGCCAATATTGGCGAACGGCTGATGGCCATCGGCGACCGCCACTATGGCAACATCCGCGCGGCTGCGATTGAATGGTTGGAGCACGTGGAGATTGATTCTGAGCGCATCGATGATCTGCCGCGCACCTTCTCCGGCGGCATGCAGCAGCGGCTGCAGATTGCACGCAATCTGGTGACCTCGCCGCGCCTGGTGTTCATGGACGAGCCCACGGGCGGTCTTGATGTGTCGGTTCAGGCCCGCCTGCTTGATCTCATTCGCAGTCTGGTGCGCACGCTTGGGCTGTCGGTTTTGGTGGTTACCCACGACCTGGCCGTTGCCCGCCTCTTATCCTCCAGACTGATCGTGATGCAGGGTGGCAACGTGGTGGAGAGCGGGTTGACCGATCAAGTGCTTGAAGACCCTCAGGCGCCTTACAGCCAGCTTTTGGTCTCCTCAATATTGCAGGTGTGATGAGCGATGACAGCTGTGCTCAAAATATCCGGCGCAAGCAAAAGTTTCTGCCTACATCTGCAGGGCCAAGCCAAGATAGAGGCCTTTAGCGCACTGGATTTTACACTGCACGCAGGCGAGGCCGTTGGGCTAAGCGGTCCGTCCGGTGCAGGTAAGAGCTCACTGCTGAAACTGATCTATGGCACCTATCCGGCAGGTGCCGGCAGCGTGGAAATTCTGCATGATCGAACTTGGGTCGATATCGTTACCGGCACCCCCAGCCAGGTGATGGAAGTGCGACGGCGCACGCTGGGATATGTAACGCAGTTTCTACGCGTAATCCCACGCGTACCCTGTCTGGACATTGTGGCCGAGCCACTGATCGAGCGGGGCGCCAATGAGAAATCCGCAAGATCCCGTGCACGGGAGTTGTTGGTGCGTCTCAACATTCCCGAAAAGCTCTGGTCCTTATCGCCCCTGACGTTTTCCGGGGGTGAGCAACAACGGGTTAACATTGCCCGCGGGTTTGCGGTGTCCTATCCAATCCTTCTGCTCGACGAACCCACCGCGTCGCTCGATGCAGAGAACCGGCAGGTGGTGCTTGATCTGATTGCCGAAAGCGTCGCAGCAGGCAGCGCCATGATCGGGATTTTCCACGACACCGGCGACCGGGCCGCGGTCTCTACACGTGAATTTGACATCAGCCGTGTGCGGAGAGCTGCATGACCACCGAAACCATTTGGACCAATGCACGTCTGGTTCTGTCAGACGAAATCGTGCGCGGAACCATCGCCTTCGGCTGTGGTGGCATAACAGGCATTCTGCCCGGTCGCTCCAAATTGCCCGGTGCTATTGACGTGGAGGGTGATTTTGTGGTTCCCGGTCTCGTGGAATTGCACACGGACAATGTGGAGCGCCACCTCAATCCACGCCCCAATTCTTATTGGCCGGCTCATGCGGCCCTGCTGAACCATGACCGTGAAATTGCTTCGGCGGGCATCACCACCGTGTTCAACGCGCTGTCTATCGGACATGCGGACAGCGCAAGCCGGGATTTTGGCCGCCTTCAGGAAACCTGTGCGGCGTTGAGCGCTTGCAAGGACAGTAAGCTCTTAAAGGCTGATCATTTTCTACACCTTCGCTGCGAGGTCTCTTGCCCTGATTTGCCGGAATTGGTGGATCCGCTCCTGGACCATCCACTCGCCATGCTACTCTCAGTGATGGACCACACGCCCGGCCAGCGGCAGTTCGCAACAATGGAGGCGTACCGCGCCTACTACATGAAAAAGTATCAGATGAGCGATGAGGAGTTTCAGGTCTATGCAAGCGAGCGTATCGAGTTTCAGAAACGCTACAGCGCGCCCAATCGCAAGGCCATTGTGAGCAAGGCGCACAAACGCGCCATACAAATTGCCAGCCATGACGACGCCACCTTGAACCATGTGGACGAAGCAGTTGAAGATAGGGTTTCCATTGCCGAATTCCCAACAACCAGTGCAGCTGCCAAAGCCTCGCACGATGCGGGTATGGCGGTGCTTATGGGTGGACCGAACGTGGTCCGCGGCAAGTCGCACAATGGCAATGCATCTGCGCGAGATTTCGCCGAACAGGGCTGGCTGGACATAATCTCATCAGATTACGTGCCCGCTTCACTGCTTTATGCCAGCTTTGTGCTGAGCGAGTGTGTGGAGCGCATAGATTTGCCCAAAGCTGTGCGCATGGTGACCGCACAACCTGCCAAAAGCGCTGGTCTTAATGATCGGGGTAGGCTCGAAGAAGGCCTGAGGGCCGACTTGGTGCGGTTCCATGACGTGGAGGGTACGCCGGTCATTCGCGAGGTGCGCCGCAAAGGACAACGAATTGCCTAAGCTCGGGACATTCTTTGCCGTTGTGGGTCCAAGCGGGGCAGGCAAAGACACTCTTATTGACGCGGCTGAGAAATCTCTCGGAGAAGACAAGCGTTTTGTCTTTGCTCGGCGCTATATCACCCGACCAGAGGACAGCGGTGGCGAGGCCCATCGCGCGATCAGCCGGGAAGCATTTGAACGGAAGGCCAAAGGTGGCGAGTTTGCGTTGTCTTGGAGCGCGCATGGTCTGTACTACGGGGTTCCGGTCGCAGTCGTTGAGGCTACATCGTCGGGCTCAAACGTGGTTTGCAACCTTTCACGCAGCGTAGTGCAGGAGGCAAGCCGCATGTTTTCCAATCTGGCTGTTCTGCACATCACTGCGCCACCTGAGGTTCTTGCCCAACGACTGGCAGAACGCAATAGGGAGGCGGCTCATGACATAGACCAGCGATTGAACCGCTGCGTGCCACAGTTTGGTGCGCCAAACCGAGTGGTGGAGTTTGAGAATGTGGGCCCCGTGGAGGAGACGGCCAACCAGTTCATTCGGACACTCCTGAAGATCTCAACCCAACACGCTTAATCAGGCGAAAGGGCTTTTTGTTGCCGGGATCACCGCAAATACAGAGATCGTCAATCTGAACAGTCGCCGAGGCAAAATCCTGAACCCGTTCTTTCAACCCAGCCAGTGCCCGGTTCATCTCCGGCTGAGTGAGCGGGCCGGTCAGAGTCATGTGAAAACGAAACTCGTCGCTAACGTATGGATAACCCCATTCCGACATAAGATGTTCTTGGCGTGGCGACAGCCCTAACTCGCTTCTTTGAGAAATCTCTGACCGTGTGAGCGGCGCGCGGAACTGGTCAAGCTCGCGAACACAAGCAAAGGCGAGATTGTTAAGCTCGCCAGATGCGCAAATCGGCACAAGAGCCAGAAACGAACCGATCCGCTTCACAACCAGGCCATCAAGTGCCACACTTGGCAACCCAGCCGCGAGTTGCATTGTTGCTGCTTCCAAGTCTTCAAAGCGGGCATCAGGCGCCAGGCGAAAAGGCGCCTTCAGCGTTGCGTGAAAGCCATAGAGGCGTGGTTGGGCAATCTGACTGCATGCAATCTCGCTTGTGCGACTATCGCCAAACCACTCCTCGCCAAAACGCGCCAATGCCGTTTCAGGGCGTGGACAGAAATATATGGCAAAACGCTCATACGCCATTGGGTATTAAATCACCTACTTCAAAAACGTTGAGAGAAAAGCTCGATCATCGCCATGGCCGATGCCCTCCGTGCCCCGATGGTAAACAGCAAGTTATCGAGCGACCTTAAAGTTTGTGTGACGAGAATTAAGCGGACAGAGTCTCACGTGTGATCATGGTCGAACTGCAGCATGCCGCTCAAAGTCGGGGAAACCGATGAGACATGGCCCCTTTCAGATCCCTGCGTTCACCCATGCTGCGGGTGAGCGCGGCGCGTGACCGCTTTTCAATCTCCAATCGCCTGATTGACATCGAACAGCTTGGAGCGAACACAAGCACCTTGCCGGAGGAACTTTTTGGACGCCGCTGAGATATCTTGCAATCCGAACAAACGGGTTACCACAGCGCTGGATTGCTTGTGCTAACTGGGATGCCGCGTCAGTACCGCAATGGCATATCTGTTGAGCTGCTTTAGCCACCAATTTTCTTGGAAAGTGTAAAGCCGATCGTAAACGGGGGCGCCACCCGGCCGCTGCCGTCCGCAGTACCACGACCAAAATAGGCCAACTCATCAGTGAGATTGCGGATGTAGGCCCGGGCCTTCCAACCATCATGGTCCACAGTTGCGCCCAGATCGACGATCGCGAAATCACCAGAATTTTGGCCCCCGCGTTCTTCAAAATTGGTGAAG
>JBCDDQ010000366.1:0-4220 GCA_039180225.1 Pseudomonadota bacterium
TAAGTTGTGGTCGCTAAACTGGCGTTGGAACAATCCAGAACTTTGTAAGTCAAGAACGGGACCCAATATGCATTTTACAACCCGACCGGAAATCTGCGGCACGTTTGGCGTGGCTGCGTCCACCCATTGGCTGGCCTCCTCGCTGGCCATGTCGATTTTGGAGCGCGGCGGAAATGCCTTCGACGCGGCGGTTGCCGCCGGGTTCACGCTGCAGGTGGTGGAGCCGCATTTGAACGGTCCCGGCGGGGATGTGCCGGTGCTGTTTCATGCGGCCGAGGAAGCGAGGCCCCAGCTCTTGTGCGGTCAGGGGCCGGCGCCGCAGGGGGCAACGATTGATCATTACAAATCGCAAGGCCTGGAGCTGGTGCCGGGAACCGGCTTCCTGGCTGCAGTTGTGCCCGGATCGTTCGGCGCGTGGATGAGCCTGCTGCGCGACTACGGCACCATGGGCGTTGCCGACGTGCTTGGGCCTGCGGTGGCATATGCCCGAGATGGCTATCCGTTGGTGCCGCGAATTGTGGCCGCCATTGCCGATGTGGCGCAGATGTTCCAGGCCGATTGGCCGACCTCGGCAGCGCTCTATCTGCCGGGCGGCGGACTGCCGGCGCTTGATGTTCCGTTTCGCAATCCGGCCCTCGCAGAGACGTGGGAGCGGATCATTCAGGGCTCCGGGCAGGCCCGTGGCCGCGAGGCGCAAATCGATGTTGCGGTCGATCTCTATTATCGCGGATTTGTGGCCGAGGCGATGGTGGGGTTCATGCAGGAGCCGCTGCGCGACAGCAGCGGGCGCCGCAATGCCGGCGTCCTGTCGCTGGAGGATATGGCCGGATGGCAGGCGACCTATGAGCCGGCGCTTTCGCGAACCTATTGCGAGTATGAGGTGTTTAAGCCGGGGGTCTGGAGCCAGGGCCCGGTGTTTCTGCAGCAGCTGGCGCTGTTGGAAGGTTTCGACATTGGCCAGATGGATCCAGTGGGCGAAGAGTTTGTGCATGTGGTGATCGAGGCCGCCAAGCTCGCTTTCGCCGACCGCGAAGCCTATTACGGCGATCCCGATTTTGTGGATGTGCCTGAAACAACGCTTCTGAGCGCCGCCTATGCGGCTGAGCGCCGGGCGCTGATCGGTGATGAGGCTTCGCTTGAGCTGAGGCCGGGGGCCATCGATGGCCATAGTGCCCGCATTCCCGATACATCAAAACTGGCCGGGCCGGAGGGGGCGGGCCTTGTGGGCGGGGCCGGTGAGCCCACAATGGCGTCCTACGATGCGAGGGTCCAGCGCGCAGCGGCCGGAGATACATGCCATGTGGACGTGATCGACCGCTGGGGCAATATGGTGTCGGCAACGCCCAGCGGCGGCTGGCTGCAGAGCTCGCCGGTGATCCCGGAGCTCGGCTTCGGGCTGACCACCCGGGCGCAGATGTTCTGGCTTGAAGAGGGACTGCCGGCAAGCCTTGCCCCGGGCAAGCGCCCGCGCACTACGCTTAGCCCCTCTCTGGCCCACCGGAACGGGCAGCCTTACATGGTTTGGGGCACACCGGGGGGAGATCAGCAAGATCAATGGACCGTCGTGCAGTTTCTGCGTCATGTGCACCATGGCCTGAACCTGCAAGAGGCTTGCGACTGCCCGCTGTTCCATTCCGCTCATTTCCCCGGATCCTTCTATCCCCGCGATGCGCTGCCCGGGCGGGTGTTGATGGAAGACCGGTTCGCGTCCGATGTGGTGAACGCTCTGAGAGCCAGAGGACATGATGTGGTGCTGGACGGCGCATGGACCATAGGCCGGATGACCGCCGCAGCCAAAGACGGACCGTTCCTTAAGGCCGGGGCATCGCCGCGCGGTATGCAGGGTTATGCTGTTGGTCGGTGAAACTATGTGCTCGTTAAGCTTAACGGTAAAGCCTGAGGATTTGTCTTTCGAGATGCTGGAAACCATAAAGTAATTTTTCGAGAATTTGCGGAGATAAAGAATATTTTGAGTTGGCTAATTGGTAAAAACTCTATTAAAGTTGTGAGGGTTTTACTCGGGGGTTGAGCGGTTTGCCATGAAACACACTTGGGCGAGTGTATCGGCAAGCTGCAGTTGGGTAGTCTAGAGGGTGGCATGGCCAGGTTCGAGCAGTTTTCCCCCGGGGAAGCGCCTGCACTCGTTCTTCAACTTAACGATGCCGGCGAGCCGATTACGGTTCCCAATGCCCATCTTCTGTTTACGGCACAGTTCGAACATCAGGGCAGTGACCTTGTTCTGACCGGCGATGACGGCCAGACCGTGGTCGTGGAGGACTACTTCACAGCGGAGACCCTGCCGGATTTGATCTCGCCTGAGGGCGGCAGGCTTTATGCCAGCGTTGTCGAGAGCTTGGCCGGGCCGCGGGCTCCGGGGCAGTATGCACAAGCCGGATCGCCAGACGGGCGCCAACCTATCGGTCAGGTGGAGACCCTGGAAGGATCCGCCACCGCTCAGCGCACAGATGGCACTGTGGTCGAGCTCCAGGTTGGCACGCCGGTGTTCCAAGGCGATGTGGTGGCCACGGGTTCGGGCTCCAAGGTTGCCATCACGTTTATCGACAAAACCGTCTTCTCCTTATCGGAAGAGGCGCGGATGGTGTTGGATGAGTTGGTGTATTCGCCGGGCGGCGATGACAACTCCATGCTGATCAATCTGGTTCAGGGCACGTTCGTGTTCGTGGCCGGCGAGGTGGCACCCAGTGGGGACATGAAGGTCCAAACCCCTGTGGCCACCCTTGGCATTCGCGGTACCACCGTGATTGCGACGATCCTGGCGGACGGGACCATGAAAGCTTCGCTGGTGGCCGACCCTCCAGGGCCGGACGGCACGCCGGGTGAGGTCGGCTCATACGGGATCTTCCTTCCTGACGCGAGCGGCAATCTGGTTTTGGCGGCGACCGTCACGACAACCGGCGACAATTATGTGGTCACCCCCACCTCCGTGACCGGGGTGCCCACGGTGGTGGCAACCGTTCCGAAGACGACCTCCGACCTTGCGTCAGACACAGATGCGATCGCCACGGTCTATCAGGCGTTCAGCGCCGCTCAACAGCGCCTCGAGCAGATTGAGCAGGAGAGTACCGAGGAAGAGACAGACGAAAACACCGACGACCCCGATCAGCAAAATGATGGAGATGACACGACCGGGGAAAACGACACCACCCCGGGAAGCGGATTGCAGGATAGTGGCATCGAAGATGCCGGCAGCGATTCTGGACCCGCCGGCGATCTGGGGGGTGATTCGGAATCTGATGGCGATTCCACGCCAGGGTTCACGCTGTTTGAAACCGACGGGAGCACGGACGGCGAGGGGGAGCCGGTGCTGGTGGAAACGACGCCGGACTTTGAGCCCATAATCCCGGATGTGGTGGTGGACACGCCCCCAGTGGTGGTGGCGCCCGTGGTCACGAACGTGACGCAGAATGCGCCCAACGTCTCAACGGTCAATCTGCTGCCGGAAGGTGCGATCGTTGATGCAGATGACGACCAGCTGAATGTGGTGGACGGCTCACTGCAGCAAACCGACGGACCGGCGTTGGACACTCCGCCGGTGGTGAACAACAATTTCCTGGAGTTTGACCCAAGCGAGTTCAGTGACCTTGGCATAGATGAATCCGTTGATCTTGAGTTTGAGTTCGACGTTGAGGATGAAGACGGTGAGGTGGTCACACAAACCCTCACGCTCACAGTGGATGGGGTAAACGACGCCCCCACGGAAGATGTGGAGGTGCCCGATCAGTTCCTGGTTCAGGGCGGCCAGGTGACTGTCAACGTGCCGCTGGATGCATTCGACGATCTGGATACCAACGACACACTGACCTTGTCGGCCACTTTGGAAAATGGCGACCCTCTGCCAGCTTGGCTGCAGTTCAACGTTGTCGCCGGCGGACCTGGGGTGCCGGACACCGGCCAGTTCATTATCGACGGTACAGAAGATAACCGCGGCGGACACAGGATTATCCTGATCGGGACGGACGGTGAAGGCGAGGTTGCCACGCAGGAGATTGAGATCAAGATCGATCCGGTCTCCACAGGCGATGTGCAGGTGGGTGAGCGTTCGGTGTTTGTGGATGTGGACCCAAGGGCCACCTACCTCAGAACAAGCAATGATCCCGACACAGTTCTGAACCCGCTGGATGTTCCCAATCTGCTGGCCGAGCAGGCCTACTCGTTCGATGATCCGGATCTGCCGCCAGGGGTGACCTTGATGCCGGGCA
>JBCDDQ010000367.1:0-4216 GCA_039180225.1 Pseudomonadota bacterium
GGCGTGAAGCCCGATCTGGTGCTCAAGATGGGTTCCATCGCCGCTGCCCCCATGGGAGATCCAAATGCATCGATCCCCACACCTCAGCCTGTGCACTATCGCCCCATGTTTGGCGCCTTCGGCCGGGCTCGAACGAACAGCCGCGTCAATTTTGTTTCGAAGTTGGCGCTCGAGAACGGCTCCATTGCGGCGCTTCAACTTGAGAGTGGTGCAGTGGCTGTTGAGGATACGCGCGAGATCGGCAAGGCGGAGATGGTGTTGAACGACAAGCTGCCTGCGATTGAAGTCGATCCGGAGACCTATGAGGTGCGGGCTGATGGCGAGCTGCTCACCTGCGAGCCGGCTGAAGTGCTGCCCATGGCCCAGCGATATTTCCTGTTTTGAGGGAGAGATGCTCATGCTACGTGCGCAACAGATACTGACTGCACAAGAGGCATTGGAGCAAGGCACGGTCCACCACACCGTTACGCTAGATGGGGATCAACGGTATCGGCGACGGATCACACTGACGGCAGATGACGGTTTGGAGTTTCTTCTAGACCTTCCCAACGCCGCCCTACTGCGTCACGGAGACGGTTTGCGCCTGGACGATGGGCGCATCGTTCAGGTGCTTGCAGTGCCCGAGGAGTTGCTGGAAGTGCGCGCAAGGGATGGCCACCACATGCTGCAAATTGCATGGCATCTCGGCAATCGGCATCTGGAGGTGCAGATTGAATCCGAGCGCATTCTAATCCGCCGCGATCATGTGATTGCGGACATGCTCCATACCTTGGGTGCTGAGGTGTGCGAGGTGGTGGAGCCGTTCACCCCCGAAGCTGGCGCCTACAGCCACCATCACACAGGAGAACATAGCCATGACCACTGACACCATCTCTCCGCTCTATCGTTTGCTCACTTGGCTCTCCCCGGCTTATCCAGTAGGGGCGTTCAGCTATAGTCAAGGGCTGGAGACCGCCGTGACGCAAGGTCTGGTGAACGATGAGGCCGGTACGGACGAATGGATCGAGGACAGCTTGACGGGCGGGACACAGTGGAGCGATGCGGTGATCTTTGCAAATGCGCTCAAAGCACCTGCCATTGAAACAGTCGCTGCTGTTAATGAGTTTGCCTTGGCGTTTCCGGCTGCTGCAGAGTTGCGGGCGGAAACCTTGGCAATGGGGCGGGCTTTTGCGCAAACAACTATGTTGGCCTGGCCATGCGACTGGCTCGAAGCGGCTTTAACGGAGCTTAGCGATGACATTACATATCCGGTGGCAGTGGCGTGCGCGGCCGCCGGGCATCGGATTGAGAAGGGCCAAGCCGCTGAAGCCTGGATCCATGCGGGAGCTTCAAATCTGATCTCCGCGGCTGTGCGCCTTGTACCGCTTGGGCAATCTGCCGGCCAACGCATCTTGGCGCGTTTGGAGCCGACCATTGTGGCGCAGGCGAAGGCCGCACGTGCAAAGCCGCTCGAAGAGCTCGGCACTTCCACGCTTCTGGCGGATATTTGCGCCATGAACCATGAGACTCAAAAGACCAGGTTGTTCCGCTCATGACATCCAACCACGGACCCTTGCGCATTGGTATTGGCGGACCAGTCGGCTCAGGCAAGACCACATTGACGCAGCGCCTGTGCGAAGTCATGCGGGGGCGCTGGTCGATTGGTGTTGTCACGAATGATATCTACACGCGCGAAGACGCCTTAATGCTGGCCCGACTTCAGGCCCTGCCTGGAGATCGGATCATCGGTGTTGAAACTGGCGGCTGCCCCCATACTGCAATCCGCGAAGATGCCTCAATAAATCTGGCCGCGATCGCTGATCTCCAGTCACGGCATGACAATCTCGATGTGGTCTTTATTGAATCAGGAGGTGATAACTTGGCGGCCACCTTCTCGCCCGAACTGGCTGATCTGACCCTCTATGTAATCAGCGTGTGCCAGGGCGAAGAGATCCCGCGCAAAGGTGGACCCGGCATCACACGCTCCGATCTCTTGATCATCAACAAGACCGATCTTGCTCCTCATGTGGGGGCGGATCTGGAGATTATGCGCGCCGATGCTCATCGGATGCGCAGCGGCGCACCAGTTGTGTTCACGGATCTGAAACGTGGCGCAGGTACAGACGAAGTGGTGGCCTTTCTTGCTCGGCTTGGTGGTCTTGACGCGCTTTCTTTACAGCCCGGAGAGGTTGCCTAAAGGACTGGTTTTGCTGGTGTTTTATTGTGCACTTGCAAATTTATTGTGCACTGCAATGTAAATTGCTGACCTCTAACTAACTGAAAAATATAGATTTAGAGCCTGGCACGCTCCTCGCTTAGGTGTGGGTGGGGGCGCAGCTAAGGGGCGCCCTTCCGAGTTTGAATCACAAGAGAGGGCAGAGCGTTATGACGCCAGAAGAAATGGCCAAACTGGCCGAGAAGGTGGAGCAGCTGCAAAAGTCGCATGACATGGCGGGCACCATCAATATGGAGATTTTTTATTGGTGGTGCATCGGTTTGATGGTGGCCATCCACGCCGGGTTCCTGGCTTATGAAATGGGGGCTTCACGCATGAAGAACGTGCTGGCCTCGGGGGTGAAAAATATCCTCGCCTTCGCATTCATCATTCCCACCATGTACTTCTTCGGATGGTGGATCTATGGGGCCATGCCTAACGGTTTCATTCCCATTGCGGCAACGGACTTCCTGCCTTGGGATGACAATATGGGTCCGAACTTGAGTGACAACGCCACGGGGATCTTCTGGGCTGCGTTTACATTGTTCTCCGCCACCACCGCGTCGATCTTCAGTGGCGCAGTTCTGGAGCGGATCAGGATGTCCGGCTTCATAATTCTGGCGGTGCTTCTTGGGTCAGTGGTTTGGATCTGGGCGGCGTCCTGGGGTTGGCATCCGGACGGCTGGATGCTCAAGCAGCTTGGCTATCACGATGTGGGTGCGGCCGGTGTTGTACACACCATTGCGGGCTTTTTCGCTCTTGGCGTTCTGATCAATTTGGGACCGCGGGTCGGCAAGTATGCTGCTGATGGGACGCCGCAAGACTTGCCGCCACACAATATGCCGATGACCCTGGTGGGCCTCATGCTCATTATTGTTGGGTTCTTCGGCTTCCTGGGCGGCTGCATCATTTACAACAACGGCGCGCAATGGACCAACATCTATGGTCAACAGGCCACGTTGTCGGCCTTTGCCTTCAACACGCTGATGGCATTCGGCGGGGGAATCATCGGAGCCTATTGGAAGACTAAGGATCCGTTCTGGATGATGTCCGGCGCTCTCGCCGGTATCTTCTCGGCGGCTGCCGCGCTCGATGTTCTCTACCCACCGGTTGCATTCGCGGTTGGCATGATCGGCGGCATTATCGTGCCGATCGCTGGCCAGTGGCTGGAGAAGAAAGGTATCGATGATGCGGTTGGCGCGTGGTCAGTTCACGGCGTTGCCGGTTTCTGGGGTGTTCTGGTGGCTGGTATCTTCGCGTGGGGCTATCCCAATGCGGGCGATGCGCCGGCGATCAGCTTCTTCGGCCAGTTTGTTGGGGCCGTGGTCTGTGCCCTGATGGGCTTTGTTCCGGGTTACCTGGCATCGCTTGCGCTGAAGGCAGTCAATCTGTTGCGCGTGCCCGACGATGTTCAGATAACGGGTCTTGATAAGGTCAAGGTGCCAAGCCGCTCCTATCCGGAGTTTCTGGCGCCTGCTGAATAGTTGTTCTTGGAAACTGATAAGGAGAAAACAAATGGGTAGCCCCATTGACAGCTGGGAAGGCGCCGCAGCCATCTTCACAGGTGCAAACAGTAGCTTTTCCATTGGAGTGTGTTTGTTGATCGCCGTCGTGTTGACAGTCCTTCCACTCATAGACAGCGCTCGGCATGAGGATGAGGTCTATAAGAAGACCGCCGAAGAGTAGGGCGGCCAGCCCACGAGCAGCAGGCGGGAGGCCGATTTGGCCTCCCGCCATTTACGTGTTCAGCTTTTCAGCTTTCATGTGCGGAATGATTTTGCGACGACTCTTAGCCGGGTCATGCGGTCATAGAGCGTATTTCGTGGAACACCCAGTTTTGCCGCAGCTTCGCTGACGCGTCCATTTGCGTCACTGAGCGCCCTCTCGATGATCTCTCGCTCATGTGCCTCCAAACGCTCAGGCAGCGTGCCGACGTCTGCATCACTCTGCCGATTCTCCAGCACATCCCGATAGGCACGGTTTTGCAGCACCAGAGCGCGATGGTCGAGGGCTCGGCGCAAC
>JBCDDQ010000368.1:0-4209 GCA_039180225.1 Pseudomonadota bacterium
CGGCTACAGGGCTGTGATCGAGGCGGGCAACAATTTTGGACGGTTCTTCACCGGCCAGGTGACGGCGGCCGGGAAGGTGCCGCCGGCGAAGGTTCTGGTGATCGGTGCAGGCGTTGCGGGCCTTGCCGCCATCGGCGCGGCGCAGTCGCTTGGGGCCATTGTGCGGGCGTTTGATGTGCGCCCTGAGGTGGCTGAACAGATTGAGTCCATGGGGGCTGAGTTCCTGTTTCTCGACTTTGAGGAAGATGCCAGCGGTGAGGGCGGATATGCCGCCCCGTCATCGCCGGAGTTCCGCGAAAAGCAGTTGGCGTGTTTCCGTGAACAGGCGCCGGACGTGGATATCGTGATCACCACCGCGCTGATCCCCAACAGGGATGCACCCAAGCTTTGGCTGAAGGATATGGTTGAAGCCATGAAGCCGGGATCTGTGGTTGTGGACCTTGCGGCCGAGCGTGGAGGGAACTGCGATCTGACCCAGCCGGATGAGAAGATTGAGACGGCAAACGGTGTGACCATCATCGGCTACACTGATTTCCCCAGCCGCATGGCCGCTCAAGCCTCAGAACTTTATGCCACGAACATCCGGCACATGATGGCCGACCTGACGCCGGAGAAGGACGGGGTTGTCGTTCACGACATGGAAGATGACGTGATCCGCGGTGCCACCATTGCGCATGCGGGCGAGGTGACGTTCCCGCCGCCGCCACCCAAGATCCAGGCGATCGCCAAGGCGCCGCCCAAGGCGCCGGAGAAGACCCCGGAAGAAAAACGGGCAGAGGAAGAGGCTGCCGCGAAGAAGGCACTGGACCGGACGGCCTGGTTGCTCGCCATTGGCGGCGTGCTGTGTCTTTTGGTGGGTCTGGCGGCGCCGGCCAGCTTCATGCAGCACTTCATCGTGTTCGTGTTGGCGGTGTTTGTGGGCTTCTACGTGATCTGGGGCGTGGCGCATGCTCTGCACACGCCGCTTATGGCGATCACCAATGCCATTTCGTCCATCATAATCGTTGGGGCATTATTGCAAATCGGCTCCAGCACCGGAGTGGTTGTGGTGCTGGCCGCAGCGTCCATCTTGATGGCGTCTGTGAACATTTTTGGCGGCTTCCTTGTGACGCGCCGCATGCTCGCCATGTTTGAGCGCAGCTAAGGGAGCGAGGGGACTATGAGCATCGGATTGATCAGCGCCGCTTACGTTGTCGCGGCAATTCTCTTTATTCTCGCCCTTGGCGGGCTCTCCAACCAGGAGAAGGCCAAGCGCGCCATCTACTACGGCATTGCCGGCATGGCGCTCGCCGTCGGTGCCACCATGGGGGCGAAAGGGGTCGGCAATTTCGGCATCCTCGTCATTATGGTGGCCATTGGCGGGGTGATCGGCTGGTTTGTGGCCAACCGGGTGCAGATGACCCAAATGCCCGAATTGGTGGCGGGCTTTCACAGCCTGGTGGGGCTTGCGGCGGTGTTTATCGGGATCAACGCCGATCTTGAGATGAACGCCGCCCTGACGGCCAAAGAAGCCGGAACCGTGGATCAACTTGCCGGCTTTGCGGCCACCATTGCCAAAAAGAGCCCGGTTGAGATCACTATTCTGAAAGTTGAGCTCTTCTTAGGCATCCTCATCGGGGCGATCACGTTCACCGGGTCCATCATCGCGTACGGCAAGCTTGCCGGCAAACTGTCGTCGGCGGCGCTCACCATTCCGTTCCGCCATCAGCTGAACCTGTTGGGCTTCATTGCCTGCTTCGTTCTGGGCTGGCTGTACCTGGAAGGGGCGGGGCTGTGGACCATGATCGCCGTCGCGGTGATCTCGGGGCTGATCGGTTGCCATCTCATCATGGCGATCGGCGGGGCTGACATGCCTGTTGTGGTGTCCATGCTCAACTCCTATTCAGGCTGGGCGGCTGCGGCCATCGGCTTCACCCTGGGCAACGACCTTTTGATCGTCACAGGCGCTCTGGTGGGCTCCTCGGGCGCCATTCTTTCCTACATCATGTGTAAAGGCATGAACCGGTCCTTTGTCTCGGTGATCCTTGGCGGCTGGGGCGGCGAGACAACGTCTGCCCAGGCGGTTGAGGGCGAGCAGATTGCCATTGATGCAGATGGGGTGGCATCGGCGTTGGATGATGCCGACAGCGTCATCATCGTGCCCGGTTACGGCATGGCGGTGGCTCAAGCCCAGCAATCGGTCTCCGAGCTCACGCGGCGCCTCAGGGCAAAAGGCAAGACGGTGCGCTTTGGCATACACCCTGTGGCCGGCCGGCTTCCGGGCCACATGAACGTGCTGCTCGCAGAGGCCAAGGTGCCTTATGACATTGTGTTGGAAATGGACGAGATCAATGACGATTTCCCGGAAACCGATGTGGTGATCGTCATCGGCTCCAACGACATCGTCAACCCGGCCGCTCAAGATGATCCCGGCTCCCCCATTGCGGGCATGCCGGTTCTTGAGGTGTGGAAGGCCAAGCAGGTGTTCGTCTCCAAGCGCGGTCAGGGTACGGGCTACTCCGGTATTGAGAACCCGTTGTTCTTTAAGGACAACACGCGCATGTTCTTTGGGGATGCCAAGGCCAGTCTGGATCAGCTGTTGGGTCTGATGCCGAACTGAGCGCCGCCGCGAGATTACCTTTCGATGTCAGCGCCGCCTTCCGCTTCTCGCCTGGCGATGAACGCGTCGATCTCCTCGCGCCGCCCCTCATCCATGGGGGGTGGCTCGTGGTCGGCTACGGTTTCCCGGTAGATCCGATGGGCTCGCTGGGTGGCATCCACTGAGCCTCGGTCGCGCCAGTTTTCGAAGTTGCTCCAGTCAGACAGAAGCGGCGAGTAGAAGGCGGTTTCGAAGCGCTCGATCGTGTGCTCGGTGCCAAAGAAATGGCCGCCATGGCCCACTTCGGCAATGGCGTCCGTGGCAAGGCTCGCGGCATCCAGGCTCACGGGCTTGAAGAGCTCGGCAAACATTTGCAGCATCTCAACATCCATGATGAACTTTTCCGCCGATGCGGTGAGCCCGCCCTCAAGCCACCCGGCCCCATGGAGCAGTACGTTGGTGCCGCCCATCAGCGCGCCCCACAGAGACATCTGCATTTCATAGGCGGCTTGTGCATCCGGCGCGTTTGATGCGGTCACGCCCGATGAGCGCAGCGGCAAGCCATAGCGCCTGGCCAATTGGCCGGAGGCAAAGGCGGCTTTGGTGTATTCAGGCGTGCCGAAAGCGGGCGAGCCGGTGCGCATATCCACATTGCTGGTGAAGCTGCCATAGCAGACGGGCGCACCCGGCCGGACGATCTGAGAGAGGCTGAGCCCTGCCAGAGCCTCCGCATTCTGCAGCACCAGCGCGCCCACGAGCGTCACGGGCGCCATGGCGCCCGCCAAGGTGAAGGGAGTGAGGATCATCATCTGACCCGCCTTGGCGGCGTCTATGATGCCGCGGCACATCAGGTGATCGAGCTGCAAGGGAGAGTTGGAATTCGCCACCGAATAGCAGACCGGTGTCTTGCTGAACTCTTCGGGCGTCAGACCGTTGGCGATCCGGATGATCTCGTAGGCATCGGCGACCGCTTCGGTGCCTCGGAAGAAGACAAACGGCACCTTCTCCGTCAGTGTCACCACGGAGCGTGTCATGGCCAAATGGCGGATGTTGGTGGGGATGTCCTGCGGTTCGACGAAGGGCCCGATCATATGGATCACGTCGAAGCTTTGAGAGAGACGGCAAAAGTCATCGAGCGAGGCCAGCGTGCCGGGCCGGCGGCCATGTTCCAGGTCGGAGAAATTGGGTGTGCCGCCCGTGGTGCACACCCCCACATGGGCACCGCCAACCGTCACATCCCGGTCGGGCGCCCGGCCGCGCAAGGTGATCAGTTCCGGCGCCAAGGCAACCTGTTCCAGCACCAGGTCGGGGTCGAAATGGACCACGCCCTCATCGGTGACCTTGTGTCCGGCCGACCGATAGTGGCCCAAGGCTTCTTCGCTCAGAATCCGCAGTCCCGTGTCGGCCAAGACCTTCAGGGAGGCCTCATGGATGGCTTCAATCTGGTCGTCGGAAAACTGTTTGATGGGCGGATAGGGGTTTACCCAGGTGCGCCAGGCCTGATCGAAGCTGTCGACCACCTTTGTGGTTCTGAGGCTGGTTTTTGCCCGGCGCCCACCTGATCGGCGCGCGCTCATGGGGTGGCCTCCTTGGCGGCCAGGCGCGCTTTGAACACTTGGGCGGCGGCCGCA
>JBCDDQ010000369.1:0-4208 GCA_039180225.1 Pseudomonadota bacterium
ACCACGGTCTGCTGTTCCTGATTCCAGATCTCCAGCAGCAGTTTGTGCATCTCCAGCTTCGTGTGGGTGTCGAGCGCCCCGAAGGGCTCGTCCATCAGCAGGATCTCTGGGCGCATGATGAGTGTGCGCATCAGCGAGACCCGCTGGCGCATGCCGCCCGACAGGGTGATGGGAAAGGCATCCTCAAAACCGTCAAGGCCGGCACGTCCGACAATCTCCGCGACCTGCTTTTCTCTCTCGGCCTTCGGAACCCCGTTGAGTTCAAGCCCAAGGCCGATGTTCTTGCGCACAGTGCGCCACGGATAGACCGTGTCGCGCTGGAAGACATAGCCAACCTTGGGCGTAGGCGTTCCGGTGACCACCGGGTGTTTGTCTATCAGAATCTCACCGCCAGAAATGGGAATGAGGCCCGCAACCATGTTGAGGATCGTACTCTTGCCACACCCGGAAGGTCCGATGAGGGCAACAAACTCGCCCTCCCGGACATCAAAGCTTACGGTGTCGACGGCAGGGACTTCCGATCCGCTGCCGCCGCCGTAGATCTTGGTGAGGTCTTTGAGAACGATGCGCGCCTGCGCGCCGTCTCCAGCAACCTCCATCAGGCTTTCTGCGCCTTCTCCAGGAAGCTCATGTCGGCCACCGCACTGTAATCAAGCGGCTTGATTTTGGTTTTGGCGCGGAACCAAACCTTGGCGCCGTTGCCGAAATCCTCCTCGGGGAAGCCGGCGTCGAATTGCCAGATCTGCTTGTAGTAGGCGATTTCACGCTTCACCAATGACTCATCGAACCGGGGCATCAGCGGGCCGACGACCTTGTAGATTTCCTCTTCGGAGCTGCTGCCGAGCCACTGCATGGATTTGTACATGGCGTTGACATATGACTGGGCGAGTTCCGGATTGGCGTTGACCGTTTCTTCCAGCACGTAAACCACCGAAGCTGGGATCTTGCCGCCGAACACCTTGTCCCAGGCCTCTTTGTTGGCGATGTCGTAAAGCGGAGCGCCATAGCCTTCGTCCATGGCCCGGAACTGCCAGGCCGGCACGGCCATGATCGCGTCGAACTTGCCCGCTTTGAGCCCGCCCAGGATGGTCTTGGAACCGCCACCGGCAACCCAGTTGAACTTGTCGTTCACCCCAAAGGATTCCAGCACATACGTGCCGTAAACCCAGGTGCCGGAGCCGATGCCGGTTGCAGCGATCACCGGCTTGCCGCCGTCCTCGCGCTTCAACTCGGCAAGCTTCTCCACGCTGTCGACGCCCTTGTCGGCCAGTTCCTTGCGCACAACAATGTTTGCGTATGAGCAGCGGTTGTCGGTTGCCAGCAGGATTTTGGCAGCCTTGCCGCGGTTGGTGAGCTGCAGGGGATGGCTTGAATCTCCCAGCGCATAGGAGACCTGCTCAGCCGCGATCAGCTTGCGCACCTTAGAGCCGCCAAGCGCCTCGGTAAGCTGGAGATCCAGGCCCTCTTCGGCCGCAAACCCCTTCGCCTTGGCCACCATGTGGGGCGCGTAGATGGTGGTGTTCACCGAGTGTGAGGCCTTCAACTCGGCCGTTGATCCGAAGGCCTTCACAGACCAGGTCATACTGGCGCCTGCGAAAGCTGCAGATCCGGCAAGGAACTGCCGTTTGTCCAAATTCATTTCCATTTTCCTCCTGTCGTCAGGCCGCTCGTCTTCTTGTGGTGTGCGACCGGAAAGTGAAGCCGCTTGAACAATACCAAACCCGTGCGCATGCGCAATGGCAGGCAGCACCCTAGTCCGCTTTGCGAGGCGTTGTTTGCTCCAAGGCGCTCATCACGTCCTCAGTATCCGCACCGGCTGCCGACAATGTGTTCTCCACAGCAACGGGCATCCCATCAACCTCCAGGGGCAGCCCGGGCGCCCGATAGCTGCTGCCGTCTGACTGCCTGGTGGTGACCAAACCGCCCGGGCGATTGACATGTGGGTCGTCATACATCTCAACGGGGCGTTGAACCGGCGCGAACGGTATGTCGCTTGCCGTTAAAGCCGCAGCCAGTGTCGAGGCGTCCTGCCTGGCGACGGCATCCGTAAAAAGAGGAAGCGTTCGGCTGCGCGCACTTATCCTGTCCATAGCGCTTTCCAGGCTTGGATCGTCCCGGAGCTCCGTCAGGTTCAAAATATCGCAAAGGGACGCCCAATGGCCGCTTGTGATGGCACCGATAAACAGCTGGCGGCCGTCTGCGGTTTCGAAAATGTCATAGACCGGCCAGGAGAACGAGCGCTCCGGCATGGGCGGGGACTCAGTTCCCTCTATCTCGTGCTGCACCATGTGCTGGCCCACGAGCAGCAGACAGTTCTCAAAGAGCCCGATCCGAATGCTGCGCCCCGCCCCGCCCTTCTCCCGCTCAAGCACCGCGCCCATGACCGAGAGCGCGCCAAACAGGCCCGCCATGATATCATTGGCTGAAGAACCTATGCGAAGCGGCCGCCCGCTCGGGCCGGTCATGTAGGCCAGCCCGGTCATCATCTGCACCACCTCGTCCATGGCCGTGCGGTGTTCATAGGGGCCGTGCAGAAACCCCTTGTTTGAGGCGATGATCAGGTCGGGGTAGCGCTGGCGCAGAGTGTCGGGGTCCAGCCCCATCTTGACCAGTGAGCCGTCTTTGAAGTTCTCAACGAACACGTCTGCCGCCTTGAGGAGCTTGTCGAGATCGGCTTTGCCCTCATCACTTTGAAGGTCAAGGCAGACGGACTTCTTGCCCCGGTTGAACATGGGAAAGAAGCCTGCCCCCATGCCTGTGAGCTGACGCGTCTTGTCTCCGCCTGGTGGCTCAACCTTGACGACGTCAGCACCCAGAAAGGCCAAAAACATGCCGCACGAGGGGCCCATCACCATGTGGCTCAACTCTACGACACGGATGCCTTGAAGGGGCTGGAAGGGCTCGCTCATGGGGATAGGTTCGGCTGGTGATGTGCTTACGCTCTAGTCCTGCAGGAACGGGTTGGTCTGGCGCTCATGGCCAATGTTTGAGCCCGGGCCGTGGCCGCACAGGAAGCCCACATCATCCCCCAGGGGAAAGAGCTTGGTTTTGATGGAGCTGATCAGATCCTCATGATTGCCCCGCGGCAGATCGGTCCGGCCCACGGAGCCGGCGAACAGCACATCGCCCACAATGGCAAACCGCGCCTTCTTGTTGAAGAACACCACCGAGCCCGGACTGTGGCCCGGACAATGGAAGATCTCCCAGTCTGCACCAGCCATGGAGAGGGTCTCGCCCTCGTTCAGCCAGCGGTCTGGTACAACGTTCCGTGCTCCTGCAATGCCGTATGAGGCGCCCGTGGCCTCCAAGCTTTCCAGGAGGAAAAGATCGTCTTCGTGTGGCCCGATAATGTCGACGCCGAGCGCCTCCTTCAGCTCCTTCGCCCCGCCTGCATGATCGATATGGCCGTGGGTCAGGACAATCTGGCTGACCTTCACTGCGCTTTGCTTGATGGCATCCAGAATGCGGTCCACGTCGCCGCCAGGATCGATCACCACACCGTCCATGGTCTCGGTGCTCCACAGGAGGGTGCAGTTCTGCTGGAACCCGGTCACCGGGATAATGGCGGCCTGCAAAGCAGGTTTCTGGTCGCTGTCGCTCATGGGGAGATCGGGTCTTTCTGGCCGATTGATGGGAATGGTGCGCATTGCCTAGCTCATGGCAGTAACAAAACACAAGCTGAAGCTGAAATCACCGGTGCGCAAGGCCCCGTGATTGGGCTAAGTAGAGAACCAAAGCAAGCCAACAAACAGAAAGAGGCGTCTGATGTCTACGAACCGCACGGCCCGCCTGGCTGCCCGGCCTCAAGGCATGGTCACCCAAAACATCTTTGCCTTCGCCGATGAGCCCGTACCGGAGCCTGGCGACGGCGAGTTTCTCGTCAAGCTTGAGATGTACTCCATCGATCCGGCCATGCGTGGCTGGATCAATGAAGGTCGCTCCTATGTTCCGCCCGTGGGCATCGGCGAGGTCATGCGTGCCATTGCCGGCGGTATCGTGGTCAAATCGAACCATCCCGGCTTTGCCGAGGGGGACGCGGTGACGGGGCTCCTCGGGATCCAGACCTATGCCGTCTCAGACGGCCAGGGCATCAGCAAGGTGGACCTGGACGCGGCCAGCATGGACCAATGGCTGGGCGGGCTCGGCATGCCGGGCCTCACCGCCTATTTCGGCCTCCTGGAAGTGGGCCAGCCCAAGGAAGGTGACAC
>JBCDDQ010000370.1:0-4167 GCA_039180225.1 Pseudomonadota bacterium
ATGGAACTTTCCCTGTTACAGACATACGCATCCACCCATAATCCTCTGTTTCTGCACAGTCTTGGGGGGAAGGCTAGCGCAAAGTTAATGTTTGGTTAACCGTAAATCCCTTCTCATTCAACCACAATGGCCGGTGCAGCCTTCCGCCCGCCAGCCTCATTCTGCAATTGGGCATACACGTTGGCGGCGATTTGCCGGTAGATTTCAGCATGTTCGCTGTCCGGCTTAGTGGCCACAATGGGAAGACCGGCGTCCGAACGCTCCCGCACATCCATATGCAAGGGGACCTCGCCCAGGAACGTTGCGCCAATTTTCTCCGCTTCCGCCCGGGCGCCCCCATTGCCGAAGATCGCTGAACGCTCTCCACAGCTCGGGCACACGAAGTAGCTCATGTTCTCCACAATTCCGAGCACTGGTACGTCGACCTTGCGGAACATATTCAGCCCTTTGCGCGCGTCGATGAGCGCCAGATCCTGGGGCGTTGATACAATCACCGCGCCTGCCAGGGGCACCTGCTGGGCCATGGTGAGCTGGGCATCGCCGGTGCCGGGCGGCATGTCCACCACCATTACGTCGAGCTCACCCCAATTGACGTCGCGCATCATCTGCGTAAGCGCCGAAATCACCATGGGTCCGCGCCAGATCATGGGCGTATCTTCCTCAACCAGGAAACCCATGGACATCACCTTAAGGCCGTAGCCTTCCATGGCCTGCAAGGCGCCGCCCTCGCCGGGCTGGGGCTGACCGGTAATGCCGAGAAGCCTTGGCATGGATGGCCCGTAAATGTCTGCATCCAGAATGCCCACTTTAGCCCCCGCTGCGATCAGGCCCAAAGCCAGATTGCAGGCCGTGGTGGACTTGCCCACACCGCCCTTGCCGGAGGCCACTGCAATAATGTGCTTAACACCCGGTATGCCTGCCATTTGGCGCGGGGCCCCCTGTTGGCCAGGGCCGCCTGCCATGGGCGGCGGCGGCGCGCCCGGCCCCTTTCGAGGCCCGCTGCTTTTGTGAACCTCAGGCATGTCGGCACTGGATGCGCCGTTGCTGGCGCCGTTTTGGCGCTCCGCCGTCAGGGTCACCAGCACCTTGCCAATGCCGCTCAACTGTTCCACCGACTGGGCCGCGGCCTTGCGCATGGGCTCAAGGCGTTCTGCTTCGGCGGGATCGATGGTGAGAGAAAAGAACACATCGTTGCCGTTGATGGAGATTTCGGAGACCAGTTCGGCTTCTACGAGGTTTCGCTTCAGGTCCGGTCCCCGGACTTTGGTGAGCTGCTCAAGAACGCGCTCGCGGGTGATTTCGCTCATAATAGACGGTCTCTTTCGTACTGGTATGGTCGCGTGAGGTCGTATGCCCAAGGCTGTGTGCCCGCACCGGCCTTATCCAAGCGTTTATATGGTATTATCCGTGCGCATGGGCAAGCGGCTGACCACCGATTGCAGCAGTGATCTCCTGGGCCACTTGGGAGACCGCGGCGCCCAAGGCGGGTATGCGTGCGTCGGTGACCCGGGCCGCTGGCCCGGACAGGGACAGCCCGGCCATGGGGCTTGCATACTCATCAAAGATGACGCTCGCCACACAGCGCAGCCCGACCGCGTTTTCCTCATCATCCACCGCGTAGCCCCGGGTCTTGATCACATCCAGGTCCTTCTGAAGGTCTTCTGCGCTTGCCAGTGTGTTTTCGGTTTCAGGATAAAATGTGATGCCCTGCAGAAGTTGCGTTGCGTCCGCCTCGTGCATAAATGCCAATAGGGCCTTGCCCACGCCGGAGGAAAAGATCTCAGCACGTCCGCCGGGTTTCGCAATGGCCCGCATCATTTTGTGGGTTTCCGTTTGGGCGAGATAAATCACCTCGCCGCGGTCCAGAACGGCCAGGTTCACCGTCTCGCCGCACTGCTCCATCAGCCGGCGCATGTAGGGCCGGGCCGTCGTGACCAGATCTCTGGAGCGCAAGAACGCGGACCCGGCGCGGAACGCCTGAACACCCACCAGCCAGGATGAATGGTTGGGGTCGAACCGCACGTAGCGTTCGTTCTGCAATGTGGTCAGCAGCCTGTGCGCCGTTGACGTCGGCAATCCCACTTCGTGCGCGACTGCCGAAAGAGACAGGCCCTGATCGTGTTCCGACAAGGCATTCAGAAGGCTTAAGGCGCGAGATAAGGATTGCACATGTCCTGAGGCGCGGCTGCTGGAAGCCTGCTTGTTGTGCTGACCTGATGTTGACACTGTATTACCTCCCTAACCCAATGCCTGACGGCTTATCCCACAATATGGGCGGCCGTTCCATAATTCTAAAGATGGGCAGGATGTCACATTTGTGCGAACCCGGCCCGCCGGCCCATCACTCAGGCCGCGCGAGGCTCTCATCGGCCAGGTGTTGGCGTAAAAAGTCTTGAAACTCGCCGGTCATCCGCTTCACGAAGTCCTCGTGATCCTCCACATCCAAAACGGTTTTCGCCACATAGGCACTGTAGCGAGCAGACGCAAACATCATGGCCATGTGCAATTGTGTGGCGTTCACGGTACGATTGTGGCGGTTCGCCAGATCAATAAAACTGTCTGCGATGCGCAGAAAGCCGCTTGTGTCCAAGTTGCCTTCCGTTCGCGCCGCGCGGCGCTGTTTGCGGTTTGGTGTGTTTTCGTCGCTCATCGCTGTGGGTCCGGGGATTGTTGCGCGCTGTTCATAGCGCCAGTGGCGTGAAGGTTCAAATCGAAGTGGCCTCACGCGCGCACCTTAGCCTTTTGGGGGTGATTAGAGTTTTCATAAATGTTGCCTAAAATTGTTCCGAACCACTTATCCAAATATTTCCAGTAGCGTGTGATTATCACTCTCGAAATCGCCCCAAAAGGGTGAAGTTAAGACCCTGTTAAGACAACTCGCGCCTAGTGATAGGCCAGATAAACGGGCGAATAGTCCGGATTATCCGTCTTGCCGGGGGACGGATGCCAGACGAACCGTTCGAGACCAAAAACAATCCCGAACGGGTGTCTGTATAGAGTTTGTAAGCGTCAGAGGTGACCAAGGTCATGTTGAAGAGTATTAAAAGTTTCCGGAAAGACGAGAACGGCAACGTCGCCATAATGTTCGGTCTCGCCATCGTTCCTTTCATGATGGCGGCTGGGATGGCTGTGGACTACGGCCGCGGCGTCGTGGCCAAGCATGAGCTGCAAGTGGCTTTGGACAGTGCCGTGCTGGCGGCTGGCTCGCTTCGGGTGGCCGACGAGGCAGACCGCAAAGCTCTGGGCAAGGCGTTCTTTGAAGCCAATTTCGATGCGGCTGAGTACAATTTGAATGTGCCCAACGATCTCATCGCCATCAACAACAACGTCATCAGCGCCGACCAGTCGGTAAAGGTGAAGACGGCCTTCATGCAGATCGCCAACGTGCTCGCCGGCCAAAGCGGTCAGGCGCGCGAAATGAACCTGTCGACAGATGCCACGGCTCTGGTGCCGCAGGTTGGCAAGGCCGAGATTTCCTTGGTGCTCGATTATTCCGGCTCCATGGACGATCACTTGAGTGGTGCGCAGAAGTACATCACCATGCGCAACTCGGCGAAGGACCTGATCAACGCTCTGCATGGCGGTGCGGCAAATGTGGGCGACATTGAGTTTGCTCTGGTGCCGTTCTCCTATGGTGTGAAAGCGTCCCTGATGCGCAAGCACCAGACGGACACCAGCTACGCCAAGCTGAGTGGCGAGACCCGCACCGAGAGCTGCTTCTCCGGCCGCAAGAAAAACGCCACCACCGACACCGAACCGAATGATGGCAAGCGTCATCGCTGGCAGCAGGAGGATCTGTGGTACGACCTGGGCAGCGAAAACGGTGACCGCTCTCACCATTGCAGCAATATGCTGCCCATGCGTCAGCTGACAAGCACCACCGGTGTTCTGCTCACCGATCTGAACGATTGGGAGCCCGATGGCGGCACGCACATTTCTTCCGGCTTCCAGTTCGGTTGGCATGCTATTTCGCCCAACAGCGTGTTCCCGGGCGGCGCAACCTACGACAAGATCACACATGAGGATCCTGAAGAGCGGGTTCTGAAAGCCATCGTGCTCCTGACCGACGGCGCGCAAACCGTACCGGCCTATCGCAAAAACGGTAACGGCCAGGACAACACCGAAACGCCGGACAGCGATTGGCCGATGGACAGGTCCAACGGCGAG
>JBCDDQ010000371.1:0-4131 GCA_039180225.1 Pseudomonadota bacterium
TGCGGCACGCAACCCAGGCAGCGGCGGCGTTCTGCCAGTTATGACGCCCTCTGATGCCGTCTATGCCCAACAGCGAGCAGCTTGCCATCGTGCGCCCTTCTTGACGCACGCGGAGCACGCCATCGGTCACTGAGACACCATCGTGCACCTCTTTCTCCACAGAGATGAGCTGGCGCTCAGGCACGGATAGGGCGCTGGCAATGTCAGAGCAATAGGCGTCATCGATCCCCACCACAGCCAAATCATCGGAGTCCTGCCGGGCGAACATCTTCGCCTTCACCGCAGCATAACCAGCCATGTCGCCATGGCGGTCCAGGTGATCAGGGGTGAGGTTCAAGAGAATTCCGGTGTCCGGCTTCAGCGACGGGGTGAGGTCAATCTGGTAGGATGAGAACTCGACCACATAATGGCGCCCTGCCAGGGGTTCAGCCAACTGTAGAACCGCAGTGCCGATATTGCCTCCAACCTCGGTGTCGCGACCGGCGGCTTTAAGGATATGGCCGATCAAGGCGGTGGTGGTGGATTTGCCGTTGGTGCCGGTGATGGCGATCAGATGTGCCCGTCCGGCCGCGGCATCCAGGGTTTGCACGAAGAGCTCTGTGTCTCCGATCACGGGCACATTTGCAGACCTGGCCCGTTTCACGGTCCAATGGGGCTCAGGATGCGTGAGGGGAACCCCTGGCGCCAGAACGAGGGCGGCAAACTGCGCCCAGTCTTCCTCTGCAATGTCGCACAACGGCACGCCCGCCTTCGCTGCCTTCGTGCGCGTGGCTTTAGCGTCGTCCCACGCTTTGACCAGGGCGCCTCCAGCCTGCAGCGATGCGACAGAGGCAAGGCCTGAAGCGCCCAGTCCGAAAACCGCAACCGTTTTGCCTGAATATCCAGTGGCCGGGATCACTGCTTTGCGCCTACCTCAGCTTCAGGGTGGACAGGCCAATCAAAGCCAGCACGACGGCAATGATCCAGAAGCGGATAACCACGGTTGGTTCGGCCCAGCCCTTCTGTTCAAAGTGGTGGTGCAGCGGCGCCATGGCGAAGACCCGTTTGCCAGTGAGCTTAAAAGAGGCCACCTGGACGATGACCGACACGGTCTCCAAGACGAACAGGCCACCAATGACCGCCAGCACCAGCTCATGCTTCACGGCAACGGCAATTGCTCCCAACAGGCCGCCCAGAGAGAGCGATCCGGTATCGCCCATAAAGATCATGGCCGGCGGGGCGTTGAACCATAGGAAGCCAAGGCCGGCCCCCAGCACCGCCCCCAGCAGAACAGCCAGTTCGCCGACACCGGGAACAAAGTGCAGCTGGAGATATTCGGCAAACACGGCGTGGCCCACCAGGTACGCAATGAGAGCGAAACTGGCGGCGGCGATCATCACCGGCACAATGGCAAGACCGTCCAAACCATCGGTCAGGTTGACCGAATTCCCACAGCCCACAATCACGAGCACACCGAAGGGTATGAAGAGCATCCCAAGGTCAATTACAAGATTCTTTAAGAATGGAAATGTCAGGGAGGTGGAAAGCGGTTCCTTACCCACGCTCATGATCACATAGCAGGCGACGCTGGCGATCAGACACTCCAACAGGAATTTGAATTTGCCTGAAAACCCGCGTGCGGTGGCCTTGGTCACCTTGAGATAGTCGTCATAAAGCCCGATCATGCCGAAGCCCACCAAGACGAAGAGCACCGCCCACACATAAGGGTTGGTGAGGTTGCCCCAAAGCAACACCGCCACCAGGATGCCGGCGAGGATCATAAGCCCGCCCATGGTGGGCGTGCCCTGCTTTTCAATCAGGTGCCGGCTTGGGCCATCATCGCGGATCGGCTGACCCTTGCCCTGGCGGACACGCAGACCTGAGATGAGTGATGGACCGAACAAGAACACGAAAAACAGCGCCGTCATCGTCGCCCCCCCGGTACGGAAGGTGATGTAGCGGAAGACGTTCAGGGCCGAGATTTGATCGGCCAGATCCAGTGTCAGATAGTGCAGCATGTTGGTCTCAGTTCAGCCGGGCGGTTCAGGTTGCCTCACGTTCGGGAAAACGGTGTTTGAGTGCGTTCACAATGGGTATCATTTTGCTCCCCAGAGAGCCTTTGACCATGATGACATCGCCGGCACGCAGATCATCGAGAACGGCCTCGGTCAAGCCCTCCGACGTCTCCGCATAGCCCCCCTGGCGCCGAACCGGCAGCCCGTCCCACAGATGGGCCATCATGGGTCCACAGGCATATACGGTATCAACCTGCGCTTCGTCTATTGGTCCAAGCAACTCTGCGTGGAGGGAAGGTGCGTTTTCCCCCAGTTCTAGCATGTCGCCGAGCACGGCGATGCGCCGGCCCTTATCAAGCGGTCTGGTTTGTGAGAGCAGCGCCAGAGCCGCCCGCATGGACGCGGGGTTGGCGTTGTAGGCCTCATCAATCAGGATGGCGGTGTCACCCGATGGCAGATGCAGGGTGCAGCGGGCACCGCGCCCCACCGGCGCCTCAGTTTCGGCCAGCGAGAGGGCCGCCAAGGCCAGATCGGCGCCCAGAAGCTTAACCGCAGCGAGAACGGCCAGAGAATTTTCGACGAAATGCCGGCCCGGGGCACCGAGCTTATAGGTCATCTCATCGCCCAGCACGCTGGCCTGGACGCACGAGCAGCTGCCGTGGAGAACGGTTTTGATAAGCCTTGCATCCGCGTCCGCATGCTCGCCGAATGTTACAATGCGGTCGATGCCGGCCGCCTTGGCGGCGGCGGTTAGGCGGTCAAAGTGAGGATTGTCCCGGTTCAGCACCGCCGTACCGCCGGGCACCACGCCGGTGAAAATCTCCGCTTTGGCATCGGCAATCTCTTCAACTGAAGAAAAATGGCCAAGATGGACCGGCGCCACCGTGGTGATGACCGCCACGTGAGGACGGATCATGCCCACCAGCGGCGTGATTTCACCCGGATGGTTCATGCCCACCTCAAAGACGCCAAACTCAGCATCTTTTGGAAACCGCGCCAGTGTAAGCGGAACACCCCAATGGTTGTTGAAGGACTTCACAGAGGCGTGCACCTGGCCGCTTTTCGCCAGAGCCTGGCGCAGCATCTCCTTGCTGCCCGTCTTGCCAACGCTCCCGGTTATGGCTGCAATCTTGGCCGATGAGCGTGCGCGCGCGACGCGGCCCAGCCGTTCCATCGCGTCAAGCGGATCATCCTCCACCACCAGCAAAGGCCCCTTGCCGCGCATGCTGTCATCCGGCCGGGAAACAATGGCGAGCCCGGCACCAGCCTCCAGAGCGGCCCCAGCGAACTTGTGGCCGTCGTGCACCTCGCCCTTAATGGCCACATAGATGTTGCCCGGCTCGATGGTTCTGCTGTCGATGGAAACGCCCGTCAGCGCAGCGCCCGGCCCGCCTTCAAGCACGCCGCCCGTGGCCGCGACCACCTCGTCCATCGTCCATAAGGGCTCAGCCATGAGCGTCGCCTCCCAGCGCGGCCCGGATCTCCTCATGGTCGCTGAAGTGGAGCTTCTCGGTGCCAACTTCCTGATAGTCTTCGTGACCCTTTCCGGCGATGAGGACCACGTCCCCCTCCTCAGCCTCGTTAAGCGCGCGTTTGATGGCTTGGCGGCGGTCGGCCACCTCCACCGCCCCCGGGCAGCCTTCCAGAACCATGGCCCGGATGGCCGCGGGATCTTCGGTGCGGGGATTGTCGTCGGTGACGTAGACCTTGCCTGCGCCTTCCGCCGCCGCCTGGCCCATCTGAACCCGTTTGCCCGGGTCCCGGTCACCTCCTGCGCCAAACACCACGCTCAGCTGGTTGGTTGCGTAGGGCTTCAAGGCCGCCAGCGCCGTCGCCAGCGCTTCCGGAGTGTGGGAATAATCCACATAGACCGGCACGCCGTCGGAGGTTTGAGCCACCATATCAAGGCGCCCCACCGCGCCGGTAAGGTTCTCCAGAGACGGCAGGACGGAAGCCGCCTCCCCATTGCTCACCGCAAGAATCAGACCGGCAGCGACCAATGCATTGGAGACCTGGAAGTCTCCCACCAAGGGCAGGTAGATGTCGAATTTCTCTCCCTGGGCCTTAATCTTCAGGTGCTGACCAAAGCCATGGCGCTCTGAGGACAGGAGCTTCAAGTGCTCACCGGCTCTGCCCA
>JBCDDQ010000372.1:0-4101 GCA_039180225.1 Pseudomonadota bacterium
ATTTGTTCGGTTATATTAGAAAATATACTATAGAAAGAGAAATCTATGGCACAAATTGTTCTCGTACATGGCATGCTGGCAAATCAGCGCAGCTGGAACGAAATTCCCGCCAAACTGAAGACGGCGGGCCATGTGGTAACCAACATCACCCTCCCGGGACATGCCAACCTGCTCGAGTACCTCTCGACCCAACTCTCCGACTACGTTGATGAAGTTGTTGACTCGTTGCCCAGTTCCGGGCCCGCGGTTCTTATTGGACACTCCATGGGCGGATTTGTGATCTCTCAAACAGCGGCAAGTCATCCAAAGAGAGTCAGTCAGCTCATCTATGTTACTGCGATGATGCCGAGCCCCAAGGACACGATAGCCGGCCTGTCCCATCAGGCGGGCACCAGCCTTAACGCAATTCGCGCGGAGTTCAAAGCTGCCAAGGTTGATCCCAGAGCGCTCGGATACCAGCCGCCGGGCCCTGCCGATGATGCGTTCGTTGACGAGAATGGCATGGCCTCTGTCGCGCGGCATTACATCAGGTGCACCGCGGACAAAATTCTGCCGCCCGGATTCCAAGATCAGATGATCGGCAATTGGCCGGGGACCACGACGGCCGACATCGCAACGGGCCACCTTCCTCAATACACCGCAAGCGACGACCTGGCAGACCGAATTCTTGAGGCCCTGAACTAAAACGAAGCCGTGGGCGAGCCTTCGGCAATGGAGGCTTGCCGCCGCCCTGCTCTCCTGGCCGTGCGGGTGCGCGCAAATCCAGCACGTGCGAGCCAAGAGAGATGTAAATATTGGCGAATCTGCGAAAAGCAGCAGCCATTTACGCAAATTGTCACAAAATAATCCACCATGCACATCTCTTTGGCGTAACATTCAGCGCCAATATTGAATCGATAGCGGAATTCTACTATTATGCGTTACACAATTTAACTGGCGACAAAATCTTTTTTATCTGATCGGATATTTTTATCGATCCGCGCAATTTTGCCTTATTGTTTATAAATGTTTTCAGTACCTAAGCACGAGCGGCGCAACAAAAAGAGGCACACCGGATATGTCCCGGCAGTTCACACCCCTCTCCCCCCTTGGTTTTCTTCTGATCGTGATGCTGGCATTCGCCCCCCAGGGCGAAGCACGGGCGCAAGCCTCGCTCAGCCCTGAGTTCAAGAAGTCAGGCGAAAAGCTTGACCCTTCGGTCAGGGCCGGGCGGGAGATCTGGTTCTTTGCCACCGCGTTCAATGATCGGTTTTTCACCTACACCTACCCCCAGCGCCTGGGCGCAACCATTGACTGGTATGACATTTTGGGGGCCAAGAACCGGCACAATCTGTTCCAGCGCTGGGGCGCTATCCCGAACCCGGACTGTTGCATACCCGGCACGGAGGCCTGCAAGGGCAAGGCGGAGACCTTGGAGGACACCTATGGCTTTGCCTGGTGCCCGGGCGATGAGGAGCTTTTGAAGTATGTGGGCAGGCAGGGCTACAAAGACCCCGCGTGCGATTTTGAAGATGCCCCGTTCGACACCAACACGCCCCATGGCAAGAAGGATCAGCGCCAAAACGTGTGCGATCTGAGGTTCGGCACGTCCACCGGCGCGCTCGGCCTGCGCAAGTTTCCCAACCCGCGCTTTGATGCTGAAAAGTGGAAGGCGCTCAACGGCTCGCTGGGATCCTGGTCGAAATATCCCGACCGTTCCAAGGCCAAGGAGGCCAGCTACCGCACGAACAAACTGTTCGACGCCGCCATGGAGCCGCCCTTCCGCATCGGCATGTCGTGCGGCGCATGCCATATCGCCTATGACCCCTTAAAGCCGCCGGCCGATGCCAACGCGCCCACCTGGGAGAACATCAAGGGCCTGATCGGCAACCAGTACAGCCGCGTCTCCCAGTTGCTGGGTTCGGGCCTCTCACACAATCTTCTGGAGTGGCAGTTGATTGCCCGGGCCCGGCCCGGCATCGTCGACACCTCTGCGCTGCCCATGGACACGGTCCACAATCCGGGCACCATGAACACCATCTACAATTTTGCCAGCCGGCCCACATTCGCGCACCGGGTGCTGAAATGGCGCAAAGCCGCCGCGTGCCCATCAGGCGTGAAGGAGGAGGACTGCTGGTGCGAGCCCGGCAAGCCCGGCAAATGCTGGGAGCGCAGCGAGAAGCAGGAGAATGTGCAGCACATCCTGAAAGGTGGCGAGGATTCCATTGGTGCGCTGGAGGCCATTCAGCGGGTTTATTTCAACATTGGTTCTTGCGCTGAACAGTGCTGGATGAACCACGTGCCCGATATCCGCGCCCTCGACCCCACCCGGCGCAATGCCGCGCAATCCCCGTTCCGCATCGGCCAGTGCCGGCGCGATTGCGCCAGCTTCCGCGCGATCGAGGACCGGCTGGGTGATCTGGCCAGCTTCTTCTTCGCCGAACGGCCCACCGACCTGTGGCAGGCGCGCGGTCTGGCGGACCGCGGGGCGCTGGAGGTGCAACTGGACCAGGAGTTTGGTGAAGGCTCCGTCGCGCTGGGCCGCGAGATGTTCGCCAAATCCTGCGCTGAATGCCACTCCAATCAGCAGGAGCCCTATGAACTCGCTGACTTCCATGCAGTGGACCCGAACGATCCCACCCTGCGCATCGATTTCCTCTCCAGCGAACATCCCATTCCGGTGAGCCGGGTGGGCACTTTTGCGGGCCGGGCCATGCATTCCAACCATATGCCGGGCCGGATCTGGGACGAGTATGCCGCACGCGGTCTATCGGAACGCCTGACCGTCAAAGAACAGCCGGAGATCGCCAAAGGCGCCGGGCGCGGCTACTATCGCCCGCCCTCTCTGTTGAGCGTGTGGGCCCATGCGCCGTTCATGCACAACAATGCCATTGGGCCAGAGCTGTGCGGTACGCCTAAGGATGCCGGCAATCTTTATTCTTCGCCTTATGTGGACGGCACCAACAAGCCGCTGGCCGATCCGCCCGACTGCTGGCCGTTCGACCCAAGCGTTGAAGGGCGCTACAGGCTTTATCAGGCGTCCATGCGCGCGCTGCTGTGGCCGGAGAGCCGCCTGCGCAAGGTGACGTTTACGGACGAGGATATTGTGTTCGACGTGGCGCCCGATGCCCAGTTGGGAGATCTGGACATTTCTCTGAGCATCACCGTACCCAAGGGCACCCCGGTCGTGGAACTCAACAGTCTGAGGTTCAAGGACCTGGTGCAGGATCTCATCTTCCACCACCGCCACCCTGAACGCCTGGAGAACAAGTACAAAGACCGGATCGCGCCGGATCAATTTGCGCGCTTGAAAGACGGGCTTGGCAGTTTCCTCAGAACGCTGTTGAAGGACAAGGTCAAGCGCAAGTTCGATCTTCACAGCCCGGCCCTGAGCTTTGCCCAGGAGTTCTACTCCAACGTGTTGGACCCGCTGGAGAATAAGGGACACACGTTTGGCAACACGTTGAGCGACCGGGAAAAGAATGCGCTGATCGCGTTCCTGGCAACCCTTTAGCAGAAGGCATGACCGTTATGGCGGCACAGCTGAAGACCATCGCCTTCGCAGGCACTCTCCTCCTCACCCTGGCCGGCACAGACGTTCTGGCCGACGAACCCAAAGCCCCGGACATTCCCTTCGCCCCGGAGCGCGATACCAGCCTGAAAGACCTGGACAATCCGGAGGCCCTGTTCCGGGTGGACATGGCCAAGGTGGAACGCGATTGGCCCCTGTCGCGTGCAGATCTGATGAAGATCACGGCGAAAAACCTGGAAGCTCTGTCCCAGGACCAGGTGGATCAGATTTACGGGCGGATCACCGCCGGTCCCATTCCCGACGGTGTTTACCGGGGCACCTTGTTCTTCGCCAAGGCAGACACCAACAGCCCCATCACCGGCGACCGGGAAACCCGGATCCGCGATGCCATGGGTGGCCTTCTCGGCATCCTGGCGGAGACGAAGATCGGGGCCGTAGAGCGGGTCGGCAAGCTGTTGTGGAAGGGCAAGGTGTTCTTCCGCGAAAAGGGCTATTTGCGCAACATGATTGAAGATCTGCGCTTGCTGAACCGCAAGATCGACCGGGAGGAGACGGTGCCCAAGATCACCATCCCGCGCTTCACCTGGCTC
>JBCDDQ010000373.1:0-4073 GCA_039180225.1 Pseudomonadota bacterium
GGCGGCAGGCCGAAGAGGCGTTTGAATTCGCGGCTGAACTGGGAGCTTGATGCATACCCCACCTGGTAAGCCGCCGCACTGGCGCTCATGCCCTCCGACAACATCAACAGCCGGGCCCGGTGGAGCCGGATGGATTTCACATACTGCAACGGCGTCATGGCCGTGATCGACTTGAAGCTCTCATGCAAGGACGTCTTGCTCATGCTGACCTGCCGCGCCATCTCCGCGGTGGTGTAGTTCACGCTGCAATCATCCTGGATCATTTTCAACAGATGGCCAATGCGGTGATAATGGCTGTGGCGCTGGGCCGCCGCTCTCAGCAACGTACCCTGATGGCCCAAAAGCACCCGGTAGAAAATCTCGCGGGTGATCATGGGCCCCAAAATCTTGGCGTCGCGTTCATTGTCGAACGTCGCCACAAGCCGGTTCAGCGTATCGCCCATATCTTCATCGACCGGCGAAATGGCAATGGTCTCCGCCACCCGTGAGGTGGGCATGGCCTCTTCATCGATGCGCATCTGAAGATCGGCGATGAGCGCCGGGTCTATGGTCAGCGCCAGACCCAAAAACGGCTGTTCGGCAGAAGCGGCGATGATCTCCGCCTCCATGGGGATGGGCACAGCGAAGACCACAAAGCTCGACGCCCCGTATTCAAACGACTGGCTGCCAAAATAGCCACGCTTGGCCCCTTGCAGGATGAACACAACGCACGGCTCGTAGACGCAAGGCGAGCGCGGGGTGGGATCGTCGCAGCGGAACATCTTAACCCCCGGCACCGGCGTTTCGGCCAAGCCTTGCTGCACCGCGTGCCGCTCCAGCGCGCCCGGCAAGGCCCCCAGGTCGATGGCCCGCGAAAGATCGCTGATCTGAACGGCCGGAGCACCCGTAGAAATAGGCGTGCCGCGTTCAATGGAACCAATGGTGTTCATGGCGATACTATGTGCGCACTTGGACGCCACGTTCAAAGCAATTCGCCTGATACTGGAGGAATAGGCAAGAATTGTGAACGATCTCGCGTTCTCTCCAACGTTGCGGCACCCATATAATCACAAGGCCAGGGAACATGGCCCAGAGCCCGGAAAACTGCGGAACCGGGCCGCTCTTTTGTTGTTGAGGCCAAGCTTGGCTCCACCCCACCCTTGAGGAAGGATAAAACCCATGCGATTTGATCTTACCGTCAACGGCAGCAAACGCAGCGTTGATGTCGACCCTGATACGCCCTTGCTGTGGGCGCTGCGTGACGAGCTGAACCTGACCGGCACCAAATTCGGCTGCGGAATTGCCGCCTGCGGCTCGTGCACGGTCTATCTCGACGGCGAGCCCACCCGCTCTTGCCAAACCATGGTGGAAGATGTGGGCGAGGCCAAGGTGACCACCATTGACGCACTTTCAGGCAAATCGGCCGAAGCGGTGCAGGCCGCCTGGCGCGAGCTGGATGTGCCCCAGTGCGGCTACTGTCAGTCGGGCCAGATCATGGCCGCTGCCGCCCTGCTCAACGAAAACACCAAGCCCACCGACGAAGACATTAACGATGCCATGGACGGCAATGTTTGCCGTTGCGTGAGCTATCACCGTATCCGCAAGGCGATCCACCGGGCCGCCGACATGATGGAGGCTTGATCTGATGAACGTCTTTGTTCCCGACACCGTCTCCAAACCCTCCCGCCGCAGCTTTCTGATTGCCGCCGGAGGAATAACCGCCGGTCTGATGATCGGTTCGACCCTATCGCTTGGCGAGGCGCAAGCGGCGAAAACCGCTGACGGGGCGTTCAACCCGTTCGTGATCATTGCCCCGGACAGCACCGTGACCGTGCTCTCCAAGCACCTGGATAAAGGCCAGGGTGCAGCGACCGGTCTGGCCACGTTGGTGGCCGATGAGCTGGATGCGGCCTGGGACCAGGTGCGCGTTGAGTTCGCACCCTCCAACGCCAAGCTCTACAACAACCTGCAATGGGGGCCCTATCAGGGCACCGGCGGGTCCAGCGCCATCGCCAACTCCTGGGAGCAGTACCGCTCTGCCGGAGCGGCGGCGAAGGCAATGCTGGTGGCCGCGGCCGCCAAGGCCTGGAGCGTGCCGGCCGGAGAGATCAAGGTCGAGATGGGCAAGCTCAGCCACGCCTCCGGCAAGTCGGGCACGTTTGGGGAGTTTGCAGCGGCGGCCTCCGCCATGCCCGTTCCGGAGAAACCGGCGCTCAAATTGCCCGAGCAGTTTGTCTATATCGGCAAATCGTTCCCGCGGCTCGATGTGAAGGGCAAGACCGAAGGCGCGCCGATTTTTGCGCTGGATGTGAAGCGCGATAACATGCTGGTGGCCACCATTGCCCGCTCGCCCAAGTTCGGCGGCACGGTGAAATCATTCGATGCCACCGAGGCCAAGAAAGTGAACGGGGTGGTGGACGTGATCCAGATCCCGGCCGGCGTTGCCGTGGTGGCCAAATCCACCTGGCCGGCGCTGAAGGGCCGTGAGGCGCTGAACGTGGAGTGGGATTTCTCCAAGGCGGAAACCCGCTCGTCTGATCAGCTGTTTGACGAATATCGCGAGCTTGCCGGAAAACCGGGCAAAGTGTTCCGCTCCACCGGCGATGCGGAAGCTGCCCTTGCCAAGGCGGACAAGGTGGTTGAGGGGGACTTTGAGTTCCCGTTCCTCGCCCACGCGCCCATGGAGCCCCATGATGTCGTGATCGAGTTCGACGGCAAGAAGGCCGACATCTGGACCGGCTCGCAATTGCAGACCGTGGACCAGTATGTGGCGTCCAAGACCCTTGGCATTGAGTTGCCGAATGTGCACGTGCACACGATCTGGGCCGGGGGCTCTTTCGGCCGACGAGCTATATACGACAGCCACATCGTGGGCGAGGCCGCGCAGCTGGCCAAAGCCTGGGGCAAGATGCAACCTCTCAAGATCATGTGGTCGCGCGAGGATGACATTAAAGGCGGTTACTACCGGCCCATGTATGTGCACCGGGTGAAAGCGGGTCTGGATGCGGACGGCAATGTGATCGCCTGGCATCACCGGATTGTGGGTCAGTCGATCCTCACGGGCACTCCGTTTGAAGGGGCGTTCGTCAAGGATGGGATTGACCATTCCTCCGTGGAAGGGGTCACCAACATCGCCTACGATATCCCCAATATGCACGGCGAGTTGCATTCCGTGAAGGTGGGCGTGCCGGTCTTGTGGTGGCGCGCGGTCGGCCACACGCACACGGCCTTTGTGGTGGAAACCATGATCGACGATCTGGCCGCAGCGGCCGGAAAGGATCCGGTGGAGTTCCGCTTGGGGCTGCTCAAGAAGAAGCCGCGCCACACGGGCGCCTTGAAGCTGGCTGCTGAGAAGGCCGGTTGGGGCAAGGATGCTCCGAAAGGCCGGTTCCGCGGCGTGGCCGTTCACGAGAGCTTCTCGTCTTATGTGGCGGAGATCGCTGAGATCTCCACTGACGAAGACGGGGACTACAAGGTGGAGAAGGTTGTGTGTGCCGTGGATTGCGGGATTGCCGTGAACCCGGACAATGTTGCTGCCCAGATGGAAGGCGGCCTCGGTTATGGTCTGGGCCACGCCATCCGCAATGAGATCACCCTGACCGACGGCGAGGTGGATCAGGCCAACTTCGACACCTACGAGCCGATGCGCCTCAGCGACATGCCCAATGTGGAGACCTATATCGTGCCCTCCACGGCAGCGCCTACGGGCGTGGGTGAGCCGGGCACTCCGCCGGTTGCCCCGGCGGTCTCCAACGCCATCTTCGCGGCCACCGGCACCCGCTGGCGCCGGCTGCCGTTCACGAAGAACGAGGGCACCGGGAGCTAGGTCTCTCCCGGTCCTCTTGGGCTGTCGCCCCGCGGTTCAGTTCGCGGTCCCCGCTTCCCTTCGTCATCCCCGCGAAAGCGGGGAGGTGGAGTCACGTTTGAAGTGCAACACGGTTGAAGATTTCGTTTGGTGTTTTGTAGCCCAGGCATTTCCTGGGTGTGTTGTTGTAGTCCTGTGTAAGTTCAAGGATGTGGTCGTGGCTCACTGTGACCAGATCGGACTTTCTCGGCAAGCGTCGTCTCATGCGTCCGATGGCGTTTTCCACGCC
>JBCDDQ010000374.1:0-3962 GCA_039180225.1 Pseudomonadota bacterium
AGTGTTTGCCGGGTTCGTGGTGGGCATGGGCGTTCTGGGCGGCTGGGCGCCGCTGGCGCTTATGGTGGCCTTCACCGGGCTCGAAGTTCTGGTGGCCTTCCTGCAGGCTTACGTTTTTGCGGTGCTGACCTGTATCTACCTTAACGATGCAATCAACATGCATCACTAACCCATCAACCTTATTTCCATAATTCAAAACCAGGAGTTATTCCCATGGAAGCAGAAGCAGCTAAACTGATCGGTGCGGGTCTTGCCGCTATCGCTCTTGCCGGTGCCGGTGTTGGTATCGGCCACATCTTCGGCAACTATCTGGCCGGCGCCCTGCGCAACCCGGCTGCTGCCGCGAGCCAGTTCCCGAACCTCCTGCTGGGCTTTGCCCTGGCGGAAGCCACCGGTCTGTTCGGTCTGGTTGTTGCCCTGATCATTCTCTTCGTATTCTAATTGGGCTTGACGCCTTTTTAGACCCCAGGACAGGTGGTGTGGGCCGCGTGGCGGCCCCATTTGCCCGCTTTGGGGAAAGATACGTTTAGACGAGCCGAACTTTAAGACGGGACGGGCCTCATGCCTCAACTCGACCTCGCCACCTGGCCGCCACAGCTGATCTGGCTGGCGATCACCTTTGGCATTCTGTATCTGGTGATCTCCAAATTCGCTTTGCCGAAAATCGGCGGAACGATTGAATCGCGCCAAAACCGGATTGCATCCGATCTGGATGAAGCCCAGCGGCTGAAGGACGATTCTGAAAAAGCCATCGCGGCCTACGAAGCCGCCCTGGCCGAAGCCAAAGCCAAAGCGCACGGGATTGCCCAGGAAACCCGGGACACCTTGAAGGCAGAAATTGAGGCCGAACGGGCCGCCCTGGACGCTGAGCTGAACGCCCGGCTGGAGAAGGCTGAAGCCAGCATTGCCGCCACCAAGGCCGAAGCGCTGAAAAGCGTTGAGCAGGTGGCTGCCGATGCGGCCGGGGCCATCGTCAGCCAGCTGATCGGCGGCAAAACCACTGCAGCGGCTGTGAAAAAAGCCATTGCAGACGTGAAATAGGAGCGCAGCGCCATGGCATTCCTTTCAGATCCGACTTTTTGGGTAGGCGTCAGCTTTATTCTGTTCGTCCTGATGCTGATCTACTTCAAGGTTCCGGGCAAGGTGACCCAGTCTCTGGACGACCGTGCCGACCGGATCCGCCAGGAGCTGGGCGACGCCCAGAAGCTGCGCGAGGAAGCGCAGGCGCTTCTGGCCGAGTATCAGCGCAAGCGCACCGAGGCGGAAAAAGAAGCCGAGGATATTATCGCCCAGGCCAAGCAGGAAGCCGAAGCTTATGCGGAGGAAACCCGCCAGAAGCTGGCCGAAACCCTGGAGCGGCGCACGGCTCTTGCGGAACAGAAGATCGCTCAGGCCGAAGCCGGCGCGCTCAACGAAGTGCGGGCGGCGGCCACGGATCTGGCCATCGCGGCGGCTGAACGGATCATCGCCGATCAGGTCAAGGGCGCAACGGCCACCGGCCTCATCGATGACAGCATTGAAGCGGTGAAAAGCCGGCTGAACTGACACTTCACGGGCGTTCACATTTACATGAACGCCACGTGAATTCTCTCCTCAGATTTGGTTCAGACCGGTTTGGCTATAACCGGTCACAGAATAACGGGAACCAAACAGACCCCAAGGTCTGTGACTTGAAGGAGAGACACATGTTTAAGCAAACCGCCCTCGGCATCGCAGCAGCAGCCGCTATCACCGTAACCGCCCTGTCGGGCACCACCACCACCGCGCAAGCCGGTAACTTCCAGTTCCACGTTGGCGTGCCCTACTATGGCGGCGCCTACTATGGTGGCCACGGCTACTACCGCAACCCCTGCCGCCACTGGAAGCGCAAGTGGCGCCGGACGGGCCGCTACTACTTCCTGCGCCGCTACCGCCGGTGCATGCGCCGCCACTACTAAGGCCCGGCGCAAAGGCTGGAATTCAAGACCCCCGGAGAAGCACCTCCGGGGGTTCTTGCGTTTAGCCCGCGTGGCGCTTCATGAAGTCGGCGCTGACCTCGATGGCCCGGGTCATATGATCGTCAAGGGTGAAGCCGGAACGCTTCCTGGGTTTGAACCCATGGTCACCATCTTCCAACCACTGGATCTCGATCCGATCGGAAAGCGCATACCCGGCCACTTCCTCAGCTGTTCCCAACGGGTCACGGGTTCCATGGCAGATCAGCAGTGGGGTGCTGAGATGCTCCAAGTGGGCCGTCCTGAGGCTCTCCGGCTTGCCTGAGGGATGGAAGGGGTAGCCGTAACAGAGCACGCCTGCGATCTGGCCTGCCCCATGGGCCTGATCTGCGATCAGGGAACTGACCCGCCCGCCCATGGACTTGCCGCCGATGAAGAGAGGGCCGGCAGAGCCGTAATCTGCAATGCGCTGAGAGAGCTCGGCCTCCAAGACCGGCATCTTGGGTGGCGGACGCTTGGAGCCGCCGGTGCGCCGCTGGGCCAGATAGTCAAACTCAAAACGGGCCACACGCACCCCGTGGTCCGCGAGGCCCTCTGCAATGGTGGTCAGAAACGCCCCGTCCATCGGTTCGCTTGCACCGTGGGTCAAGATCAGGTGTGCCCAGGGTTCTTCGGCTTCGGTGATGAGGAAATCGGCCATGGCCTAATTGACCGGAAGGGGAAAGTATTTCCGGTAGATGCGGTCATAGAGGCCGGATTCCTTCATACGGTCCAGACCGTAATTGATGATCAGCATGATCTCCCGCCGGCCCTTCTTGGTGGCCAACGCGGCGCCATTGCCAAAATAGTAGCTTTCCCAATAGGCCCCCTTGGCCAGCCGGCAACAGGTGCGCGAGGTTTGCCCGGCGATCCAGTACATGAGCGGGATGGAATCGCCGAACAGCGCATCGATGTTCCCCACCCGCAGCGCCTCTGTGGCCTCCTGCATGGAATTGTAGGGCCGGATGGAGGATCTGCCGAAATAGGACTTCAAGAACTGCTCATGGCCGGTGCCCGCCAACACGCCAAGCCGGCGGCCCGCCAAGGACCGGGGGATGGCATCTTTGATGGGGTTCTGCAGGCGCACGGCAAAAACAGCAGGAGAGCGGTAGTAGGGTTTGGAGAGATCGACCTTCTCCATGTTGGCCTCAGAGCGCGCAATGGAGGCTGCCGCCACATCCACCCGGCCATCCACCAAGGCCGGGATGAGCGTGTCATACGCGCCGATGGAGATCTCACAGTTGAGCCGGAGCGTCTCGCAAATGCCCGCCATGATTTCAACGTTGAAGCCCCGCAGGGAGCCATCTTTGTCGCGAAAGTTGAACGGGGGATAATCATCGCCTGTGATGATCTTCAAGGTTTCCACCACGCTCAGATCGGGCGCGGGGTCCGGCTTCTCAATCCGCCAGAACAACGGCACGGGCATAGGCCCAGGTTCGCTCGCATCCTGCGCCACAGCCGCCGCGCTGAACACGGCCAGCGCGCACATGAAAGACAGCGTGCGCACGCGTTTATGGAGAATACGATCGATCATTGCCCTTAAGTCACACAATTCGCGGGCTGTTTTGTCACAAACCTGATTGCATAGCTACCCTGAAGACGATACAACTTTAAGTATATAAATTGGATTGAATGTTGAGCCATCGGGGGGAGCTCGATATGGACCCATCTGGCAGGGTGCCGCCGCACGTTTTTCATCGCGATCCAGACGAACATGCTCCGCCAGATCCGCCCTTCCCCCAGGTGTCCATTGCTCCGGACGACTTGGCCTTTGCCCGCCAGGAAAGCTGGACGTGTGGAATGGATGTGGGTTCTGTGCTCATTGCCTACGGTATCATCAGCGCGGCGGACTATTGCCGCAGGTTGAGCGGATCGCCGCCGCTGACCTATCTCCAAAGCCGCTTCCTGGACCAGGCGGTGGCTGTTTGCGATCCAACCCAGATTGCTCAGATTACCCGCTCGGGCCGCATCCCGGCAAGCTGGGACACA
>JBCDDQ010000375.1:0-3933 GCA_039180225.1 Pseudomonadota bacterium
GCCGTCATTCAGGCGCCCCGTGCTTGAGCAAACGGCCAAAACCTGCGATCTCGTCCAAGACACCGGCCCGGCGCAAGGTCAGCCAAACGCTGGCCTGGTTGGAGCTGACGGCCGGCTTGCCGATCAGGGCTTCCACTTCATCAAGGCACTCAACCGCTCTCAGGGCCGTGCAGGATAAGAACAGGGCGTCGCTGTCAGGAGACATTGCCGCGCGCGCTGCATCCAAGATCGTTTGCTTTGAAACCCGCCCTATATCCCTATCATCCAACAGACCCAGACATTGCAGATTGACAACGTCGAAGCCGCGGGAGGTGAAGTAGTCGGCAAACGGGCGGCTCACCTCAACGGTGTACGGGGTCAACACACTGATCCGCCGTGCTCCGAGAGCTTTAAGCCCTTCGGCACCAGCGCCCGAGGGCGTGATCACCGGAACACCGGACTTGGCGGATTGCACGGCCGCCTGGATGCCTTCATCTCCAATGTGAACGGTGGCTGCCGTGCAGCCGTAACAAACAGCGTCCAAGGGGGTGTCAGTGAGAATGAGCTCTGCGGCGGCCTCAATGCGGGGCAGCATCTTGCGGAGGTTTTCCGGTGTCGTGGGGTTCTCAAATAAGATCCGCGCCGCATAGAGACCCACCCTGTCCGGTGAACAGATCCGGTGAAAGTCGCGCTCAAAGGTCAGGTCAGTGGACAACACCACCAGGCCAATCTTCTTCACCGGCGATCCTTCGTCCAACAGGACAGCAACCGGGCTTGGCTGCACAACAGATGCATCCATCACAATTTCTCCCAGAATATGTCCGATGAGGTTAGCGTAAATCTTAGATGTTGGTAATGTGAATCTGTCGGCCGGCGTGGCGGCCGCCATTTTGGGAAAAAGCCGCCAAACCCCTGGTCTTAAGGCCCCTGCCCTGCAATAAGCATCAGTGGCATAATGTGTCTGATTCGGGGCGCCGCGTGGATTGCGCAGGTGGGGCCAATAAGCGATGAAGATCGCACTTTACGAAAGCAAGTTTGACGTCCATGCCGAAATCTGAAGTCCATGATTTGTTCGATAAGCTCGAGGCGGAGATAACACCCGCGGCCGCGAAGGCCCGTACGGCGAAGTCCGCCCGCAAGACAAGCTCTGCGGAAGACGGATACACCGCCGCCGACATCGAGGTGCTGGAAGGCCTGGAGCCGGTGCGCCGCCGGCCCGGCATGTACATTGGCGGCACCGATGAAAAAGCCCTCCACCACCTGTTTGCGGAGGTGATCGACAATGCCATGGACGAAGCCGTGGCCGGCCATGCCAATTGGATTGAGGTGCATCTGGGGGAAGATGGTTATCTGACCGTAACCGACAATGGCCGTGGGATCCCGGTGGACCCGCACCCGAAATATAAGGGAAAATCGGCGCTTGAGGTCATCATGACCACGCTGCATGCGGGCGGTAAGTTCGACTCAAACGTTTATGAGACTTCCGGCGGCTTGCATGGCGTGGGTGTGTCGGTTGTGAATGCGCTTTCTGAGGTTCTGGAAGTTGAAGTGGCGCGCGGGCAAGTCCTCTACCGCCAGACCTTTGCGCGGGGCATCCCGGCCAGCAAGCTTGAGGACCTGGGCAAGGTTCACAACCGGCGCGGCACCCGGGTACGCTTTAAGCCCGACGAGCAAATCTTTGAAAAGAACACCAGGTTCAAGCCTGCGCTTTTGCACAAGATGGCCCGCTCCAAAGCCTATCTGTTTGGCGGCGTGGAGATCCGCTGGCAGTGCGATGCGTCTTTGGTCTCTGACGGCAAGGTGCCGGAGAAAGAGACGTTCCATTTCCCAGGCGGTCTGAAGGATTATCTGGAGGTCACCATTGAAGGGCGCACACGGGTGACCAACGACCTGTTTGCCGGCAAAGTCACCAAGCCCGGCGGCCACGGCTCGGTTGAGTGGGCCGTCTCTTGGTTTGGTGGGGCGGACGGCTTTCTGAATTCCTACTGCAACACGGTGCCTACGCCGGAGGGCGGAACCCATGAAACGGGCCTGCGCGCTGCGCTGACCAAAGGCCTGAAAGCCTACGCGGAGCTTGCCGGCAACAAGAAAGCCTCCATTATCACTGCCGACGACGTGATGTCTTCGTCTGGCACCATGATGTCCGTGTTTATCCGCGAACCGGAGTTTCAGGGCCAAACCAAGGAAAAGCTCGCCACCGTGGAGGCAACGCGCATTGTGGAAACGGCGGTCCGTGATCATTTTGACCACTGGCTTTCCGGGCATCCAAACCAGGCCAACAAGCTGCTGGAATGGGTGCTGGACCGTTCAGAAGAGCGCCTGCGAAAGCGCCAGGAACGCGAGGTCAATCGCAAGACCGCCGTTCGGAAGCTGCGCCTGCCCGGTAAATTGGCCGATTGTTCTCAGAACTCGGCGGCCGGATCAGAGCTCTTCATCGTTGAGGGCGACAGCGCCGGTGGCTCGGCCAAGCAGGCCCGCGACCGCAAATCCCAAGCGGTCCTGCCTTTACGCGGCAAGATTTTGAATGTGGCATCGGCCGGCGCCGGCAAGATGGCGCAGAACCAACAGATTTCAGATCTGATCCAGGCCTTGGGCTGCGGAACGGCAGAGAAGTATCGGAACAGTGACCTGCGCTACGAAAAGGTCATCATCATGACCGACGCCGACGTAGACGGTGCGCATATCGCGTCGCTTCTGATCACGTTCTTCTTCCAGCAAATGCCGGAGCTGATCGAGAACGGCCATCTGTGGCTCGCGGTTCCCCCCCTCTACCGGATCGCGCAGGGAGGCAAAACGCTCTATGCCCGCGACGATGCCCACAAAGACGAGCTGTTGGAGACTGAATTTACGGGCCGGGGCAAGATTGAAATCAGCCGATTCAAGGGCTTAGGCGAGATGCTCCCAGCGCAGCTTAAAGAAACAACCATGAAGCCCGGCTCAAGGACCTTGCTTAAGATCCATGTGGAAGACGGCGAAGAAAACGCCACCACAAAGATTGTTGAACGCCTCATGGGCAACAAGCCCGAAGAGCGTTTCCGCTTCATCACCGAAAACGCTGAGTTTGCCGAAGAGGTTTTGGACGTTTAGGGCACGCGCTCTCAGGTTGACCCTTCGATGGGCGTGTATCCGAAAGTTCCAAGGCTCAGCAGTGCCTCGCGCCCGCCATGTTCTTCCACCTTGGCCGCCTGCTCCTTCAACGCGCGGGCATTGGTCTCTTCGGGGTTCAAAAACATCTCAAGCCGCCGCCGGCCCTCGGCCACTTGCGCCGCGTGAGTGGCCGACTGTCCAAGATCGTTTAACTCCAGAGGATCCGCCTTTAAATCAAAGAGTTGGGGCGGAAAGGTGAGATAATCAATGTACTTCCAATTGTCCCAGCGCACCATATAGAAACCGCTCTTGCATCCACCGTCATGATACTCGCTGAGGATCGTGCGTCCGCCAGCTTCACCCCGCGCTGATTTGAGCAGCGAAATCCCTGCACGCGGCGCCTGATCCAGTTGAGGTTCGACACCGGCCACATCGAGCACGGTGGGGTAAAGGTCCAACAAACTGCAGGGATCATCGACCAATGTGCCCTCCTCTACCCCGGGTCCGGCCATAACCAAAGGCACGCCTGCGGAATCCTCATACATGGTGCACTTGGCCCAAAAGCCGTGATTGCCGATCATGTCCCCGTGGTCGGATGTGTAGACAACCAGGGTCTCGTCTGCGGCTCCCGAGACCTCCAGCGCGGCAAGGATTTTCCCCACATTGTCATCCATGTAAGAGATCAACCCATAGTAGCTGGCCCGCGCCACATTCCGGCTTTCCGGTGTGAAGTAATCCTCAAAGTTCCAGAACTCGCGAAACATCTTTAAGAACGGATGGCGCTCATAGGCCAGCGGGTCGCGCGGAGCGTCCATTTCGTCTGGCGGATAGAGATCATAGAAGCGCTTTGGCGGGGTCAGTGGGTAA
>JBCDDQ010000376.1:0-3872 GCA_039180225.1 Pseudomonadota bacterium
AAGTGTCTGAACTTAGGTTAGCACAGGGCAATGCCTTGGCAATACCCAAAATGTTTAGCACACGTTTGCAGGAAGGTTCGGTAACAGTATGTTGACGCAGGCAATTTTTGGTGTGTCTAGTCGCCGCAAGGAACCACGAAATAGTGGATAAAATGTGATGGAACAGCTCTTGGCAGGACTGCGCGCGGTGGGTGAGCGCACGCGCCTGCGCATCTTGTTTCTGCTGACCAACGGCGAACTCACCGTGAAGGAGCTCACTCAAATTCTCAATCAGAGCCAGCCGCGCGTGAGCCGTCATGTTAAGCTCATGGCCGAAGCCGGCATCATTGAACGCTACCGGGAAGGGGCCTGGGTGTTCCTGCGTCTGGTGGAGGACGGACCGGCCGGCGCGATCGCGAAATTCATCTCCGGGATGGAGCCGAACGGTGATGAAATTGTCAGCGCCGATCTGCAGCGACTGGGCCGGATTCGCGAGCACCGCAGCAACCGCGCGCTTGCTTATTTCGATCAAAATTCAGAGGAAAGGGACAATATAAGGTCTCTGCATGTTGCTGAAATTGAAGTAGAAAAAGCAATGCAGCGCCTTGTGGGCGGAGCGCAGGTCAGCCAGTTTCTCGACATTGGAACCGGCACCGGCAGGGTGCTGGAACTATTTGCTCCGCATTCGGAACGTGCAGTGGGATTGGACGCCAGCCACGAGATGCTGACCATCGCCCGCCAGCGGATGGAAGAGGCAAATCTGCGCCACGCTCAGGTGCGCCATGGCGACCTCTACCAGCTCCCCTTTCAAGCCGCCACGGTGGACCTTGTGACCATCCACCAGGTCTTGCATTTTCTCGATGACCCCGCCTCTGCTCTTGCCGAAGTTGCCCGGGTGCTTAGCCCGGGGGGCCGGGTATTGATTGTGGACTTTGCGCCACACGAACAAGAATTCTTGCGTGAAGAACAAGAGCACCGCTATCTGGGCATAAAGCACGAACAGATCCGCCGCTGGTCGGCCGCCGCCGGCCTGGAAGTCACTCACCATGAAAGCCTTCATCCTGAAGCCGATAAGCAGGGGGGGCTGACCGTGTCCTTGTGGATGGCCATGCGTCCTGGCGTTAGGGGAAACTAACAGGTGAATCACGCACACATTGAACGGCTGCGCGCGGACACCCCGGGCGTCTCACAGGTGGTGCATTTCAACAATGCAGGGGCAGGTCTCATGCCCCGACCGGTGGTCGATGCCTTGAAACAACATATTGATTTAGAAGCGGAAATTGGCGGGTACGAAGCTGCAAACCGTGAGCAGGAACGCTGCGACAAGGTCTATGACAGTGTGGCCAAACTGATTGGCGCAAAACGTCAGGAGATCGCCCTGGTGGAGAACGCAACCGTGGCCTGGCAGATGGCATTTTATGGCCTGGATCTGGCGCCGGGGGACCGCATTCTCACCGCTCGGGCCGAGTACGCAGCCAATTATGTGGCTTTTCTGCAACGTGCGGCAAAAATCGGCTGCACGATCGAAGTTATCCCCGATCGGGCCGATGGATCCACCGATCCTGAGGCCCTGGAGCAGATGATCGATGATCGGGTAAAGCTCATCGCCATCACTCAGATCCCCACCAACGGTGGCCTGATCAATCCGGCCGAAGCCATCGGCCGCATCGCCCGGCACCATGCCATTCCCTATCTGCTGGACGCCTGTCAGGCGCTCGGCCAGATGCCGGTGGATGTGAACCGGCTGGGATGCGACTTTTTGAGCGCCACCGGGCGGAAGTTCCTGCGGGGCCCCCGCGGCACCGGTTTTCTTTACGTGCGCGAGAAGTGGTTCGACAGGATAGAACCGCCCATCATCGACCACTTCGGCGCACAGTGGGTTGCCAGGGACACCTACCATTTGCGTTCGGACGCGCGGCGCTACGAGACCTGGGAAAACGCCTATGCCCTGCGCCTGGGCTTGGGCGCGGCTGTGGACTATGCCCTCGACATCGGCCTTGAGGCCATATCGGCGCGGGCCTCTGGCCTTGCCGCACAGATGCGCGAGGAATTGGCCAGGATCCCCGGCATCACCGTCACGGATCTGGGTGAGGACAAATGCGCCATCGTCACCTTCCGCCACGAAGCCCATGAGGCCGCCACGATCAAGCAGGCCATGGCCGAGCGCCAGATCAACGTTTCTGCATCGCTACCGTCCAGCACGCGGCTTGATTCAGAGCACCGCAACCTGCCGGTGATCGTGCGCGCCTCGCCGCACTATTACAACACCGAAGAAGAGATTGAGCGCTTCTGCCAGGCGCTCAAAGAACTGCTCTAGGACAGCTCAAAATGGATTATTCAGCGCTGGAGAAATGGGGCCCGGAACTGGCCAAGTGGTCAGCGGAATATCACCGCGATCTCAGAAGCCGCCCGGTGCGCGCCCAAACGGCACCAGGTGAGATTGCGGCAAAAGTCCCGGACGCACCGCCCAACGCACCGGAAGAGTTTGCCGCCCTCTTCCGTGATTTTGAGAGCCTCATCATGCCGGGCATCACCCATTGGCAGCATCCGCGGTTCTTTGCCTACTTCCCGGCCAATGCCAGCCCGCCCAGTGTTCTGGCCGAATGGCTCACCGCCACGTTGGCAGCGCAATGCATGCTGTGGCAGACCTCGCCAGCGGCCACGGAGCTGGAAACCTCCATGCTGGGCTGGCTGCGCCAGATGATCGGTCTGCCGGAAACGTTCTCCGGGGTCATCCAGGATTCCGCCTCCACCGCAACCTTGGCCGCAATTCTGGTGGCGCGGGAAAAGGCGCTTTCCTGGAACGGCAACACCGAGGGTCTCGCCGGCCAGCCTGCTGTGCGCATCTATTGCTCTGATCAGGTGCACTCCTCCATCGACAAGGCCTGTTGGATCGCCGGCGTTGGCCAGGACAATCTGGTCAAGCTGCCCTCTCACGGGCCCCTGAAGAGCTTGGACGCTAATGCCCTGGAGCGCGCCATCGCTGAGGATAAAGCGGCCGGGCACCTGCCCGCAGGTCTTATTGTCTGCATCGGCGCCACCGGCACCGGCGCCAGCGACGACATCAATGCGGCCATGGATGTGGCCGAAGCCCACGGGCTCTATGTCCATGTGGACGCAGCCTGGGCCGGCAGCGCGATGATCTGCCCGGAGTTTCGGCACTTCATGGCAGGGTCTGAGCGGGCCGACAGCTTCGTCTTCAACCCCCACAAATGGCTCTTCACCAATTTCGATTGCACGGCTCATTTCATCCGTGATCCTGAGGCCATGGTCAGAACCCTGGGTATTCGCCCCTCCTATCTGGAGACCCAAGGCCGCGACGGCATCATCAACTACTCAGAATGGTCCGTGCCCCTCGGGCGCCGGTTCCGGGCGTTGAAGCTGTGGTTCGTGATCCGCAGCTACGGGGTTGCGGGCATGCAGGAGATGATCCGCAATCATGTGCGCTGGGCCGAAGCGATCGCAGAGCAGCTTGGCAGCGAAGACGACTTTGAGATTGTCACGCAGCCCATGCTGTCGCTCTTCAGTTTCCGCTATCACCCAGCCGGTGCCGGCGACCTGGATGCGCTCAATGCCCGGCTGGTGGACACCATCAACGATGATGGGCGGATCTATGTGACCCAGACCCAAGCGGAGGGCAAATATGTGATCCGCTTTCAGGTCGGTCAGACACAGACCCGCAAGGAGGATGTGGCGCTGGCGTTCAAGGTGATCACGGAGCTGGCGCGAGGACTTTAGCGCACCAACCCACCCGGCAAGGCTGATCCGCTCCGCGCCCCTTAACCCCGCGCCCTTGCGCACGCGAGGGCCCATAGCTCACATCTTTCCCGTCGCACAGATGGTCCTCGCTTTCGCAAGGACGTGGTTCTTGATGGTCAGGCGGTTGACCTGGA
>JBCDDQ010000377.1:0-3822 GCA_039180225.1 Pseudomonadota bacterium
ATGCGCTCGCGCACATGGTCCTCGCCCAGGGCCAGCATCTTCTCTGGCGTATCGGCTTCTTCGAACAGCAGTTTGGTGGCCTTGTTAACCCCCTCATCGGTGGCTTGGGCGGAGAGCACCACGGCCACCAGCAGGGTGTAGGGGTTGGAGTGGTTGAGCTCGCCCTTGGGCTCCGGCTTTTGGGTGCGGAGGCGGGAGTAGAACTCATAGATCTCCGCCCGGGTCATTTTTGACAATCGCGCCATGGCGTCGGCTAGGCCCTCTTCTGGAGCGGCCAACAGGTGCCAAGTGCGGCGCTCTGTCAACATTGAGACGGCTTCTGCTTGGGGAAAACTGGGCTATACTGTCCGCCACGATGACAAGCGTACCGCTGATTCCCCGGCCCGAGCCCGGCCCAGAGCCCAGCTACTCAGCCATCCTGCGCCCCCACCGGTCTTTAAACCGGCAAGGGTTTCTGGTGCTCATGGCCGCCGTCAGCGTGGTGAGCTTCGTGGCAGGCGTTGCCTTCTTGATGATCGGTGCCTGGCCAGTGCTCGGCTTTTTCGGCCTGGATGTGCTGCTGATCTTCTGGGCCTTTAAGGTCAACTATGCCCAGACGCGCAACTATGAATCCATTGAGCTCTTCGAAGATGCTCTGATCGTGCGCCGTGTGGAAGGACGCCGCCCACCCCAGGAGTGGCGCCTTCAACCTTATTGGGTGCGTGTTGAGCTGGAAACCAATGAGGATTTGGAAACGTGCGGCCCCCTGTGGCTCACCTCGCACGGCAAGCGCTTGCAGCTGGGCGCCTTTCTAGGTCCGCACCAGCTGCAAACCCTGGCGGGCGAGCTGAAAACCGCGCTGGCGCAGGCGCGGTGAGGATTTTTCCAACCCTGCGCAGGAAACGGGTGGATGGGCCGGTCTTGGCGTCATAAATTCCCCCTCATGACCCAAGCACGCATAGATCACCTGGCCACCGGCGCACCTGCGCCTGAAGCCTCCACCGCCGGCGAAACCACACGGGACTACGCCCATGTGTGCCGTGCCATCAGCCACCTTTCAGAAAACTGGCGCGAACAGCCGTCCTTGGACGAGCTCGCCCATCAGGTGAACCTCAGCCCGGCCCACCTTCAGCGCCTCTTCACCCGCTGGGCCGGAATTTCGCCAAAAGGCTTCCTGCAAGCCATCACCATCGACCATGCACGCAGCCTTTTGCGCGACAGCGCCTCGGTGCTGGACACCACCTATGAGGTGGGTCTTTCCAGCCCGGGACGGCTGCATGACCTCTTCGTCTCCCATGAGGCCATGACCCCCGGTGCCTATAAATCGAAAGGCACAGGCCTCAAAATCGCCTACGGCTTCCATGACTGCCCGTTCGGCAAAGTCTTGCTGATGGTTACCGAGCATGGCCTGGCCGGCCTTGCCTTCGCTGATGACGGCGAAGAGCAGGCCGCGTTTGAAGACATGTCCGGGCGCTGGCCCAACGCGGACTATGTGCTGGACCGCGAGCAGACCGCGCCTTATGCGGAGCGCATCTTCAATCCGGCGCGCTGGCAGGCCAACGATCCGTTGCGCGTGGTGTTGATCGGCACGGAATTTGAGACCAGCGTGTGGAAGACGCTTCTGCGCATCCCCGTGGGCGCTGCCTCCACCTACTCGGACGTGGCGGCCCATATCGGCAAGCCCAACGCAGCCCGGGCCGTGGGCAGCGCGGTGGGTCGCAACCCGATCTCGTTCGTGGTGCCGTGTCACCGGGTGCTCGGCAAGAGCGGCAAGATGTGCGGCTACCACTGGGGAATTACCCGCAAGCGGGCGATCCTGGGCTGGGAAGCCGGTGTTCAGGAACAGGCCGGAGCGGCGCTGGCGAGCTAGCGCGCCGTTGTTTCTCTTTCCGTCATCCCCGCGAAAGCGGGACCTAGGATGCGCACCCTAGATGAGAGCCGCTCTGGGCCCCGGATATTTGCTTTGCAAATTCCGGGGTGACGCCGCATAGACGAAACTCAACCATCAAGGCCAAATAGCCCGATTTTCCCCTTGAAATCATTAGCTTATCGGAAATTGGGTTCGTTTTGCAAAAACCAACATATTTTCGAGCGTATTGTAGCTACAATAAATTACAACTGTAGTGCCTTCAACCCCGCAAGGCCCCCAAATGTGGCTCCAAAAGATGATACACCGCGCTGAGCGCCCTCTGGCGCGGCAGGATCTTCTCATCCAAGCACCATTCCAGCCACAACCCGTCGATGAGGGACACCAGCATGGTTGCCAAGAGCTCCGCATCAACGTCCCGGCCATCTTCTTCGGCGATTTCCTCGATCATGGCCGCAAGGCGCTTGTGGTACGTCACGTAGCGCGCCTTGTGGATGGCGGCCAGTTTCGGGTTGCTGGCGGTTTCGCCCCACACCGCCAACCAGGCCTTGAGCTGGGTCCGGTCAAAGACTTCAGGATCAAAGTTAGCTTGAACAAATGCTCGTAAAGCCTTGCGCGGCGTCATATTCCCCTGATCCAACCGCGCCGCGCCGCGGGCATCAAGATCATCCGTCATGGCCTCATAGGCCTGTCCGAGCAGATCGTCCTTTCCGTTAAAATAGTGCGAAATCAAACCTTTAGAGATGCCAGCTTGGTTACAGATTCGCTCTACCGTGAACCCGGCAATGCCCCCTTCGGCGAGGCACGCAATGGCCGCTTCGATCAACATCCGCTTGCGCTCGCCCGGCTGCTTGCGCGAGTATCTGCGCGCACCGGGGCGGGAAGGGTCTTGAGGTTTCGCCTGTGCCATCAGGTGTTCTGTTAGCAGATATTGCCGGGCAAGGGAGAACAAGATGACCCAGACAGGCCACATCGTCTTCAGCGAAATGGAAGACGTGATCTACGGAAAGCCCGCCGCAGAAGCCGTGGCACAAACGGCAGAGCGGGTGGGCGCGCAGCGGGTCTTCCTGATGGTGAGCGGAACGGTGCGGCGCTCTACCGATGAAATCGCCAAGGTGGAAGCCGCGCTCGGGGCGCGCTGTGCGGGCCTATTCGACGCCATGCCGCCCCACACGCCGCGCTCAGCGGTGTTTGAGGCGACCCAGATGGCGCGCGCGGCCGACGCGGACTTGATTGTCACCATAGGGGGCGGCTCCCTCACCGACGGGGGCAAGGCGGTGCAGATGTGTCTGGCGAACGATATCACCAGCGTTGAGGGGATGGACGCCCTGAGGGCCGACAAAGAGGCCGGTGTCACCTTATGTGCGCCTGCCAAAGTGCGCCAGGTGTCTGTGCCCACGACCCTGTCGGCCGGTGAATTCAGCGCTCTGGCCGGCGTTACCGATGAGCGCTCCAAGACCAAGGAGCTCTTCAAGCATCCAAGCGTTGTGCCGAAAACGGTCATTTTGGACCCGGCGGTGAGTGTCCACACACCGCAGTGGCTGTGGCTGTCCACAGGCATCCGGGCGGTTGACCATTGCGTGGAGGGCATTTGTTCTGCTGAGGCACAGCCCTACGGCGATGCCCAGGCCACCAAAGGGCTCTCCTTGTTTGCCGACGGGTTGCCCAAGGTGCTCAAAGATCCCAGTGATCTTGAGGCCCGCCTGGCGTGCCAGATGGGCGCATGGCTCTCCATGGCGCCGATTGCCAGCGGTGTTCCCATGGGGGCAAGCCACGGCATTGGCTATATTTTGGGCACCCTCTTCGGGGTGCCGCACGGACACACCTCCTGCATCATGCTGCCGGCGGTGATGGCCTGGAACAAGCCGGCCAATGCGGAGCGCCAAGCGCTGATCTCCAGCACCATGGGCCAGCCAGGCGAAGAGGCTTCAAAGGTTCTGGACGCCTTCATTGGCGGCCTGGGCATGCCGCGCTCG
>JBCDDQ010000378.1:0-3788 GCA_039180225.1 Pseudomonadota bacterium
AAAAAGCAGAAGGTCATCGAGGTCAAAGAGATCAAGATGCGCCCGAACATCGACACGCACGACTACAATGTGAAGCTGCGGGCGATGCAGAAATTCTTCGACAATGGCGACAAGGTGAAGGTGACCTTGCGGTTCCGCGGCCGTGAGATGGCCCACCAGCAGCTTGGCCGTGACCTGCTGCTTCGGGTCAAGGACGACGCAGAGGAGTTTGCCAAGGTCGAGGCGGACCCCAAAATGGAAGGCCGCCAGATGATTATGGTGATGGCGCCCAAGTAGGCGGACAAGTAGGTGGCCATCGAGGGTGAGGAGAAAGGCGGTCGGGCTCTGTCCGGTCGCCTTTTTCATGGGTCCTCGGCAATAATGCCGTCCCGCCGGAGCTTTCTCATTCCATAAAGATACCAGGCCAGAGCCACCAGCTGCAGGCCGAGGAACACCGCAAAGCTGGTCTGAAAACCTTGCGGGTCATAGCCGCCGTCAGCCGACTGCGGATAAAGATCGATGATCACCCCGATCAGGTATTGCACGGCAAAGGCCGAAGCGAAGATGAAGAGGTTCATCGCCGTGTTGGCCCGGCCCGACAGCGCGGCGCCATAGTGGGAGCTGAGCCACGGGTAGGCCAGAATGGCCACCTGGCCCAGCATGCCAAACACCAGCCAGAACACCCACATGCCCGGCAGCCAGTGGGTAATGATGCCCGCCTGGGAGACGAAGAAGGCGATTGCAAAGCCCAGCATGACGTTGAGGATGCTGACCCCCCGCCGCCCTAGCCAGTCGGTCACGGCGCCGGTGAACAGGATGCCCACGAAGAATGCCGCGGCGGTCATGAAGAGATATTCGGCCACCCCGGTGCGGTCGAGCCCGGCCACATCACGAAACCAGGGCCCGGCCCAAAGCGTCTGGATGGCAATATGTGTGCCGGCCGAGGTGCACAGGATCGGCGCCAGAACCCAGAAGGCGCGCGACTTCATAATGGTGCCGAGCGAGACCACAGACTGCCACAAGGTCTCGCCGGAACCTGCCGGCCCGTCATGGGTCTTGGGCACCACGGTGAGGATGATCAGCGCCACCAGAGCCGTGATGCCGGCCAGCCACCAGAACACCATGCGCCAGCCCACCGCCTGAACCGCGAACTCCATGGGTACGGTTGCCACCAGAAGCCCAAGCGCGCCCAACGACATCACGCAGGCATTGGCCCACGCGCGCCGCGGCTCCGGCACCCAGAGCACCACGGCTTTGAACCCGCTCATCAACCCGCCGGCAAAGCCCATGCCGATAATGGCCCGGGCGATGGTCAGCGTGGTGACGTCTTCGCCCACGGCAAACAGGACCGAGCCCACCGCTGCCCAGCCCACCAGCGCGGCCTGGACCCGGCGCGGGCCATAGCGGTCGAGCAGCAACCCTAGGGGCAGCTGAAAGAGCGCGAAGGCCAGAAGATAGGCGGCCGTGAGCAAGCCGAGGCCGGCCGCGTCCAGCGCGATATCGCGCACCAGGTCCGGCGCCACGACCGCGTTGACCGCCCGGTAGAGGTAGGAGAGAAAATAGCCCAGCGCGAACGGCACCAGCGCCAGGAGGGCAATCCGCGCTGTGAGCCCTGCGCTGCCGGTGTCGCTTGAGGCGGTGCTCATAGATACCACTCAAACTCCCGTGGACTGGGCTCTCCCAAAAATTCTTCCAGCTCGGCAGATTTGACCGCCGCATAGATCTTCAGAAAATCCGCGCCCAGATAGTCCTTCAGGATCTGAGCGCTTTCCAGCCGCTCCAGCGCAGACCAGGGCCGCAAGGGCAGGGCGGGGTCCACCGCCGCGCCTGCATTGCCGCTGGCCTTGGCGCTCGGCTCCAGCCCTGCGCTCAGCCCATGGGCCGCCCCCGCCAGAACAGCAGCCAGGGCGAGATAGGGGTTGGCCTCGGCCCCGGCCACCCGGTGTTCCACCCGCCGGTTCGCCCCGTCGGAGGCGGGAATGCGGAAGGCCATGGACCGGTTATTGTCGCCCCAGTCCGTGGTCACCGGCGTGAACTGGTCCGGCACAAAGCGGCGGAAGGCATTGATGTTGGGCGCGAAGATGCCAATCGCCTCGGCCATGGTGGCCTGGAGGCCGGCAATCACGGCGCCCAAATTCTTGTCGCCATTGGCACGCTTGGGATCGAAAATGTTGCCGCCGGCCTCGTCCACCAGGCTCAAATGGATATGCATGCCCGAGCCCGCCAGATCCGCATAGGGTTTGGAGAGGAAGGTGGCGTCATAACCCACCTCCCGGGCGGCCATCAAAATGGCGCGGCGCAGGAAAGCGGCATCATCGGCCGCTTTGAGGGGATCGTCCCCATGCTCCAGATTGATCTCGAACTGCCCGGCGCCATACTCGCTGATGGCGGTGGAGGCGGGGATATCCTGAGCCTCACAGATGTTCGATATGGTGGTCAGCAGGGTGTCATAGTCTTCCAGCTCGTCCAGACCGTAAACGTTCCCGGCCCAACTGCGCTGTCCGGTGCGCGGATGGGGCGGCGGCTGGGGGGCGCCGGTGTCTGTGCGGGCCTTATCGATCAGATAGAACTCCAGCTCCATGGCGATCACCGGCGTGAGGTTCAGCTCAGCCAGTTTCTCCGCCGCCTTGCTGAGGATGATGCGCGGCTCAAACCAGACGGGGTCCTCGCTGCCGGCCTCCTTCAGGGTGAGCAGGCATTGCGCCCCCTTCTGGGCGCCCCAGGGCGCGGGCTTCAAGGTTCCGGCCACCGGCCAAATGTCCGCATCCGGATCACCATCTGAGAAGCCATAACCCATGGGGTCGGCGGAGTTGCCGTTCACATCCAAGAGATAGGTTGAGGCGCAGAACTGGGAGCCGTTTGTGTAGAGCTTTTCGATCTGGCTGCGCGGAAAACGTTTGCCGATGGCCCGGCCGCACAGATCGATGATGAACGCGTCGAGATACTCCACGTTCGGATGTGCGGCCAGGAAGTCTTGTGCTTCGGTGGTCATAATGCGTTCAGCGCCTCCAGCTCAGGTGAGTTGACCAATTTGCCAGACTGGCAGCTGAAAGAACATGGGGCAATTCACTCGTGATCGAAGCATCGTCTCTCGCCGAGGACATCTCTGTAGCAGCGTACATTTATCTCATGCGATGTGTGCATCTCGAGGGGCTCGCCGGCGGCGATCATGCGGGCACGCTCTAATATCTCACGCGTCATTTGGGCTTTGAAAGCGGCTTGCACCTCCTTAAAGATCGCGTTGCGTTCAGCCTCGGGCACGAACTTTCTTCGGCTTTTGCAGGACAGCCTTTTGTGTCTCGCCAGGCATCTCCGCGCGCGTCTGCAGGGCTGATGGGGGCAATAGACGTGCTTGACCCAATCGGGCGGCATTTGTCCTGCAGCAGGTTTCGACTGGAGAACTGATTTGCTTCGCTGGTTTCTCATGGGTGATGCTCCTTTGGGTTTGGGGTTGTGCTTATACCTTCGGTGATCGCTGCTTCTCTCCGTCCGCCATCTCTGCTCACTACCCTGTCATCCCCGCTCGCTCCCCCGTCATCCCCACTCACTCCCCCGTCATTCCCGCTTGCTCCCTCGTCATCCCCGCGAACGCGGGGACCCAGGGGCCGCAGATCTCCTTTGCTTCTGGGTCCCGGATATTTTGCTGGCGCAAAATTCCGGGATGACGTTGGTCCAGATCTCGTGCTGATGGTGCCCCCACCCGTCATCGCAGTTCACTCCCCCGTCTTCCCCGCGAACGCGGGGACCCAGGGGCTGCAGAGTTCCCTCGCTTCTGGGTCCCGGATATTTTGCTTAGCGCAAAATTCCGG
>JBCDDQ010000379.1:0-3770 GCA_039180225.1 Pseudomonadota bacterium
TACCCTTGGCTGAGAAGGTCCTCGCGTACGCAAGGACGCGGGAATTCCAAACTCAACCATCAAGGCCAAATAGCGCTGGTTTCCTCTTACTTTCAATGTCTTACACGAAATTGGGTTCGTTCGGATACACAGCTCTTTTGTGGCGGAAAGCACAATCGCGCACCCGCATAACGGGCAGAAAAAAGATTATATTATAGGAATTTTTTACTTGACTAAGCAACCCGCGCCCCCTATATTCGCCCACGACCTGAGACAAAAATAGCTGATGTGAATCTCACCAGGATGGAGTATCGATGACCCAAAGCCAAGGAGGACCGCCCAAGATGACTTGCCCCGCCACCCTTCTGCGCACTGTGACCGGTTTAATCCTCTCAGCCCTGTTGATCATCGGCCTTGGCGGCCAAGCCGCGCTGGCAAAGCGCGTGGCCCTGGTGATCGGCAACGACACTTACGAAAGCGTGCCCAAGCTGCAGAAGGCCCGCAACGATGCCATCGCCATGGGCGAGGCGCTCACCAAGATGGGGTTTGATGTGCTCTCGGCGCGCGATGTGGGCCGCCGGGCCATGAGCCGGGCCCTGGCGGAGTTTGAGAAAAAGATCGAGCCGGGCGACGTGGCGCTGCTGTTCTTCGCCGGCCACGGCTTTGCCATAGACGGCACCAACTATCTTCTGCCCGTGGACGTGCCCAAGGCGGGCCCGGGGGAGGAGGCGATTGTGGCCGATGCCTCGTTTGCCGCCAATGGGCTCGCCGACCGGCTGCGCCGCAAAGGGGCCTCCACGGCGGTGATGATCCTGGATGCCTGTAGGGACAATCCCTTTGCCATTGAAGGAAAACGCTCTCTAGCGGGAACGCGCGGGCTTGCCCGCATGTCACCGGCCGAAGGCATGTTTGTGCTCTATTCGGCCGGCACCGGCCAGGCCGCCCTCGACCGGTTGGGGGAAAACGATGCCCACAAGAACTCCGTCTTCACCCGCACCCTTCTGGCCGAACTGAACAAGCCCGAACTCTCCATGGTGCAGGTGGCCAAGCGCACGCAAGTGGCCGTGCGCAAGCTCGCGCGCAAGGTGGGGCACGAGCAAACCCCTGCTTACTATGACCAAATCATAGGCGACCTTTACCTGGCGCCCAAGGGCGGGGCGGCCCCCGGCGCAGTGACCACCCTGCAGGAAGGCCAGGGCGAAAGCGTTTTGCCCAAGGCAAATCAGCAATTGGCCGCACTGCCGCCCGTCAGTGCCAAGCCGCTGGTGAATTTCCTGCGCTCCAACGCGGGGTGGATGGTGAATGTCTCCCTGCCTGAAGCCGCCACCCAGTTCGGCTACCGAGTGGGCACTGAAGGAACTTTCATTGATCCTGGTTTCCATGACCATCTGGACCAGCGCACGGGCCGGCCCATGCCCAAGACCAATTTCGTGCTGCCCGGAGACCATCCGCCGGCCACAATCTATGTGACCTGGCGGGACAAACGGGGTGAGCAGGCCGATGTGTTTCCCATTGCCTTTCACCCCAATGCGGCGCTGGCGGAGGGGCAACGTAAAATCCTCGAACAGCTCTGGACCGCCTGGATCGCGTTCCGGGAATATAACGGGATGAACGTCTACTTCACCCACCTGATCAGCTACCGCTGCGGCATCAAAGAGGTGCGCTACGGCATGGGCAAGGGAGCGCCGGACAAGGTCTGGCCGCTGCCGCCGTGCGATCCGTCGAACCCCCATGCTGTGCCGCAGGATGCCAAGATCTTCATGAAGATCCCGCGCTCCACGGCGGCCATGACCGTGCAACTGCTCTACCAGAACGGCACGGAATCCGAGGTGCGTCAGTTCAACGTGAAGAAATGAGCCGGATCTGGTTTCCTTGAGGAGAAGCGCCCATGTCGCTTACCGAACTGCTGGTGCCCACCTACCAGCACATGTTGGGGGCCCTGTCCGCGTGGCTTGAAAAGGCGCAAGCGAACTCCGCGGACGCCCTCACGTGGCGCCTTGCGCCGGATATGTTCCCGTTGGCCACCCAGGTGCGCTTTGCCTGCCTTCAAGCCCAGGAGGCCACATTTCGTTTGCGCGATTTGCCAATGCCGGAGACCCTCGATGTGCTGGCCAAAGAGGGCCGGGATGCCGGTGAGGCGCCAGGCAGTTTTGAGGATGCCCAGCGACGCATTTCAGAGGCGTTGGGCGTGTTGGAGGCGTTGGCGCCAGGCGCGCTTGATGCGGGCGCGGAGCGCACCCTCAGCATTGAACTGCCCGACGGCATGATCTTCGATATGAGCGGCGAGCGGTATGCCCGCGACTGGGCTTTGGCGCAGTTCTATTTTCACGTGATGAGCGCTTATGCGATCCTGCGCAATGGCGGCGTTGATCTTGGCAAAGCCGATTACGTGGCGCACATGTTCGCTTATCTGCGCCCCGGAACGGCGCCTGAGGGCTGATCAGGCCTTGCCCAGCTCTAGTTTGTCAGCTTGGCCTCGCCGCCCGCGATGGAGGAGGGGACCGGCACGTCGGTGGCGCTGTAGTCCGCGTTCAACACCAAATGCGGGCCCTCCAACAGCCAAAGCCGGCGCACGACCACGGCGGTGTAGGCCGATTCGTCCGCAACCGGGGCATTGGCGTCTATTTGCAGGATGCTGTTGGGCAGATAGATGGTGCCCAGAAGTTGGCGCGCATTATTGCTCGCGATCCGGTGCGTGCGCATGGTGCGCAGATCGCCCAGGTCGGAAAACACCGAGAAGAAGCTCGACCTCTTCTCCGCAGCGGCAACGACAGCCGGATCCAGAACCTCATAGAACAGCAAGCCGGCCAGGGGGCCGTCCTTGGTGGCCCCAATGCTGATCTCCGTGTCTTCCTCAAAGTGGAATGTGGAGCCGGTCCCGGTCAGGTAGAAGCTCACATATTCGCCTTCCAGCTCGGCTTCGTCTTCAACTCTGAAGGGGCCGTCCTTGATGACATAGATGCCGGGCTCCAGTTCCACTTCGGCTTCATCGCGAATGATCAGACCGCCGCAATAGGTGCCGGGGGACAAAGTGGTGTCGGACGCCACAACCAGGTTCGTTTCCAGGCAGGTGTCCACGGGCGGGGGTTTGCGCTCCGCCAGGGGGTCGGGCAGCTGCGGGCAGTCGGTGATCGGCTCCGGCGTGAAGTTCACCGAGCGCGACGCCATGGTGCCGCCGGCCGCACAGATGAGGCCTGCGGTGAGTTCAGAGTTGCTGTCGGTGCGGATCGAGGCAAAGCTGGTGGAATTGCTGTAAACCCCGCAATCTTCGGCCGTCAGGCGGGCATTATTGTCCAGATGGACCCCGGCCAGAATGCCGCGATCCATGAGCCCCAAAACGCAAATTTTGGTGCTGCCCACCACGTGGGCCGTGGCGGTGGCCGCGGCGCTTTGGTCTGCAACGCCGAGAAGGCCGGAAAAGAACGGTTTCCAGGTCTTTGTCAGATCCACCCGCACGCCGGTGAAGCTGTCCACAACGGTTGCTTTCACGGCAACCTTTCCTGCTGAGCTGCCCAAAGTCTTGGAGCTGGCCAGGCTGACCCTGGCATGGGTCTCAGCAGCCTTAGCCACCTGCGTCTTGCTGGTGTTGGCGAGCGCGATCTCGCGCGCAGCCGCCAGCGCCGCCGCGTCGGCCACCGACTGCAGCTCCGTGTTGGCTTTCACTTGGATTGCAACTTCGATCGCACTCGCAGCTGCCACAAGCAATACGGGCGATACCAGCCCGAAAATTAATGCGATAGTCCCCCGGTCATCCGCAATCAGCCTGTCACACAGGCTCCTCAGTAACCGCA
>JBCDDQ010000380.1:0-3763 GCA_039180225.1 Pseudomonadota bacterium
TGAGGATCTCCGAGACGGCAAAACTCGTGATCAGCAGAGAAACCACGTCCGCCCCACGCATAGCCCGAAACGCGGTGCGTTCCATTGCCAAGGCCATCACCACCGCCGCTGCCAGACCGAACAAGAGCGCCGCAGCCGGCGGCAAACCAAAGGCAAGGGCCAGAAAGATCCCATAAGCTCCAAAGGTCATGATCTCGCCATGAGCGAAGTTGATCAGCCTGACGATGGAAAACACAATGGCCAGGCCAAGGGCCAACATAGCGTAGACCCCGCCGAGGCTGATCGCATTGACCGTTTGTTGGATAAACAGCTCCACTGGATCAGGCCGCCAAGTATGCCGCGTGCAGCAAACTGTCGTTCTTGAGGTCTGCCGGCGGGCCGGCAACGGCGACCTCACCATTGGCCAGAACCACCGCATGGTCTGCCACGTCGAGAGCCAGTGCGGCATTCTGTTCAACCAGCAGAATCGAAATACCTTCTTCGCGCAACTCCTCAATGATGCTGAAGATCTGATCCACCATTTGTGGGGCAAGTCCCAACGAAGGTTCGTCCATGAGGAGCATCCGCGGTCTGCTCATCAACGCCCGCGCAACCGCCAGCATCTGTTGCTCTCCACCGGAAAGCAGACCAGCCAACTGACGCCGACGCTCCCCCAGGACAGGGAACCGCTGCATCATGGCGGAACTCTTTTCGCTGGCCAATTGGGCATCCTCCAAGACCGAACCGGCCAAGCGAAGATTTTCCTCCACCGAGAGGGATCCGAAGATCCGTCGGCCTTCCGGAGCGATGGCGACGCCCGCGCGCACGATGTCCTCGGCCGAAGCACCGGTTATGTCCCGGCCAAAAAGTGAAATCGAACCCCCCGCAATGCGACGCGCGCCCGCCACGGCCATCACCGTAGAGGTCTTTCCTGCACCGTTAGCCCCGAGCAGCGTTGTCACGCTGCCTTGAGCCACATGCAGGTCGACCTTGATCGCAGCCCTAACCGGCCCGTAACGAACCTCGAGCTGACGGACCTCAAGCGCGTTGTCGCTCATGAACGCTGCTTATGGCTTGGGCAGCGTTGCCGGGTCGGCAGTGGCGCGGCGAACGAACTCTTTCTTACCGTCCGCGGTGATGCGTGCCACCACGACTTCACGCAGAGGCATGCGGTCGGTCCCCTTGAACGTGAAGTTGGACATTACGCCCTTGCCGTTTTCGATATTGGCCATGGCGGCGGAAACGGCTTTCGGATCCGTGGAGCCAGCGGCCGCTACCGCTTGTTCAATCATGTGCGCAATGTCGCAACCATTCACATAGTAATTGTTGTCCGGCTTGGTTCCGGTCTTTGCCTCAAAACGCTTGATGAAATCAGCATAGGAACTGCCCTCATCGGGGAAACCGCCAGAGGTGTGCACCGAGCCAGCCACAACTGCACCCAAACCGCGCACGGTGGGCGTGTCCATCACATCACCACCCATGACTTGAGTGTTCACACCCGCTCCACGCAACGCTTTGATGAGGGCTGGGAAGTCTGGCTCCCATGCCCAGGTCACGATCACATCCGGTGCCGGGTCAGCGGCCTTGATTTTGGTAACGATTGCGGAAAAGTCCGGCTGGTTTAGGGTATAGAGGGATTCACCCAACACCTTGCCGCCGAGCGCTTCGAACGCTTTGCCGAAATATTCAGGTCCGCCGTTGGTATAGGCACTGTCAGGTGACTTCACCAGCCAGGCTTGTTTGAAGCCTTCATCGCGCGCGTAGGCGGCGAGAACAGCACCCTGCTGATTGTCAGCAGGATAGCTGCCGAACACGTGAGGGCCAACCTGCGTGAGCACCGGGGCAGTGCCGGCAAAGGTCATGGTCGGAACGCCGTCAGCGGCAGTGATCTGCGCGGCTGCGATCGTTGGGTCCGCATCGGCGGAAGATACGATGAACTTCGCGCCCTCATCGAGCATCTCTTGCACCACCTTGACGCCCTCCGCGATGTCGGAGCGCGTGTCTTTAACGATTGTTCGCACCTTGTGTTTGCCGTTCAGGCCGCCTTTTGCGTTCATTTCATCGATACAGAACTGAAAGCCTGCATAAGCTGGACCGTCATAGGGAGCCAGATAGCCAGATTGGGCGGACATCACCCCGATCACGTACTCTTCGGCAATGGCGGCCGTTGAAAGCGCCACGGCGCCCACTGCCGCAAGCAGCATAGATTTCAGTTTCATGTTTTCACTCCTTCCATTGGTTTACTGGGGTTTTGCGTTTTCATCTTTGCTTCCTCCGCGGTACGTCCGCGGCCAATATAGGCCTCGATAACGGCCGGATCTGCCCGAACCTTCTCGGGCGTACCCTGCGCAATGACCTGACCTCGGTTCATCACCACGATCCAGTTGGAGAGCCGGTTCACGAACCGAAGGTCGTGGTCGATCAACAAGATACCAAGACCACGGGTTGCTCCAGCACGCTCTAGACGGTCAGCCAGATCGTCAGTTTCCGTTGGGTTCATTCCAGCTGCGGGTTCATCAAGCATAAGGATCGACGGGTCTTGAGCGAAGGACCGTGCGACCTCTAACCGCTTCCGAGCTCCGTAGGGCAACGCATCAGCTGTCGTCCCGGCCAGGCTGCCCAACTCGAAATCACCCAGTTCGCGGATCGCAACCGCTTCAGAGTGAGATCGGGTATGGCCCTTGGCCATCGCGCCAACCAATACGTTCTCATAGGCCGTCAACCCAAGGAACAGGCGCAGGTTCTGGAAAGAACGGGAGACGCCCAGCTGCGCCACCCCTTCGCGGGAAATTTTCGTCAGGTCGACGTTCGCATAGGTTGCTGTGCCAGCATCGGCATTATATTGCCGAGACAGTAAGTTCACGAGAGTTGACTTGCCGGCACCGTTGGGACCAATCAGCCCGGTGATGCGGCCGGTCGGCACCTCGAAGCTTGCGTCTGATACAGCCTTAACGCCTGCGAAGCTCTTGGCCAAGTGTTCAATCTTCAGCTCAGCCGGAGCAGCACGTTCGGGCACAGTTGCCGGTTCCGTCATCTTCCCTATGCCGCGCAGGAGTTTTGCATCTGCGCCCGGGCCCGGTTCGAGACGGCCGGCCAATCCTTGGGGACGTAGCCAGATGATCAGCAGAATGGCGAGGCCCAACGATACCGTTGTGAGACCGAACACTTCCGGCACCGCGAAGCCAAACACCGTCGCGCCCCCTTCAAACTGGCGCACGGTGTCTTGTAACAGTGTCACCGCCATAACACCGGTCACGGCACCGCCGACAGACGCCATGCCACCAACGATCATCATGGCCACATGAGCAAACGCAAGCGACAAATAAAAGGACGCCGGCGAAAACGCTCCAAGCATGTGCCCGTAGAGAGCGCCCACCACGGTTGCCATTGTACCCGACAAACACCAGGCAATGAAACGTGTGCGCCGAGGGTTGATGCCAAGAGCGGATGCTGCATCAGGATCATCGCGGGCAGCCCGGGCGAACAGTCCGTTGCGGCTCTCGCGGAACAGCCTGGCAATCAAGATGAACACCAACGCGGCGCCCAGCGCCATGGTGAGGTCTGTCACACGCGGTACGCCGAAGAAGGTTTGGCTCCCGCGGGTGATCTCCCGCGCCCCCACCGCAACACCATGGGTGATGATGAGCAAACCGAGTGTGGCGATCGTGGCCGATGCCCCGGCAAGGCGCGCCACGGCACTTCCCGTAATGGCCGCAAAGGTCAACCCGGCCGCAGCGACAACCGGCAAGGCCGTCCAAACGCTCATCTCGTGGCCCGCGAGAAA
>JBCDDQ010000381.1:0-3737 GCA_039180225.1 Pseudomonadota bacterium
ACGGCGGTGGCGGCGGTGGCGGCGGCGGTGGCGGCGGCGGCGGCGGCGGCGGCGGCAACCGGTCGGATATCCGCTTGAAGCGGGACATCCAAGCCATCGGCACGCTGGCCAACGGACTGACGCTCTACAAGTTCAAGTATCTTTGGAGCGACACCGACATGGTTGGTGTGATGGCCCAAGAGGTACTGAACGTGTTGCCGGAAGCCGTGATCACGGGCGAAGACGGCTTCTACCGTGTGAACTACGACAAGCTCGGCATTTCCATGATGACGTTTGACGAATGGAAAGCCCTTGTTGCAGAGTTGGACAAGCTGCCCTCGGCTGCCTGATCCAAAACAGCACGTGACACAAACGCGCCGGCGGCGATCCGATGAGGATTGCCGCCGGTTTTTTTGTCGGCACGGCGCTTGCAAAGCCGCTGGGGAATGTCCCGCATTGCGCCATGGGGGAATAACAGGGCGCTGACGGAGGCTCCCGGCACTGGTGGGACAGGCCGGGGCCTTCAGCGCGGGATGCTATCAGTGGTAGACATATACCTTCGCCCCCACGGCCACCCGCTTATAAAGATCAATCACATCTGAGTTCCGCATGCGGATGCAGCCCGAAGAGACCGCACCGCCAATGGTGTAAGCCTCATTGGTGCCGTGGATGCGGTAGAGGGTGGAGCCGAGGTAAAGGGCGCGCGCACCCAGCGGATTTTCCGGCCCGCCCGGCATAAACTCAGGAATCGTGCGGCCATTCTGCTCCAGCTCGCGCTGGATCATTTCCTTAGGCGGGCGCCAATCGGGCCATTCCGCCTTGCGTGACACATAGGACACCCCGCCCCACTGAAAGCCGTCGCGCCCGACACCAATGCCATAGCGGATCGCCCGGCCCTCCGTCTCAACAAAGTAGAGTTTGCGCTCAGAGGTGCGGATGATGATCGAGCCGGGCGTATAGTCTCCGGGCACCGTCACGGTCTTGGTGGTGCTCCCGGTGATGAGCTGATCCACATCGTCGCCGAGGGCTTCTGCGCCTTTTTTGAGATCAGTGCCAAACTGCTGAAAGAACCGGGTCAGACCTGATAGCGGCTGGTCTTGGTTTGCCTGTGCCGGAACGGCGAACGCGGCGATCAGCAGCACGCTCAGCAAAAAACAACGCAAATGGGCAACATACATGGCGGTACACCTGGATTGGAAACGGGGTCGCAAACTTAAGGACCACACTGTCTGGTTAGGGTTAACGAGACGTTTCTTTAACCTCGCCAGGAAGCATGAAAATGGCTCAAATGAGGGGTTATGTTGGCAAACTTATCACCAATACTCTGAGAGCGGCGCGCCAGCGCGGCAATGGTGTGAATTTTCACAACAATCTGACCTGCCTTTAGGGCAAGGCGTGCTCACAAACTGTTCATAACCTGTGCAGCAGCCGTGGAACCCGGCTCAGGCCGGAAACATGGGTGAGCGCACCCACCAGAAATGGTGTGATGCCGCCCGCGCCCAAGTGGCTCAGCTGTTGTAAAACCAGGCAGCGTCGGCGGTATTTCCGACAATTTGTATGACAATCAGGCGTGACATGTGCACGTGGCGCGTTTATAACATCCGGGTGGGGATTAATGGGCCGACGGTGGAGATTCTCAGACATGTTATCCGGTCGGAGTTTGGCTCGTGCCATGGGCTCAGGGTGTGCAGGCTGCAATAAAGAATATCGGCGTCCATGCGGCTAGACGAAGACTTTGACGGGACTGGCGACTATGGCCTGCTCGAGGACGAGCCGCCAAAGCGGAACGCCTTTTGGCGCTGGCTTGCCCACGTTTTCCGTGAGCGTCAGGTGTACCTGCGCAGCGACGGCCAGGTGCAGTTCATAACCTTACGCCCCTGGCTGCAGATCTCCTTCACAGTTATTTTCGCCGTAGGCCTGTTCTGGCTGGCCTATGCCACGGTGAATGTTGCCTTCAAGGATCAGTTGATCGCCTTGAAGGAACGCAAGTCGCAATATGTGCGAATCACTTATGAGGACCGGCTCGCGGCCATGCGCACGGCGCTTGATGGTATGAATGCGCGCCTGCTGCTCGATCAGGACCAATATCTCAGCAAGGTGGATGAGCTGAAATCGGGCCTGGACGCGGTGATCGAGCGCCAGCAGCGGATCGAGACCTTTTTCAAGCAGGGCTGGATGCCGGCCCGGGTGATGAACGAGCCGAGCCAGGAGGACACCAGCATCCTGCCTGACCGCACGCCCCTGGTGGAGACCAACGAAGGGCCGCTGGACAGCTTGATCGAGCCCTATCATGGCGACACGGAGCCCGGCGGCAAAGGGGATCTGGAGATTGAGAAACAGCCTGATCTCACCACCGGCGCGGTGGAAGAGGAGCGTCAGTCCTCGATCAGCTCAACCCATTTCCGCACCAAGTACACCACGCCCTTTAAGACCCACGATGATGCCCGCGAGCCTCTGTCGGAACTGGACAAGATGTTCGCAACCCTGAACCAGCGTCAGATTGAGCTGCTCGATGAGATTGACCGGATGAGCGACCGGCGCATCCAGACAGCCAGCAAGGCCATACGGCGTGTGGGGCTCAATCCGAAAACAGTGGCACGCAATTCCCGGCACCGGTCTGAGAATATTGGGGGTCCGTTCATCAACCCCAAGGATCCTGAGTTTAGCGACGATGTGGTGGGCAACAAGCTTTTGGACATCGGACGCAAGATTGCCACCTATGACAAGCTGGCGCACTCCATGAAGCGCATGCCCCTGGCCTACCCGCTGCATGGGGCGTTCCGGATCACCAGCGGCTTTGGTTTCAGGCGCGACCCGTTCCGCAAGGTGCGGGCGATGCATGCCGGCATCGATTTTGCCGCGCCCTATGGCCACCCCATCCGGGCCACAGCAGAAGGCGTTGTGACCAAGGCCAGTTGGCAGGGCGCGTATGGACGGATGGTGGAGATTCGCCATCCCCACGGCATCGCCACACGCTATGCCCATCTCAGCCGGATCAAGGTGAAGCCAGGCCAGCGGGTGAAGCGCGGCCAGCAGATCGGCTCATTGGGCAACACCGGCCGCAGCACGGGTGCGCATTTGCATTACGAGACCCGGGTTTACCGGCGGGCCATCTCTCCGCGGCGCTTCTGGAAGATGCGTGAGGCGCTGCAATAGGCGCCTGCTCTTGCCTCCTTGAGGCCCCAACTGTGCTCAGGCCGGCAAGCGGTTTCGCACCACTTCCACGAACCATTGCACACCCGGCACGAGCGCGTCGTCATTGAAGTCGAACTGTGGACTGTGAAGCGGGGCGCTCTCACCGTTGCCGATATTGGCGAACGCCCCCGGGGCGAGCTTCAAGGCCTGGGCGAAGTCTTCAGATGCCCCCATGGCCGGGGTGTCTCCGTTGACGTTCTGCGGGCCGAATACCGCTTCGGCGGCCTTTAGGCTGTGTTCGGTTGCCTGCGGGTCGTTGACCAGCGGCACAAAGACCCGCTCGTAGCTGACCTCGGCGCTGCAGCCGTGCGCGGCCGCCACGCCCTGCGCCACGCGGTGCAACGTCTCTTCGATGCGGTCACTCACCGCATCGTCGAAATGGCGGCAGTCGCCCTCAATCCGCGCCTCGCTTGCGATGGCGTTTTTGATGTTGTCGCCCTGGATCGAGGTGACCGAAACCACGGCAAGCTGGGCCGGATCGATGGTGCGCGAGATGATGGTCTGCAACTCGCCCACAAGTGCGCAGGCACACACGATCGCATCACGGCACTCGTGCGGGCGCG
>JBCDDQ010000382.1:0-3729 GCA_039180225.1 Pseudomonadota bacterium
ATCGTTTGGTCCTCTCAAGATCAAATGTGGTGATAATCTTCAACGCCAACTGTGTGTTCGGTGCCAGCCAGCGGCACTTGGGCCATGGCGGAGGCTTCCATGGTGAGCGCGGCAAGATCTTCCGGCTCCAGGGAATGGACGTTGGTTTTACCGCAGGCGCGGGCCATCATTTGCGCCTCGATGGTCAGCGTGTGCAGGAAGTTGTAAACCCGCTCAGCGGCTTCATCGGGGTTCAAGCGCTTGCGCAATTCTGGATCTTGCGTCGCCACGCCCACCGGGCAGCGCCCTGTGTGACAGTGGTAGCAAGAGCCTGCGGGCACACCCATTTCCTTCTCAAAGTCGGCTTCGGGAATGTCCTTGTTGCAGTTCATCGCCATCATGGCCGAGTGGCCGATGGCAATGGCATCGGCGCCCAAAGCCAAGGCTTTGGCCACGTCGCCGCCGTTGCGGATGCCGCCGGCGTAGACCAGCGAGATCTCGCCACGCTTGCCGATGTCGTCGATCGCGCGGCGCGCCTGGCGGATGGCGGCCATACCGGGCACACCGGTTTCTTCGGTGGCCAGGTGCGGGCCGGCCCCTGTGGAGCCTTCCATGCCGTCAATATAGATCGAATCCGGATCGGTCTTGGCGGCCATGCGCACGTCGTCATAGACGCGAGCTGCTCCCAGCTTCAGTTGGATCGGGATCTGCCAGTCGGTGGCTTCGCGGATTTCCTGGATCTTCAGAGCCAGATCGTCCGGACCCAACCAGTCCGGATGCCGCGCCGGTGAGCGCTGGTCAATGCCGGCCGGCAATGAGCGCATCTCGGCCACCTGGTCGGTCACCTTCTGGCCCATCAGGTGGCCGCCCAGACCCACCTTACAGCCCTGACCGATGAAGAACTCACAGCCGTCTGCAAGGCGTAGATGGTGCGGGTTGAAGCCATAGCGGGACTGAATGTTCTGGTAGAACCACTTGGACGAGTAGCGCCGCTCATCGGGGATCATGCCGCCTTCGCCCGAACAGGTCGCGGTGCCGGCCATTGTGGCGCCGCGGGCAAGAGCGGTCTTGGCTTCAAACGACAAAGCGCCGAAGCTCATGCCCGTGATGTAGATCGGAATGTCCAACTCCAGCGGGCGCTTGGCGCGAGGGCCGATCACAGTCTTGGTCAGGCACTTTTCGCGGTAGCCTTCGATGACGAACCGCGTCAAGGTGCCTGGGAGAAACGTCAGTTCATCCCAATGGGGGATCTTCTTGAACAGCGAGAAGCCGCGCATCCGGTAGCGGCCCAATTCCGACTTAATATGGATGTCATCCATGACCTGCTGGTTGAAGATCCAGCTTCTGCCCAGGATGGTCGTGTCGCGTCCGTTTCCGTTCTTTTTCGACTTCTTCTTTTTTTTCTTCTTTTTCTCGTCTTTAGCCATGTTTCAGGTCTCCGATGCCTCCTCAGAGGCGTAAATGGTTAGAGAACAATCTTCTTCTCGGTGGGCTCAAGGTTGTCGTAGTTCCAGAGCTGCTTCCCGGCGACGATCTTGGTGAAATGGTCCACGCCCTTGTTGGGCATCAACTCATATTGGGTGAGCTTTCGGGTGAGCCAGGCTTTGTCCAGTTCGGTGAGCTCGCCCGGTACCGCGTCGACGCCGAGGTCCTGGATATCACCGCCCACATAGATGGTGCCGTCATACATGCTGTCGCCCAGGTTCTTGCCGGCATTGCCACAGATGAGCATGCGTCCGCGCTGCATCATGAAGCCGGAAAAGGCGCCCGTGTCGCCGCCGACAATGATGCTGCCGCCCTTCATGTCGATGCCGGTGCGCGAGCCTACCGAGCCCTTGCACACCAGGTCGCCGCCGCGGAGTGCCGCGCCGAAGGTGGACCCGGCGTTCTTTTCGATCACCACGGTGCCGGCCATCATGTTTTCCGCACATGACCAGCCAACGCGGCCGGAAATGCGCACATTGGGACCATCGAGGAGCCCGACACCGAAATAGCCAAGGCTGCCTTCGATGATCAGGTTCAAACGGTTCAAGATACCGACCGCGATGGAATGCTTGGCGCCAGGGTTCTTGATGACAATGGTGCCATAGCCCTCGCTCATCAACTCTCGAATGCGATTGTTGACCTCGGTGGCGTCCATGTTGTCGGCATTGAGTTCGGCGCGTTTGTTGAAATCCACATCAAACGCATCGAAGTAGCCGTAGCCGCCCTCGTTCTCGAGGGTGAACATGGTCTTGATGTCCCGGCCGGTGAGCGGCTCGGTGTGCATTCCCATTTCATGGGAGATGCTGTCTTGGTTCAGGCCTTCCATACCCGGACCTCCTCATCATAAGGGTCATACGTATCAATCTCTTGCGGGATCACCGCGCGGATAGCCACTTCCTCAGAAGCCAGCGCCACCAGGTCGTCGGCTTCATAAAGAACCATCGGTTTTGCGGCCATCGTGTCCTTGGCCATGCCCAGCTCATTGCGGGTCGTGACCAGATAAGTGAAGACGCCGTCGATCTCTTCAATCGACATGCGCAGGCTTTCTTCCAGCGAAATGCCCTTCTCCAGGTTCACGGCCGTGTATACGGCGAGAAGTTCTGAGTCACAGTTAGAGACAAAACGCTGACCGATCCTCTCCAGCTGGCGGCGCATCAGCCAGTAATTGGTGATCTGACCGTTATGCACCACGGCAATGTCGTTGTAGGGATAGGCCCAGTACGGGTGAGCGGAGCGAATGTCCACGTCCGATTCTGTTGCCATCCGGGTGTGGCCGATGGCGTGGGTGCCTTCGAACTTGCCGAGGCCATATTGGTCGGAGACCACTGTGGCGTCGCCCAAATCCTTGATCAGCTCAAGAGAACTGCCAATGGACAGGATCTCGGCGCCGTTTATGTCTTCAATCCGGTCAGCCAGCTGTTTCATGTCACCGTCGTAGGCGATCCGGTAGCGGTAGGCATATTCTGTTGCCTCCTCTTCCTTCTTCACCTTCACGCCCACTTCTTTGAGGAGCGCATCCACTTCGGCACGGCGGTCTTTGATCTCCTGGTGAATATGAAAGCCCGTGGAGAGCTCTTCCTGCTCAGCCACCTTGAAGCGCATCACGTACTCATCCTTGCCCGGTTTGCCATAAATGGCAAAACCGGTGGAATCGGGGCCACGGTGTTTGAGGGCCTGCAGCATAGCGGTCATTTCACCGCCTACATTGCTGGTGCCCTTGCGGTGGATAAGCCCGGCTATTCCACACATTTTTCTGCTCTCCCTTTAGAAAATGGGTTGCACGGTTCTGGGGCGGGCGGCGCCATCGCGCCATCCGCCCAATCTCTTGTCCGCAATGCCGCGCTTAAGGCAGGCAGTGCAGGTAGGTTTCCTGATCCCAGTCGGTCACGGTCGACATGAACCGTGCCCATTCATCCGATTTGTATTCATGGTAGAGGCGGTACATCTCGCCCGGCATGCCGCGCTGGACCACTTCGTCCTGCTCCAAGGCTTCCAAAGCTTCGCCAAGAGACATGGGCAGCTTCTTCACCTGCTTGCCGGCTTCCATGGCTTCGTAGATGTTGCGCTCTTCCGGCTCGCCTGGGTCCAGGTTGTTGTCGAGGCCATCATCCGCGGCCGCCAGAATGGTTGAGCCCATAATGTAGGGGTTCACCATGGAGTCCACCGAGCGGTACTCAAAGCGCCCTGGCGCGGAGACGCGCAGGCCCGTGGTGCGGTTCTGGAAGCCCCAGTCGGCAAAGACCGGCGCCCAGAAGCCAGTATCCC
>JBCDDQ010000383.1:0-3682 GCA_039180225.1 Pseudomonadota bacterium
AATAAGGATCAGCCCATCCACCCTGGTCAAATCCGCCGGAGCGGTCTTCCTCCGGCATCTTTGGCGCCTGCATCACACCATCCAGGGTGATGAACTCCAACACGGCCAGCTTTCTCATCGCAACACCTTGCTAAAAAGGCCCGGGTCACGCGGCCTGGCGCAGCCATCGGGCGAACGTTTCCACATCCGGGTTTGCCGCCCCGCCGGCGGGCAAGGCCAGATGATAGCCGTAATCGGCCAACTCATGGGGAGACAGGCGAAACAGCCTGCCAGCCTCAATTTCCGGGTCCACCAGGGCGTCATTGAGCGCAACCCCCTGTCCATCAATCACCGCCTGAACCCGCACATTGGGGTCGGGCACCACCAGCGTGTCGGCCCGTTCAGTGTATCCCAAGCCGGCCACGTCATACCAGTGAGACCAGGCGTTGCTGTCGTCCCGGTCCCGCAACAGTGTGAAGCTGTTAAACGCCTCCGTCAGACCTGAAGCCTGAACCTTCCGCCAAGCTTCTGCATCTCCGGTGGGCCAGGCGGGGCAGGCAAACAATGGCTCGGTCTCAACATCTGCCCAATCGCCCCGGCCCCAGCGGATGGCCAGATCCACCCCATCGGCCTCCTCGATCAAAAGATCGATCATGGGCTGGATCCGCAAGCGGATCTCAGGGTGCATGCGCATGAACTCCATGAGGCGCGGTGACAGCCAGCGTGAGGCAAAGTAGGTGGTTACACCTATGGTCAGGATCCGGCTGGTGGCGCTGCGGATCTCTTCAATCTTCCGTTCAATATCCTTCAATGCCGCCTGTGTGGATGCCAGAAAACTGGCCCCCTGGCTGGTGAGACGGGTGCCGCGCGCCAGCCGCTCAAACAGCACAAAGCCCAATTCGCCTTCCAGCTGTTTGATCTGATAGCTCACCGCACCTTTGGTCAGTCCCAACTGATCAGCTGCTGCTGAAAAACTCCCCAAGCGGGCGATGGCCTCAAAGACCGGTATTCTGTCGAAGGATCTGAAGCGCATTTTGTAGATCAATTTTTTTGAACAATAGTGCAAATGTTTTGCATTTTCAATCCGTCAAAATTGGAGAAAGATGGATGATGTGAGCGCAAACATCAGTTTTGAGTGAGCCTGAGGATCAGATAAATTGCACGCTGAAAGTACCAATAATCCGCACAACGGCGCCTCACCCGCGCCGCATCGCCGGCCGGTGCGCCAAGGCCGTCGCGTGCGAACCGAAGCGCGTGCGAGCCAGCCGGCGATCCATCCAAACCCGAAGCGTCAGATACCCGTCTACGAATTGCTGGACCCCGATGCACTACAGCTGCTGGAAGACCAGGCCGACTGGATCATGCATAAGGTCGGCATCGAGTTCCGCGGCGATGCGATCGCCGTCGACCTCTTCGCCAAGGCCGGCGCACGGGTGGAGGGCGAGCGCGTGTTCTTTGAACCCGGCCACTTGCGCAGCCTCTGCGCCACGGCTCCGGCGCGTTTCAAGCTCCATGCCCGCGATGCTCAGCGAACCATTGAGCTGGGCGGCGACACCATTGCGCTCATGCCGGGGTATGGTTCGCCTTTCGTCACAGATCTCGATCAAGGCCGGCGTTACGCCACCTTGGAGGATTTCCAGAACTTCGTGAAGCTCACCTACTTGACGCCGTGGCTGACCCATTCGGGCGGCACCGTCTGCGAGCCCACGGACATGCCGGTCAACAAGCGCCATCTGGATATGGTCTACAGCCACCTGCGATTGTCCACCAAACCCTTTATGGGCGGCGTCACCGCACCGGACCGGGCCGAAGACAGTCTCAACATGGCACGCCTGGTGTTCGGTGAGGCGTTCATGGAAGAGAACGCAGTGATGCAGGCCAACATCAACGTGAACTCGCCCCTGGTCTACGACCACACCATGTCGTCGGCCTTGAGGGTTTACGCTGAAGCCAATCAATGCGTTTGCGTATCCCCGGCTATCTTCGGCGGTGCCATGGGCCCCGTCTCCCCGGCTGCGATGGCCGCCCAGACCCTGGCCGAAGCCATGGTGGGCATTGCACTTGCCCAGTTGGTGCGGCGCGGATGCCCTGTGGTGCTCGGCAGCTTCCACTCCACCATGAGCTTGAAGTCCGGCGCCCTCACCTTCGGCACGCCGGAGGCGGGTCTGGTGACGATGGCGCTCTCGCAGCTGGGCCGGCGCCTTGGTGTTCCCGTGCGTTCGGGCGGCGGCCAGATCACTGCGTCCAACACGCCGGATGGCCAGGCCATGCAGGACAGCAGCAACGCCCTGTGGTCCACTCTGCTGACGGGTGCCCACCAGGTGTGGCATGCGGCGGGTTGGCTGGAGGGCGGGCTCACCATGTCCTATGAGAAGTTCATCCTGGATGCCGACAATTGCGGCGCCATGCTCAGGCTCATGCGCGGCATGGAGGTGAATGCGGAGACCTTGGCGCGTGACGCTTACGGCGAGATTGAGCCTGGCGAGAACTTCCTTTCCACAGGCCACACCATGCGCCACTTCGCATCAGCCAACTTTGAACCACAGGTGCCTGAAGCCGGCCCCTACGAGACCTGGGTGGAACAGGGCAGCCCTACAGCGGCCGAGCGCGCCAACCGGCGCTGGAAGGCGCTGCTGGCCGCCTATGCGCCGCCACCCATGGACGATGGCCTGGATGAGGCGCTGAGAGCGTATATGGCTCGCCGTAAGGCGACCGTCGAGGACGAATGGTATTAGAACAACTTGGAGACCAGAATGACCGAAGAACTCAGCCGCACATCCGCCCTTGCTTCACGCCATACCGCGCTCGGCTCCGGCCTGGAAGACTGGAACGGCATGGGCACGGCCTGGACCTATTCAACGGACCCCAATGACGAACACGATGCGGTACGCGAGCGGGCCGGCATGTTCGACATGTCGCCCTTGAAAAAGGTCTTCGTGCGCGGACCAGACGCCATGGCGGTGCTCAACCACCTCACAACCCGCGAGATGGAGCGTATTGCACCGGGCGAGGCGGCGTACCTGTCTGTGCTCACTGAAGACGGCACCATGGCTGACGATGCCATCGTCTCCAACAATGGGGGTGATGAGTGGATGATCGTGCACGGTTCAGGGGACACTATGGGGCTACTGGAAGCATCATCAGAGGGCAAATCGGTCGCGCTTGAGTTTACAGATGAACTGCATGATATCTCCGTTCAGGGCCCCCAGGCCCTTGCTCTGATCAACGCGCAGTGTGACGCTGATCTCACGCCCATGCGCTATTTCCACCACGCCAATACCGCTCTGTTCGGACACCCGTGCAGGGTCTCGCGTACCGGCTATTCCGGTGAGCGCGGCTATGAAGTGTTCGCCGATGCCGCCGTGGTGGGTGAGATCTGGGACGGATTGGTGGATGCCGGCGTCATGCCCTGTTCCTTCACCGCTCTAGACAAGGTGCGCATTGAAGCCGGCCTCCTGTTCTATGGCTACGATATGACAACCGACCACACGCCCTGGGAAGTGGGCCTCGGCTTCACGGTCAATCGCGGCAAGACGGGCTTCCGCGGGCACGGAGCCCTCCTAGCCGCCGAAGGCAGGGAGAAGATCAAGAATGTGTGCCTGGTGATCGACCATGACGATATGGTGAACGGCGAGGAGACATTGCTGCTGAACGGCGCGGAAGTGGGGACCGTCAACAGTCCGTGTTACTCCCACCGCCTGGC
>JBCDDQ010000384.1:0-3630 GCA_039180225.1 Pseudomonadota bacterium
CACCTCAAGTGTGTCCTCGTCTTCCAGCTTCACCAGGCAGCAGCGCCCGCAACCATCGCACAGGCTCTCCCACTCCGCGCGGCTCATTTGGTTTAAGGATTTGGCTTTCCAAAACGGTAGATCAGGCTCGCCCAAGGCTCGCGCTCCATATTCGTGCTGATTTTGCAACACACTGTTGTGAGAACTGTCCTGCAGGTTTAAGTATTGGTGTGAAATTTGCAATATATAGCGTAAATTGGGTACACATGGCACGGCAGGCCGCAGCGCGGTCGCTGGCGGTTGCCCGCAGCCCTTCATCGGGCCTGAAATATAAAGCTTAAACCAGGAGCGCATTGGTGGCGAAGCTCAAACCGCAAGGTCCTATATTTCGCTTCTTTACGAACTTGGATTCGATCATTTCTTCGTCCCTGTTCGAGGCCTCAGACTGGACCAAACGAAACTACAGCGCGTATTCCGCCTGGATGACCCGTTGGCGCATCTGGGGCATCAAGCGGTTTTTCGTGGACCTGACCTCCGATGCGGCCACTCTGGGGCTGCTGATTGCCATTGGTGTGGCGTACTACGCCCTGCCGCCTTTCTCTGGTGAGGGCGATATTTGGAACCGGGGCCGGCAATATGCGATCACGTTTACCGACCGCAACGGCGAGGTGATCGGCCTGCGCGGCGTGCGCCAGGACGATGCTATCCCCCTGGATGAAATCCCCAAATATATGATCAACGCGCTGCTCGCCACCGAGGACAGCCGGTTCTACTACCACTTCGGCGTTGACCCGCAAGGCACCTTACGTGCGGCCATTGCGAACGCTCAGGCCTCCGGCGTGGTGCAAGGGGGCTCCAGCCTGACCCAGCAGCTCGCCAAGAACCTGTTTCTTTCGCCCGAACGTTCCTTGCGCAGGAAAATCCACGAAGCCTTTCTGGCGCTGTGGATTGAAGCGCGCCTCAGCAAGGATGAAATCCTTAAGCTCTATCTTGACCGCTCCTACATGGGCGGCGGAACCTATGGGGTGGAAGCGGCGGCACAGTTCTATTTCGGGAAATCGATCCGTGACGTGAACTTGCCCGAAGCCGCTATGCTGGCGGGCCTCTTCAAGGCGCCCAGTAAGTACGCACCCCACGTAAACCTGGAGGCCGCCCGTGCGCGGGCCAACGTGGTGCTCTACCGGATGCTCGACACCGGCTTCATCAGCCAGGGCGAGCTTTTTGCCGCCCGCCGCGAGCCGGCCAACGTGGCCACTGCGCCCGGCTATTACAGCCCGGACTATTTCCTGGACTGGGCATATGAAGAAACCCTGGAAACCCTGAAAGAGCAAGGACTGTCGGGCGAGTATGTGATCGAAGTGCAAACCACCATCGATCAGAGCCTGCAGCGACACGCTCAGGAAACCGTCAACAAGATGCTGGACACCCATGGCAAGGCCAAACGGGTGAAGCAGGCCGCTCTGGTGACCATGACGCCCGATGGCGCGGTGAAAGCCATTGTGGGCGGGCGCGACTACGAGAACAGCCAGTTCAACCGGGCCACCGAAGCGCTGCGCCAGCCGGGCTCCTCGTTCAAGCCGTTCGTCTATCTGGCCGCCTTGCAGAGCGGCATGCGGCCGCAAACGCAAGTGGTCGATGCCCCGATCACCATCCGCGGCTGGTCGCCGAAGAACTACAACCGGCGCTACCGGGGCCGTGTCTCCATGACGGTGGCCCTGCAGAAGTCCATCAACACCGTTCCGGTGCACATTGCGCAGTCCATCGGCCGTAAATCGATTATCGATAATGCGCGCCTGGTTGGGCTGGATGCCGAGCTCAGATCAAACGCCTCCATGCCGCTGGGCACGAATGAGGTGACGGTGCTGGACATCACCGGCGCTTATGCCACGTTCGCCAATGGTGGGCGTCTGACCAAGCCCCATGCCGTGTTGGAAATCCGCCGGCCCAATGGGGACCTCCTCTACAGCCGCTCCAACAATGAGCGCGACAGCAAGCAGGTTGTCAGCCCGGGCAAGATCGCAGACCTCAACTATATGCTCAATCAGGTTGTTGTCGGCGGCACGGGTCGGCGTTCGGAGCTGGGCTTCACACCCCAAGCGGGCAAAACGGGCACCACTCAAGGCTATCGCGATGCCTGGTTCATCGGCTTTACCGCCCATTATGCGACGGGCGTTTGGTACGGCAATGACGACTTCACCCCGACCAACAGGCTGACGGGCGGCAACCTGCCGGCGATGACCTGGAAAGAGGTGATGAGCAAGGCCCTTGAAACTCAGGTGGCCCAGGCGCTGCCCGGGGTTCCGCTGGATGACCGATACGCACGCTTCACCGGCAACAACGATGTGCAGATCCCGATTGCCGCCGTCTCAAGCGAACAGACCGATCAGGGCGGAGAGGTCACCATCATCACCTCGCCGGAGCGCAAACAGGGCGGCGTGGCCAACACCGTGCGCCAGATCTTTAACTTGTTTGAAAACCAGCAAAACAAGAACCGCGTGCGGCAGGTCCGAACCGTGACCGTGGAAACCCGGCAAAAGCGGCGTGAACAGCGCATTGAACGGCGCAAGCAGCGCAATCAGCAGAACCGAGTGCGGCAGAACCGGGCTCAGCAGCGTTTGCGCAACAATGACAGCCGCCGTTAGGACCGACTTGTAAGTGGCGTTATGACTCCCATTATTCGGATCACAGTTTTCGCTTTGGTGGGCTGCGCCATTGGTTATTTTTCCGCCCACTATGTGATTTCCGGCCAGCTTGGCGATCTGACCTTGCAAAGCGGATCCTGGAAGCTCTGGAAGAAGGCCGGCCATCCTGATGCCGATCCCTACACCAAGGCGCATTTTTCCTTGCGTCGCGAGCTGCCGCTCAGCAGCTTTGAGCAGATGACCTTCAGTGCCGACACAGACTTCAACGGCGGGCCTTTGAGCTCCGTGTGCAACTACACCCTGGCCAGCGCTCCCCTGCCGGCCCGTGCGTGGGGGATGGCCATTGCGCCGCGCGGCGATGCCGAGCTGACCTACATTTCGAAGCGCAGGTCATTCAACGCCAACAACATTGTGCGCGATCCGCAAGGCAACTTCCAACTCGTGCTGTCCGACAGCGCCCGCCCCGGCAATTGGTTGCCCCTGCCGGCTGACGGCGCTGAGTTCAAGCTGGTGCTGACCCTTATCAATGCCGACCGCAAGGTGATCGAGGACCCCAGCTCGTTGAAGTTGCCCGAGATTCGCCTGGAGGGCTGCAGATGAGGCGTTTTCTGTTTTGGAGCACGGCCATGGTGTTGCTGGCGGCGGCCACGCACATTGTGACCTCCGTGTTCTTTCCCAGGCTGGAACGCGAAGACACGGTGGCTGCACTGATGTCGGCCTCTGAGACCAACACTTTGACAGTTCTGGACGATGAGACCAAGCTGAAGGAAATCTTGCGCGGCGTGCCGCCGGACATGGCCTTTGCCATTTGCCCATACGATATCAGCGAGCGACCCATTGCCATTTCCGCTCCCTTGCCGGACACCTATTGGGCGGTGAGCATTTTTGAGCCCAACGGCCGCAACATCTACACCCTGAACGACACACAGGTGGGCACCGACCAGTTTGCTGCTCTGATTGTGCAAGGCGAAGCCAAAACGGCCGCTGAGGAAGACACATCCCAGCGCCA
>JBCDDQ010000385.1:0-3562 GCA_039180225.1 Pseudomonadota bacterium
ATCTACTTCACAGACCGAGGCGTGATCGTGGAGCACGGCGCCCCCGACACCTTCTTCGACAGCGCGAAAGATCCGCGCACCAAAGAGTTCCTAAGCCAAATCCTTTGAGGCGCACCATGCCCCGTAAGCTTGTCTCTTCCGGCTCCTATCTTGAACCGCAAATCGGCTTCAGCCGGGCGGTGCGTATCGGCTCTCACATCGCCATCTCAGGCACTGCCCCCATCGCAAAGGCCGGAGGTACGGCGGGTGTGGGCAGCGTCTATCTGCAGACACTCCGGTGTTTGGAAATCATCGAGGCGGCCTTGGGCGAGGCCGGCGCCTCCATGAACGACGTGATCAGGACCCGCATCATGCTCACCGATATCTCCGAGTGGACCTCAGCCGCTGAGGCCCACGGGGCGGCGTTCACAAAGATCCGCCCGGCATCCACATTCGTTCAGGTGTCCGGCTTCATCGATCCGGAGTGGCTGGTGGAGGTGGAGGCTGACGCGGTGGTTGGAGAGAGTTGAAGCGCTCTTCCTCGCGATCGCGAGGACCCAAGCGAGCTATCGGAAAGCTCCGAGCCATGGGCCCTCGCGTGCGCAAGGGCGCCGCCCCACTCACTCCGCAAACTGCGCTTCCGTCATCCCCGGGCGCGTCATGGAAAACGTCGTGTCCTCGCGCACAACCGAATAGTCGTGATAGCCACCCCGCGCGATCGGCATGGCTTTGGCCGTGTCAAACAGTCCTTCCGGCGTGATATACTCATCGCGGATATGGATACCCACCACCTTGCCGATGATGATGGCATACTCGTGCGCATTGCCGTCCAATCCGTCCAGCTCCACAGTCTTGAAATGCACGCACTCAAACACCGCCGGGCTCTCGGCCACCATGGGCGGCTTCACCATCGTGCACGGCTTGGCGGTTAGGCCGGCCAGCTCCAGCTCATCCACGCCACGCGGCACATGGGCGGACGTGGTGTTCATCTGATCGCGCAGCTCCCAGGTGGACAGATTGCAGACGAATTCGCCCGTCGCCTCAATATTGCGCCAGCTGTCCTTCATGCCCGCAGAACCGAAACACACGTAATGCGGGTTTGAGGCCATGGCGTTGAAGAAGCTGTAGGGCGCCAGATTGACTATCCCGTCCTCACTGACCGTGGAGATCCAACCGATCGGCCGCGGCGCCACCAGCGCCTTGAAAGGGTCATGGGGAAGGCCGTGATCATTCTTGATGGCGTCATAAAACATAGCTCAAACGTCTCTCCGTTAGACCGCGGCACCCGCGTTCAGTTCATCCAAATGGGCCGGCAGCTGGTCAATATGATCCAGGATAATATCCGCAAACGGCTCCAGATCGGCCCGGCTGCCCGTCCCGGTCAACACACCAACCTTATGGCCGGCCCCGCTGGCAACCCCCATTTCCAAATCGTGGGTATTGTCGCCCACCACCGCCACCTCGCCGGGCGCCAGGCCGACCGCACCGCAGAAGGCCACCACCATGTCGCCTGCCGGCTTCGCCGCCGGCACTCCATCATACCCTGTGATGAAGTCAAACAGCGCCTCCAATCCGGCCCCGCGCACAAATTCATCGGCCCCGGCGGTCACATCGTTGGTCGCAATACCCAGACGCATGTTCTGCGCACGCAGGTCCCCCAGCACCTTGGCCAGATCGGTCACCGGCACAGACGCCTCCGCAGACGCCGCGGAGTAATAGGCATCATACTCAACCACCTTTTGCGCCAGCGCTTCACCGGCAAGATCGGGATGCCAGGCCACGGCCAGCTCTGCGTTGGTGCCGGCGGCAAAGATGGAACCGGGCAGGAACCGCCCCGATGCCTCATCAAACCCCACCGCCCGCATCATGCGCCCAATCTCGGCCGCGTCGCCTCGCGCAATCTCCTCCACCAGCCGCGTGACAACCGGCTGCCAGGTCTTGTCAAAATCAATCAAGGTTCCGTCCTTGTCGAACAGAACGCCGCGAATCTTCATTGCGCCCGCTCCGGCTGCCAATGGCCAACCAGTTCGCTCACCTCCGGGCGCGGCCGCTCAGAAGGCTCGCCCTCCCGCGAGGCCACATAGACAAAGCCTGCAATCCGTTCATGCTCTTGAAGACCAAGGATGCCGGCAATGTCTTCGTCAAACGCATACCATTCCGTCAGCCATTGGGCTGCAAAGCCCATGGCCACAGCCGCAATCAGCAGGTTCTGGCAAACCGCGCCGGCGGAAAGCTGCTGTTCCCATACGGGGATCTTGTGGTCGGGATTCACCTTGGAGACCACGCCTATCACCAATGGCGCCCGCTCAAACCGGGCCGCTTCAAAGGCCAAGAGGTCATTGCCGATGTCGGGATGAAGCTCCTTGTAACGGGCCGACAGGTGCGCGCCGAACTGCGTCCGCGCAGCGCCCTCAAACAGAATGAACCGCCACGGCGCAAGCTTGCCATGATCGGGCACCCGGGTGGCGATCTGCAGCAGCTCTTCAATCTGCGCCGCATCAGGGCCGGGAGGCACCATATCCTTGGCGACCGTCGAGCGCCTGGTTTTCAGGAGTGTTAATGCGTCAGTCGTGTCATTGAAAACGGCCATCGGTTGCACATTCCTTTTCGCTGCTCAACAGACCCAGCCTTCTAGCGAACCACCACACGCTTGTCATGAGAAGAAATCGCCCTGAGGCAATGCGCTCCGGGTGCAGCGTCTGAAGACGCGGCAAACTGCTTTCTTGTAGCAGTGCAACGTGAATATTGGAGGAACTTGGGCGGCCTAGCGCCAAGAAAATCCGGACACGCTGATCAGGATCTGTCCGTTTTGGGTGCGCAAACCCGGCGGCTAGGAATCAAAGCCGGGCTCTTCCAACGCCGCATCGATCATGCGCTGCCAGTCTTCCACCACATCGGAATAGTCGAGGTGTCCCTGAAACGCGGCCTCCAGCATGGCGTTGGTGGGCTCGCGCAGCTCGGTGAGCACGGCCCGCGCCACGGGAATGTAAGAGGCAACGGTCCCTTCCGGCATTTCAGCGGCAATCCTGGCCGCAACCCGCCGGACAATGTCTTCACGCTTGCGCTGAGGCGTCTTCGGGGACGGTTTTTCCGACTTGGCTTTCTTTTCCTTTTTCTGAGGCAAAGGCTCCGCACCGCCTTTTGACGCAGCTTCGCCATAGGCCTCGTAGAGCTTCTTGCGCGCTTCACCAAGCGTGTTCATCTGGTCTTCAACCTCATTACTCAACTGACCGCTTATTTTAAACCTGCAACCCAAAACAAAGTGTTACCCGCCCTCAAGCCTTACCGAAAACGGCACAGTTCTGCGGGTGTTAACCTTCACTTAAGACTTGGCTTGAGTTGATCGCTAAAATTCGATTCAATTACGCTCAACAGGGCGGAAAACGGGGCGTTGATCGGGCATCGTCGATGCAGGCGTTTAAAGAATTCAGACACACACACAGCACCACGGCCGCTGCGGCTCTCCTTACCGCAGCGGCCATTTTCTCTGGTGCAGCAGACGCCAAAGTCTCCAAAGGCGCAAACAGCATCACGGAGAGACCAGCAGCCGATAAGACGTTGCCCGCCTCCGTCGACGCAAAAC
>JBCDDQ010000386.1:0-3540 GCA_039180225.1 Pseudomonadota bacterium
CTGAAGAGTTTCCAGACTTTGCGTTCAAGCTGACCAAGGCGGTAAGCGCTAAATTAGATAGCAACCTAAATGACTTAAGCGAAATTCAAACCGTTCTCGGGAATGCGGCGAACTGGAGCCGTTAGATCTGCTCGATGAGAGGGGTCTGCTTAAGGCTGCACGTTCAGAGCTCCAACTCTGCATATACCGGTGCATGGTCTGAGGGCTTGGGTTCCCAGCCGCGCACGTTGCGCAACACCTCAATTCTCCGGCAGGTGCCGTTCAAAGCTGGCGACAACCACACATGATCAAGTCTGCGGCCTTTGTCGGCGGCAGACCAGTCTTTGGCCCGGTAGCTCCACCAAGTGTACAGCTTCTCATCTACTGGAACGTGTTGGCGCATGGCATCGTGCCAATTGCCCGCCGTCATGGCGCGATCCAGATGTTCGACCTCGATGGGGGTGTGGCTCACCACTTTGAGCAGTTGCTTATGCGACCAAACATCGTTTTCGAGCGGTGCGATATTGAGATCGCCGACCACTATCTCCCGGCGTGTTTTGGTCATTTGCGAGAACCAATCGGTCATTTCGTTCAAAAATTTGAGTTTATGGTCAAATTTTTCGTTGATGGCGGGGTCCGGTTCATCACCGCCTGCCGGCACGTAAAAGTTATGAACGGTCACTGGCCCGCCGGCTTGCTCGAGGGTCACATGCTGATGACGGGCATCGTCCTTGCCGCAGAATGCACGCTGGCCAGCGTCCACAATGGGGTGACGCGACACTGCGGCGACCCCATGATAGGCCTTTTGGCCGCGCACATGGATATGCGGATAACCCGCGGCGTTGATCTGGGCGCTGGGAAACTGATCATTCTGGCACTTGATTTCCTGAAGGCAGAGCAAATCTGGTTGATATTCCTCAAGCAGGCGCTTAACCAGATCAATACGGAGCCGGACAGAGTTAATGTTCCAGGTGATCAGCTTGAATGTCATGAAGATCTCGGCGTCCGGTCGCCAGCGAGGCGGGCGCTTGCTGAATTATATCTGTTTGACCCTATATAAGGCACACTATGAGCACTGACGGCAACATTCCCTTTCGCAAGATGAACGGGCTCGGCAATGATTTTGTCGTGATCGATGGGCGCGGGCGCGCAATCACCGTGACGGAAGATATGGTGCGGGCGGCAGCCGACCGACAAACCGGCATTGGCTGCGACCAGTTTATCCTGATGGATAAGTCGGTGTTTGCCGACCTTCGGATGCGCATTTGGAACTCTGAAGGCGGTGAGGTTGAGGCCTGTGGCAATGCGTCGCGCTGCATCGCCGACATTTTTTTGAATGAAACCGGAGCGGACGAGGTGTCGATTGAAACGCTCGGCGGTCTTCTCAAATGTACCCGGGCGGGCGATGGGCTGATTTCGGTTGATATGGGTGAACCGGCCTTTCACTGGTCTGAAATTCCACTGGCCGAAGAGTTCTACGATACCACCGCCATTGAGTTGCAAATCGGGCCTATTGACGATCCAATCTTGCATACGCCGAGCGTGGTGAATGTGGGCAATCCCCATGCGATCTTCTGGGTTGAGGATGTAGAGGCCTATGAATTGGGGAAAATCGGCCCGCTTTTGGAAAACCATCCGGTGTTTCCCGATCGGGCAAACATTTCTTTGGCTCGTGTGGTGGACCCTGGCCATATGATCATGAAAGTGTGGGAGCGAGGTGCTGGGCTCACCCGTGCTTGCGGCACGGCCGCCTGTGCTGGGGCCGTGGCGGCGGCCCGGAAGGGGCTGACGGGACGGGATGTCAAGATTACTCTGCCGGGGGGCGATCTTCAGATTGTCTGGCGCCAATCCGACAACCGGATCATCATGACCGGACCTTTCGCCTATGAGTTCGAAGGCGCGCTAGAGGCCCTGCAGCCCTCTTAATCAAACGGAAGCAAAAGCTTGGGCATTGTGCGCAAGCGTAATATATGTGCGCAGAACTTTACGCGCAGGAACGAAACCCCATGTCAGGCCCGGAAACCATTACCTTCGGTTGCAGGCTCAACACGTTTGAGTCTGAGCTGATCCGTGCGCGCGCCTCCGAGGCCGGGGCCGATGACGTCGTGGTCTTCAACACGTGTGCCGTGACGGCCGAAGCGGTGCGCCAGGCTAAGCAGGCCATCCGCAAAGCACGCCGCGAGCGCCCAAATGCGCGCATCGTTGTCACCGGGTGCGCAGCGCAGGTGGACGCCGAAGAGTTTGCGGCGATGCCCCAGGTGGATGCGGTGCTCGGCAACGAGGAAAAGTTCCAGGCCAAGAGTTACCGGTCAGAGGTCGACGGACCAAAGACCAATGTGGGGAACATCATGTCCGTCCGCCGCGCCACGCCAGGCCTTGTGACCGGATATGCGGAACGGACACGCGCCTTTGTGCAGGTTCAGAACGGCTGCGATCACCGCTGCACCTTCTGCATCATCCCCTATGGCCGCGGCAATTCCCGATCGGTGGCGCCCGATCATGTGATCACCCAGGCGCGCATGCTGGTCGACCAGGGATATGCAGAGATTGTGCTGACGGGCGTCGACATCACGTCCTATGGGCCTGACCTTGGGGCGGACCATAGCCTTGGACAGCTTGTGTTGCGGATCCTCAGGGACGTTCCCGAGCTGCAGCGCCTCCGCCTGTCTTCGATCGATTCTGTTGAGGCCGATGAGGCTCTGTTGCGTGCGTTGGCCGATGAGGAGCGGTTGATGCCTCAGCTGCATCTCTCCCTGCAGGCGGGCGACAATATGATCCTGAAGCGCATGAAGCGGCGCCATAGCCGGGAAGATGCCATTCGGTTCTGCGACGAGGCCCGCCGGCTGAGGCCAGACGTGGTGTTTGGGGCGGACATTATTGCCGGTTTTCCTACGGAAACCGAGGCGATGTTTGAGAATTCTCTGCGCCTTGTGGAGGACTGTCAGATTGTGCAGCAGCTTCATGTGTTTCCGTTTTCAGCGCGGCCGGGCACGCCGGCCGCGCGCATGCCTCAGCTTGAGGCCGGGTTGAAGAAGGAACGTGCAGCCCGGCTGCGCGCAGCGGGCGAAGTCCTGCAAGAGGCTTGGCTTGAGGGCCAAATCGGGGCTACCAAGCCCGTTCTGGTGGAAACAGGGACAATGGGCCGTACCGAACAGCATGCCAGGGTTGCGCTGGAGGCCGACGCGGCAGTTGGCAAGATTGTTGATGTGGCTCTGACCGGCAGGTCCGGTGCAAGCTTGAACGGGCATCTGGCAGCATGAGCGAAGAAAAGAAGGGTGGCTTTTTCCGCCGCCTGTTCAAGCGGGTCAATGATAGCGGCGAAGATGTGTCGCCTGAACCGGTTGCGCCAGTTGAAGAGGTTGCCCCTGAACCTGAGCCTGAGAAAAAAGGCTTCTTTGGCCGGCTGCGCGATCGCTTGGTAGGAGAGGCACCGGCCGACGCTCCATCTGAGCAGGCGGCGCTTGACACGAACGCCGAAGAAGTCGCGCGCGGCCTTCCAGAGCCAGAGCCAGAGCCAGAGCCAGAGCCAGAGCCAGAGCCAGAGCCAGAGCCAGAGCCAGA
>JBCDDQ010000387.1:0-3531 GCA_039180225.1 Pseudomonadota bacterium
CGGCCAAGGCGCGTCAGGTGGTCTTTGCCGGTTTTCTGCTGGCGGTCATTCTGTCGGTGGTGCTTGCCACCCCGCGGATTGCCATTGCGTCGGGTACGGCCTTTCTGTTGGCCCAACTGCTTGATGTCACGGTGTTCGACAAACTGCGCCAGGCCGCTTGGTGGCGTGCGCCGTTGGTCTCGTCCTTTGCCGGTTCGGCCATTGACACCGTCCTGTTCTTCTCCATCGCCTTTGCAGCCAGCCTTTCGGTGTTCGGGGCGAACGATGACTTTGCCATCGCAAATGCTCCGCTTCTGGGGGCCTTCGGCGTTGAGGCGCCGCGCTGGGTGTCTTGGGCGTTAGGCGACTTTGCCGTTAAGCTGCTGATGGCGCTTGTCTTGCTCGCCCCATACCGGTTCTTGCGGACGGTTGTGGACCGTGGCGGCTCGCGTCCTGCCGCGGCCTAAGCTTCCGCCATCAGTCGGTCAAACAGGGCCTGGTCGGTTATGCCTTCTGAGCCGATCAGCAGAACATGGGAGGTCTCATCGAGGCCAAGCGCGGCTCTGATGTCTTCCTGCAGGGCCGCACAGAGGAAGCCTGCAAGTCCGGCAACGCCGCTTTCGCCCGCCTCCACAGGCTGGTCGCCCTCATAGGGCCGCGCCATCAGGCGCACCGCCGGGCCCACCACGCTCTCTGGAATGGTGAGAAAGTCAGACGCCTCCTCTTGCAGAATGGACCAGGCCAGCTTGGACGGTTCACCGCAGGAGAGGCCGGCCATCAGCGTTTCTTCCTCAATCTGCGCCACGGTGGCCTTGCCGGCCTTAGCGCTCATGAGCAGGCAAGGGGCCAGTTCAGGCTCCACCACCACAACGCGCGGACAGTGATCACCCCAGTGCTGTTTGAGCGCTGCCGTGACCGACGCCGCCAGACCGCCAACGCCCCCTTGCAGAAACACATGGGTCGGTGCGCTCTCCAGAGCCTCATTGATCTCATGGGTCATGACGCCATAGCCGGCCATCACTTCACCGGGCGTTTCGGTGTAGCCCGGCCAGGAGGTGTCGGAGACGATGAACCAGCCGTGTTCTTCTCCTTCCTTGCGGGTTAGGGCAACACTGTCGTCATAATCTCCCTCAATGCGGATCACATCGGCCCCAAGCGCGCGCATGGCCTTGGCCCGTTCTTCGCTGACCTCGGCGTGAATGTAGATCCGGCACGGCATGCCAAAGCGCTGGGCGCCCCAGGAAACAGAGCGGCCGTGATTGCCGTCCGTCGCCGAGATCACCGTGGTTCTGGCCGCGATGTGTGCATAGGCGCCGGCCGCCACATCCGCCATCAAAACCGATGGGCCTTCGTGCTTCATGACTTCACGGTGCAGCACCTTGAGCACCGCATAAGCGCCGCCCAGAGCCTTGAAGCTGCCTAAGCCAAAGCGTGGCCCCTCGTGTTTATAACTCACGCGCGCAACCGACAGCTGACCGGCGAGCGCATCCAATTCCAGCAAGGGCGTTGGTGCATATCCATCCCAGGTGGTGATGACGTCGCGGGCGGCTGAAAAATCCCCTGGTTCAATGAGATCTTGAGCGGCGGTGCCGCCTGTGCTCGGGCCCGTGGCGTGGGCGCACGATGCGGTTCTGAACGGGTCCAGCATGGCGGGGTCCTCTGCTCTATCACTGCATGATGTTTTATTGCACGTCGCCTGAAGTTTCTGCTCTAATTCAGAGATGGTTTTGCAAGAATCTTTCATCAAGGGCCGTGCGCATGAGTGAAGACCTGGATTCCTTCGATCTGGCCATTTTACGTCTGTTGCAGACGGACAATGCGATGACGCACCGGTTGATTGGCGAGAAGGTCAATCTGTCTGCTCCTTCCGTGCAACGGCGGATCCGGCGCATGGAGCGTTCGGGCGTCATCGCGGCCAATGTGGCGTTGGTGGATCCGGACAAGGTGAGGCTCCCTTTGACCATCATTGTGGAGCTTGAGCTTGTGAGTGAGACCACGCACGAGATTGATGCGATCAAGGCCGACCTCGTTGCCACGCTGGAGGTCCAGCAGTGCTACTATGTGACCGGTGAGGTGGATATCGTGCTGGTGATGGTGGTGGCCAGCATGACCCACTATGAGGAGCTGTCGCGCCGCCTGTTCATCGAGAATGACGCGGTGCGCAAGTTCCGCACTTTCGTCTCCATGGACCGTGTGAAGGCGAGGATGGAACTGGCGGTTTAGCGCTGGAGCATTTGGGCCATGCGCGAGATGGTCTTTACATAAACGCCGGCCCGGTTCCATTGCCGGATCACCGGATAGTTGGGCTGGCCCGGCCCAAAACCCTGGCCGCGTTTCCAGCCATAGGCGCGCAGGTAGTTGGCGGTGGAGGCCAGGACGTCCGGCACCGAGCGGATCAGATCGCGGCGCCGGTTGCCGTCAAAGCTCACTGCATATTTGATGTAGGATGAGGCCAGGAACTGCGTTTGCCCGATCTCGCCCGCCCAAGCGCCGCGCATTTGTTTGGGGCTCATGTCGCCCCGGTGCACGATCTTGAGAGCGGCCATGAGCTCGTTCTTGAAGAACGCGGAGCGGCGGCAGTCGTAGGCCAGGGTGGCGAGCGACCGGAAGATTGACATCTTGCCGGAGTTCGCGCCGTAGCCCGTCTCAAGGCCCCAAATGGCGACGAGCACGGCCCGGGGCACGCCGTAGCGCTTTTCGATGCGCGACAGGAGGCGGCCATGACGCTTCATGAGACGCTTGCCCCGATTGATCATGGCGTTGTTCACCCGGCGCTTCCAAAACTGGTTAAAGCTGAGACGAAAGGACTTCTGGTTCCTGTCGAGGCTGATCACACGGCGATTGTAAGTGACGCCGGTGAGGGCGGCCCTCACAGCCCGTTGGGAGATGCCTTTGGAGACGGCTTCGCGCTTGAAACGCTCCAACCAAGGGGCGAAACCGGCTCCGGTGTTGCCACAACTGGCCGCGTGGGCGCTGGTTGTGGTGAGAACCGTGATGGCCAGGGCGGCCAGGGCGAGGCGAAGCGGTTTCATCGGCAGATCTCCATCAATAGCGGTCACGCCGCCATGCAGGTTTCGTGCAAATCCACCACCTCTTGTAGCATTTTGATTTCAGAGTTGTGAACTCGGCCTCATTCGCGCCGGATCAGGCCGCCTACGGCCGAGACGAACAGCAAGGAGAGGAGCCAACCGGCCAGGGTCTCAGCCCATTCCCAAAGCCGCACCCACCAGCCCAACCAGTCGCGGTCACCTGTTTCATAGTGAGTCACCCGCGGCGCCCAATCCTCCTGCTGGCGCAGGTTGACCAGGGGAATGGCCACATCCATGGAGTACCAAAAGGGATCAAACTCCGAATACTCCGCGGGCATGGCGGTTTTGCAGGCGCCGGCCAGGCGGGTCCAGTTTGCCGCGCAGTCCTTCGGAATATTCCCATCGCCGCGGGCTTGGTTGTAAATAAGCGCGGATGTCGGAGCCATGGCGCCCTGGTGCGCCGCGACCCAGAAGACGCCTGTTCCTAAGAAAATCATGAAAATGAGATAGAGAACCGCCTTAC
>JBCDDQ010000388.1:0-3531 GCA_039180225.1 Pseudomonadota bacterium
ATCATTGCGGAGCGCCTCACAGAGGCCAAGCAAACCATTCCGCACTTCTATCAAACCGTGGATGTGGAGCTGGATACGCTCCTGGCGCTCCGCGCAGAGATCAACGGGAAAGCAACGGCAGGTCCGGACGGCAAGCCCAGCTACAAGGTTTCCGTCAATGACTTCATCATCAAGGCCATGGGGGTGGCTCTGCAGCAGGTGCCGGATGCCAACGTCACCTGGACGGATGGCGGAATGCTGCACCACAAGGTCTCCGACGTAGGTGTGGCGGTGGCCATCCCCGGCGGTCTGCTGACCCCTGTTGTGCGCAATGTTGAAGCCAAAGGCCTGGCGAAAATCTCCAACGAAATGAAGGATTTCGCAGCCCGTGCCCGGGAACGCAAACTGATGCCTGAAGAGTATCAGGGCGGCACCACAGCGGTGTCCAATCTCGGCATGTTCGGCATCAAGGACTTCTCCGCCGTCATCAATCCGCCCCATGCCACAATTCTGGCAGTGGGCGCCGGCGAGAGGCGCGCGGTAATTTCAGGCGACGAAATCAAAATTGCAACTATAATGTCCGTCACGCTCTCGACGGATCACCGGGCCGTAGATGGTGCGCTTGGCGCACAGTTCTTAACAGCTATTAAGAACAATCTCGAACACCCGGCGATGATGCTGGTATAAGCATTGCGATTGATCCCGTTGAGGTCCGGCGTTATGTGGACGGAGCGCAGTGAGTGAGAGTTTGGGGATGAGCAGGTCAACAAACCTGATTATCTGGCTGATTGGTCTATTGGGATGTGCCATCCCGATCGTGATCATCTTTGTCTCCAACATGGTGCCCGATGCGGGTTCCGTGAGCGGCGTCACGATGATGGACGTGGCACGGCAATCCTATGCCAACGTGCTGTTTTTGGTGATCGCCGTCAGCGGTATTGCCATTGCTGAGGCCATCATCTTGTTCTTCAAGATGGTCGAGGTGGGCGAGCAGAAGGCCACACCCGCCCTCTGGCTGCTCACCATGGTGCTGCTCATCGTGTTCTCGTCCATCTCTTATGCGCGGGTGCTGGGTGGGGAGTTTAACCCCGACAGCGTGTCCGATCAGCAGCTTACCCTGGCTTGCATCGGGGCTTCTGTGGCGATTGTTGCCGCTCTGTCGTTGCGGGTCTCCATGATCCGGCTGGAAGGCATCGCCCGCCAGCACATTCACGACAATGCCGTAATGTCTACATTGGAAGAGATGCGCGACTCTGATGATCACTTGGATCTCTACGACTTTGATCCCTTCCCCGGCACCACCCCGTTGAAACCCGAAGAGAGCTCCGGCGAAACGCGGATCCCCGATCCACCCAAGCGCAGCGAGCCTTCTCCTGAACCCACGCCCGCGCCCGCGCCGGCCCCAGCTCCGGCCCCGGTTGCGCCCGCTGCGGCTCCATCGAAACCGTCAGACACCAAGGCCAGCCTTCTTGCGCCGTTTATGAAAGCTGCCGAACCGGATACGCCGGAGCCGGAAACCCCAGAGCCCGTGGCCGCCGAGCCTGAGCCTGCTGCGCCAAAGGAAGAGCCGCCGCGCCTGCCTGAAACACCGCCGAGCACAGTGGCGATGCCTGAAAAGCCTGAGCCAAAAACAGCGGAAAAGGCGGCCGAAGTCTCAGAACCGGAACCGACGCCTGACTCAAGGCCCGTTCCGGTCGCCGGCAAGAAAGTCAAACGCGCCCGCGCAAGAGCCCGGGCCAAGGGGCGGTAGAGGCGCCATCTAGGGTTGGCAATTTAACAAGCGCGCCCAAGCGCAACAGCGGCGCGGCGCGCTCAAAGACGAGTTTAACAAGAGGTGGCAAGTGGCAATGTCCGATACCAAGTTTGACGTTCTGATCATTGGAGCCGGCCCGGGCGGCTATGTGACGGCAATCCGCGCCGCTCAGCTTGGCTTCAAGGTGGCCGTGGTGGAGGAAAAACACCTGGGCGGTATCTGCCTCAACTGGGGCTGCATCCCCACAAAAGCTCTGCTGCGCACTTCTGAGATCTACCACTATATCGAGAACGCGTCGGCCTATGGCCTTGGCGTCGAAAAGCCAAGTTATGACCTGAAGGCCGTGGTCAAGCGTTCACGAGACGTGTCCAAACGGCTTAATTCCGGGGTCGGCCATCTGCTCAAGAAGAACAAGGTCACGGTCATAGATGGCCGGGCAACGCTGACGGCCAAGAACGCCGCAGCCGTCACCAAGGACGGCAAGCCGGTGGGCACCTATCAGGCAGATCATGTCATTATCGCCACTGGCGCCCGTCCGCGCGCGCTGCCAGGCATGGAGCCGGACGGTAAGCTGATCTGGACGTATTTTGAGGCCATGGTGCCGGAAACCATGCCGAAGTCCTTGCTGGTGGTGGGATCAGGGGCCATCGGGATTGAGTTCGCCTCCTTCTACGCAACCATGGGCGTGGACGTCACGGTTGTGGAGATCGTTGATCGCATCCTGCCCGTAGAAGACAAAGAGATCGCCAAGATCGCCCAAAAGCAGCTGGAGCGGGCAGGGCTCAAGTTCATCACCGGGGCCAAGGTGAGCGGTGTCAAGAAGGCCGCCAATGCGGTTACGGCCACCATTGAGGACGCCAAAGGCACCAAGTCGGATCTCAGCGTAGACCGCATGATTTCAGCGGTTGGCGTGGTCGGCAATATTGAGGATCTCGGTCTTGAGGCCCTGGGCGTTAAGACCGATCGGGGCTGTGTGGTCATTGATGAGTATGGCCGCACCAATGTTGCAGGTGTTTATGCCATCGGCGACGTGGCAGGCCCGCCCATGCTGGCCCATAAGGCCGAGCATGAGGGCGTGGTGTGCATTGAGAAGATCGCCGGCGTCAAAGATGTGCACCCCCTCAACAAGGGCGCCATTCCGGGATGCACCTATTGTCATCCTCAGGTGGCCTCCGTGGGCCTCACCGAGGAGGCCGCCAAGGAAGCGGGCAGGGAGGTCAAGATCGGCCGCTTCCCCTTTGTGGGCAACGGCAAAGCCATTGCCTTGGGCGAAGATCAGGGGCTGGTGAAGACAATTTTCGATGCCAAAACCGGCCAACTGCTCGGCGCGCATATGGTTGGCGCCGAAGTGACCGAACTCATCCAGGGTTATGTGGTGGCCATGACGCTGGAGACGACCGAGGCAGAACTCATGCACACCGTCTTCCCACATCCAACATTGTCTGAAATGATGCACGAAAGCGTGCTTGATGCTTATGGCCGGGTCATCCATATGTAGCCGTAGGGCCCGCTGTGTTGGAGCGGGGCCCACGAGGAGGACAAGAAAATGGACGCAAAATCACTGGTCGTGATGTTGATCGTCGGCGTGGTGGCGGGCTGGCTGGCCAGGTTCGTGATGGGCGGCAGCGGTTTGATCAGATATCTGATCACCGGCCTCATTGGCGCGTTTGCCGGTGGTTTCATCTTTCAACAGCTGGGGATTAACCTTGGCATCAGCAACGAGATCGTGCGCCAGATTATTGTGGCCACCATCGGTGCTATCGTGGTCGTGTTCCTGGCACGGCTGATCGCCTAACGCA
>JBCDDQ010000389.1:0-3492 GCA_039180225.1 Pseudomonadota bacterium
CTGCCAACCAACACAGGTTGAGCGGGAAACCAAACGTCCGCTTCTACTACAAGCGGACTCCAAAACGCTCACTCAGACGACTTTCTCAACAAAATCGGCTCAGAGCAGACATTCGGCGTCTATTGCCCGAAGGCCATTTCCGGCACAATCTCCCCGTCCCACAGCTCGCTCGAAAACGTCTCAGGCCGAATGCCGACCGGACGTTCGCGCGCGTGGCCGCGCCGGATCGCTTTTATCGGTATGCACCCCGGCCCTAAGGCTTGATGTAGGTGTAGCCCTGCTGCTGCAGGTGCGAGAGCTCCGCAACGCCGCTTGGAATGATGTCTTCTTCGAACACTTCGAAGAGATCGTTCTCATAACTGATCTTGCGACCCTTCAGCGTGTTGTTGCACACCTGGAACGTCACGTTCTGGGTCTTGAGATTTGTGACCGCGCTTTGCACTTTCTGGTTTTCCTTGGCGGTCATAAGAAGCCCTAGGCCGTTGCCGTGCAGCACAACCTTGATCTCCATGTTGTCCGCTCCCACGGCATTGATGTGGTTTTGAATATTGCGCATGGCGCCGCGGTACTTCTTGTCGTCCGGGCCGCCGTCATAGTTGATGTGATAAACCACCTTCTGCTTTCCATAGCGTTCCCCGGCCGCAAGATCGGCGATATGCGCAAGGAACAGGCCTGAAGCCGCCACCAAGGCCCAAGCCAGTAAGCTGATCTGTCTCATCGTTTCCTCCCTGTGGATTGTTGTTTGCGGGCTCGGCTTCAGCCCAGAGCCTCAAGTGTTTCACGCATGCTTGGAGAGAACAAGGTGATATTCAAACGTTCGAATTTGTCACAAATCAGCACGCAAACCTCTCGGGACCGGAAAATTCAAGCCAAATCAATTCATTGCGAGCCATTTGCATAGTTTTCATGGACGGTGATACAGTTCTCTGATTAAACACACGCGCCAGAGCCGGTGATTCGCACACTTCGCTGAGCGGAGGGATAAGTGACGTTTGAACCAACCCAAGACGAAATGATGGAAGGGGCACAGGAAGCGGCCCAGTTCCTAAAGGCTCTGTCCAACGACAGTCGAATGTTGATCTTGTGCAGACTTGCGGCAGCGGGCGAAATGTCCGTGAGCCAGTTGGAAGCTGATTTGCAGTTTCGCCAGTCCAAGCTTTCGCAGCATCTGACCTTGCTGCGTGCGGAGCGTTTGGTGGCAACACGGCGGGAGGGCAAGTCCATCTATTACCGGCTGGTCAGCTCCGAAGTTGAGCGCACGCTGGAGCTCATGCACCAGATGTTCTGCTCTGAGGACGCTGTTGCCCGGCGACGGGAAGATCGCTCCCGCTACCGGGGCGCCGCCTGAGGCTACCAGAGGTCAGGCTTCTTGCCCTCTTCTTCCAGCTTCTTGAACTTGTCCTGCAGATAGCGCTGGAACTGCTGGTCCTTGTAAGCTTCGTCCTTAACGTACTCAAACATGGAGACAAAGTGGAACGGTTTGAAGTAGCCGGGCATGCGCATGACTTCGGTCTTGCGCGCGGTCTCGGCCGCCTTGGTCCCAAAGAAGTTGATGGTCGGGGTAAACTGAACACGCCACTTGCGGGCCAGTGCCCGTTCCTCCAGCTCTTCACCGTCAAAGTCCGTCACCTTCTTTGAGCCCCACATGTTGAGCTGCAGGACGGTGAAATTGTCTTTCACGTATGTGCGGATCTTGTCCTTGGCGAAGTTGACCCGGTGGAGTTCGCGGCAATAGGGGCAGCCTTTTTGCTCCCACAGGATGGCGAGGCGCTTGCCTTCGCCGGCCGCCTCTTCCAGGTCTTCTGAAAGCACAAGGAACGAGGTGTGGTTGAACCAGTCCTGGGTGTAGATGCCATCATCATCCGTGGCCGGATCGTCTGACGCCCAGGCAACAGGCGCGCCCAGTGCGGCGGTCGCTGCCGGAAGGCTCAAGGATTTTACGAAGGTTCTGCGATCAATCATCTGTTCGATCCTCGCTGGAGTGGGTGGCACCTTAAGACAAATTAGATTATACGAATATGAACATCCAGTACAGGGCGAGCCCTCTTCTATGTGTCACATGCGTGTGAGAGCGTTTGGTCTCATTTGCAGCCTCTTGCTGCTGCTCATCCACAGTGCGGCGGGGCGTGCCGACGATGTGGCGGCCTTCCATGCGGCCATCGAGAAGGTCAACCAGCCTTACAAGTCCGCCCTCTTCTATCTGAGAACCGGCAACGCGGGCGTGGCCGGGCTTGAGCTGGCCACGGCCACGGCGGCGTGGGACGTGGTTGTGGAGCGTTATGCCAAGACGCCGCCTGCCCCTCTGACCCAGGATCCGGTCTGGCCGGACACCCTCCATGACATCACGGCCGCCTTCGAGACAGGCCAGAAGCTGGCAGAAAGCGGTGAGAGCAAATCCGCGCGCAAAGCGTTGCTGCCCATCCGGAACCTGCTGCACCAAATGCGCAAGCGCAACGGTCTGCGGGTTTTGGCCGATTGTGTGTTCGATCTGAACGGACACATGGACGTTCTTTACCATTGGCGCCACAACCGCGCTGACTTCTCCGATGCTCAGGTGCGCGCGAAGGCCGCCGAGGCGTCAAGCAACTATATCGACCAGCTGAAACTCTGCCGGTCCGAAGCACCGCAGGCGGTCAAGACGGACGCTGATTTTCAATCGGTGATGGACGGCGCGGCCAGGTCAGCCGGTACTCTGCTGCGCCCCATCGAGCGCCAGGACCCGGACGCGTTCATCAACGTGTTGCGCGAGCTGAAGAGCTTTGATGTGATCATTTTCGTGCGTTGGGGCTAGCCCACGCGGCCCAGCGCCGGAAACATCTCCAGGAGCCAGTAGCCGATCACGTTCATGGAACCGGTGAGGAACAAGACACCGGTGATCACCAGCAACACACCGATCAGCTTTTCAACCAGGCCAAGGTGCTTTTTGAAGCGCTGCATGAACCTCAAGAACGGTTTGCCGGCGAGCGCGGCCAGCAGGAACGGAATGCCAAGGCCGGCTGCGTAAACGCCGAGCAGCGAGACCCCTTTCCAGATTGAGCTTTCCTGGGCCGCGTAGAACAGGACAGCCGCCAGCACCGGGCCCACGCACGGCGTCCAGCCGAACGCAAAGGCGAGCCCCACAACATAGGCTCCCACCAGCCCGATGGGTTTGGACGGGCCTTCAAAGCGCGCCTCTTTGTAAAACAGCCCGATCTTCAACAGGCCCATAAAGTGCAGGCCCAGCAAGATGATCACCGCGCCGGCGATCTTGCTGAGAAGTTCAAGATGGTCCCCGACCAGCTGGCCGAGATAAGATGCGGTCGCGCCCAACAGAACGAAGACCGTCGAGAACCCCAGCACGAAGGCAACCGCAGAGATGAAGATGCGCCGGCCAATGGCCGGGTCCAGCTCATCGTCCCCGGTCAACTGATCAATGCTGGTGCCGGCGATAAAGCAGATATAGGGCGGCACCAAGGGCAGCACGCACGGGGAGAGGAAACTCAAGATCCCGGC
>JBCDDQ010000390.1:0-3482 GCA_039180225.1 Pseudomonadota bacterium
CAAGCCGCTCGGCGACGGGCGGACAAATTCGCCATCTTTGGCACAGCGATCGCTGGAACCTGGCTCTACGGCGCGCTTGAAGGAGAGGTGGACTACTTCGTTGATGAGGACAGCGCCCGGCATGGGAAAAAGCTGAATGGCTGCCCCATATTGCCGCCTCAGGACGTGCCGGATTCCACCGTTGTTTTTGTCCCGCTCGCACCTGCAACCGCGCGCAAAGTTGCTGACCGGCTTTCTGGCAGGGTGAGCTATGTGGTGCCGCCTCCGCTGGAGCGTTGATCCCGCCTCCGGCAGCGGTGAGAACGTTCACCGTGAGAAAAGTGCATCAGTCGTTGACTTCCTACCCATGGTCGGCGAAACACGACCCAACTAGGACTACACCTCCAGGAGGCAGGCAACGATGGTAGCCAAGGGCGACCCGACCAACATCGACGTGATCCAGCAGAGCAAGGAAAAAGGGCCGGAAACCCTTGGTTTTATGACAAGTTATGCTTGGCGTGACGATCCAAAGAGACTGGCCTTCACCCTGTCGCGCTATAAGTTTGTGTCGCGCATGCTTGAGGGCTGTTCGAGTGTCCTTGAAGCTGGCTGTGGCGACGGCTTTGGATCGCGCATTGTGCGCCAACATGTGGACAATCTACAGTCGACGGACCTTGATCCGGACCTAATCGAATCCGCCCGCGCCTCATCCTGCAATGACTGGCCGGTCACCTTTAAGGTGCATGACATGCTTGCCGGGCCGGTGGACGGCGAGTTTGATGGGGTCTATTGCCTGGATGTTCTGGAGCACATTCCTGAGGCGCAAGAGGATGTTTTCATTTCGAACCTCATTGCACCACTCGACCCTTTTGGAATCTGCGTTATCGGCATGCCATCTCTGCAGTCACAGACCTATGCTTCGAAATACAGCAAGATTGGCCATATCAACTGCAAAGACCAACCAACGACCCGGTCGCTCATGCTCAAGTATTTCCATAACGTCTTCATGTTCTCGATGAATGACGAAGTGGTTCACACCGGATTTCAGGCAATGTCACACTACAACTTGGCACTGTGTAGCTGTAAACGCTAGATCAGCTCATCCAGCGGCGCGAGATCGCACTTTGGTTCGTTCATTCTCAGCTCTCTGGCGGGAACGCCGGCAACCACGGTGTAGGGCTCAACATCTTTCGAAACAACGGCGCCTGCGCCGACAACAGCACCGGTGCCGATGTTGAGTTCCGGCAAGATGGTGGAGTTCGCGCCGATTGTGGCAAAGTCGCCGACTTGTACACCCCCGGTGATCACAGCACCTTCCATGACGTGAACGCCGTTTCCAAGAGCGCTCTCATGGTCCACGGTCGCATTTGTGTTGATTATGCAATAGTCGCCGATCTCACAAAACTTGTGCACCACCGCGCATGCATTGATCTGAAGTCCCTTACCGATCGAGCACCCGTTATCAATGAAAGAGTGTCTTCCCGATACGCTGACCGGCAAGAGAGAGAATTTCTCTTCAAGAATTTTAGATACTGTGTGCCTGGCATATCCATGCAGTCCACCGATGCCGACCACAAAGCTGTCGGCCGCATGCAAAAACTCTTTCAGGTCCTCAATGCTGCTGCCAAATTTGGCTTTGGTGTCAAACGCCAGCTTGTCCAGAAGCTTGTCAAAAATGTAAGCCGGTTGAATGCCGGCGTCCTTCAAATTGTCCTCGCAGATCATCGTCTGCGCCTTGCCGCCATACATCAATATCGAACTTGACACAGTATTCGACCTGCTCCATTCAGTGAGAATTCTGGACCGCCCAGCGTGGTCACGCTTAGCGATTTACGTGCGAGCAGTCAATGCGAACAAGCCGCTCATCTCCGGCGCTTGATTACGACTTCATGCGTGGCGACTCAGTAGAGATTCAGAGCATTGAGGACCACCCGTGGATACCAGAATTTTCGACAAACGGTTAATCGCTCCAAGTGTGTTGTGCCGAGACGTGGGGTTGAAGCACGGACGGCCATTCATCATTTCTGCCGTGCTCACCGAAACGTCCTTGGGCGATCTGATTTGTTGCATGACCTACTTGGCGACACTCAAGGCGCAGTTTGACAATGCGAAGCTGTTTGTCCGCTATAGGAACATTCGACCCTACAGCACCGAGGTGATGTCTCTGATCCCGTCAATCGACAAAGCTGTGGGCGTCCGCTGGCATATTCCGTTCTGGGCGAGATTGGGCATCGCCGACACGCGGCTGTGGTGGCCCTGGACCAGGATCATCGATTCCAAGACCCAGCTTCACCGGTCTTTCTGTGACTTCCTCGCAACCGACTGGATGCTGAATTCGAGATCATTGCACGCCATCCCGAACCCCGCGCCGCTTGTTTTTCCCGAAGAGTTGAAGCCGGGTGCACGCCAGCAACTGCAACAGCTCGGCCTTGATCCCGATCGATGGTTCATGACGCTGCACTATCGCACCAGCACTTACCTTGACAAGCGAAGCGGCCAGTTGCGCAACGGGGATCCGGAGGCCAACCAAAAGTTAGTCGACTACGTGATCGATGAGCTGGGGGGACAAGTGGTTCAACTTGGTCATCCCGAAATTCCGCCCTTTCCGGCTCGGCCGGGATTTGTTGATCTCAGCCGAATAAAGAACGCGTTCATGATCCAAGCATTTGCCGTGGCCAATTCCAGGTTCCTGGTGGCAGGTCCTTCCGGCCCCGTGGCTCTCGGCTGGGGATTTCAGGTTCCCACGGGATCGGTTGACGCCTCAGATCCACGCAGCAGCTGGGGTCTGGACGAGCACATTACACTCACACATGAGGTCACCACGCCTGACGGTGAGGTTCTGCAGAACAAGGCGCTTCAAGACGCCGGACTGCTCGAGTATCCAGCGCTGAGAGATAAAGTCCGAGCAGGAGAACAGTATACGGTGCGGAAGAACTCGTTTGAGGAGTTGGCAGCCGTTGCCAAGCACCTGCATGCGATCACTGAGGACGTGGTGGGGTGGCGCGCGCCGGCAGAGCCTTCCCAAGAACCGCGGCCGAACAGTCTCACCTGGCCCCCTCAAACCAATGACAATGAGAACTTTTTCGATCTCAGACAAGACGGATCAGCCTAACGCCCATTGCCCTCGCGAGGGTGTGGGCGAAAGACCGTCAAGGCGTAGTATCTTAATTCTCGGCTTCGCGCAGCGCTTTCAGTTTTTGGATAAGCGGCAGGGCAAGCGGGTCGCTGCTTGATTGAGGGCCCCAGTCAGCAAACTTTGTTTCTTTGTGCGGCCCTGGTTTTGTCTCCAAATACACAGTTTGTGCCGATAACGGAACGGTCGTGTACCAGCCGGTTCCCGAGTATCTCAGGAAAGAGGGTGCGGTGTGACTGCGAGCACTCAGCAAGGTGATGTCTAAAATCTCTCCGGGCGGGGCGTATTTGATGAAGGCCAAATCACCCTCGATCAGGTGCCACGACTGCGGTGGGCGTTCATTGAGCAAAGGCGGCCAGATGGTCAACTC
>JBCDDQ010000391.1:0-3449 GCA_039180225.1 Pseudomonadota bacterium
CATGCACAATTATGAGAATATCCGTGCCTTTGAACAGCGCTCTGTGACCCTCGAAACAGATTGTGCGCCAAGCGTACCACACCGGGTTTCAGTGCGTCACCGGGGCTTTCTCATCCCGCTTTTTGAGAAGCCCGGGCCGAAAGCTGTTGCACGCATTGCCGGATACCGTGCTGATAGATTGGGAGAGATGCCCTCTCATGCGGCTCACCATGCACCTGGTCCTCTTTCGTTAATGAAGGTGCGACAATGTGTGCAATAAGACGCAATAGTCATATTTTGAATATTTATTTGCTAAAATCAGCCACTTGTTTAATGTGCATTCTGTGTCATTGATTTGGGGGTATTGGCTCAATGATCAGTTTGTCCGACTTGGCGCAGTTTGAAAAACGCTACCTTTCATTTGAGGCCGCCACTGTGGCGGAGCTGCGAGATTGGATCTCAATGCAGCATGCGGGAATCCAAGTTCAGCCGCACGAAGGTGTGGAAGGTGGGACGGTAGCGAGATTGTCGCGGGCGACCGTCGATGATGTGGCGCTTGTCAATTATCGCTATAGCATGGCGCTGCAGGGAGAGTTTTCGGAAGACTATGATGCCTATTTCATATGTTTGCCGATTTCTGGATCCTCAAAACGGCTCTTGCCGCGGCATGGCGAGATCATTCAGTTGCCGGACCAAATGTTGATCTACCGACGGGAGGCAGGGCACAGGAACATCACCTCGCTGGACTATGTGAACATGAGCTTGGTGATGCCGGCGAGACTGCTGGAACAACGATTACAAAGCTTGTTGAGCGTGCCGCTGTCTGAACCTCTGGCCTTTACTCCCTTGGTGGACATCAGGTCTGGCGCGGGACGCGCAGTGGCCAGCTTGGTCAATTATTTGCTGACACAGTTCAGCTCTCATCCCGACCCGTTCAGCAACGCCCTTTCGAACCTGAGCATGAAGTCGTATCTGAGCACGGTACTGCTTAGCAGCTTGCGTCACAATTACAGTGATGCGCTCCAGGGCGGCAGTGGCGTGACGACGGTTCCCGGCACCGTGAAACGGGCTGAAGAGTATATGCGCGAGCTGTGTGCGGAAGCCATCACCATAGAACAGCTTGCTGAGGTGGCCGGATGCAGCGCGCGCTCGCTGCATGCCGCCTTTAGAAAGTTCAGGGGCGCAACCCCCATGGCGGTTCTTTGCGACATCCGACTGGAGGCAGCTCACGGCGAGATGATCCGGGACACTGGAACGGTCATGCAAATTGCCAGCAAGTACGGTTTCTCAAACGCGGGCCGGTTTGCCCGGCAATACGCTCAAAAGTACGGCCAGAAGCCCTCCGAGACCCTTCTGATGGGGCCCCCTCGCACCGTTTGAGAGTGTCTATATCCAGTACTGCTCCCGTACCAACAGAGCGCGGCCACCGGCTGGCGTTTGAACTTCCAGTTCTGTACCGGCCGCCCAATGCGCGCGATCAACCATCGCGATGGCAACATTTGTTTTAAAGTCTGGTGACCAGGCGGCGGAAGAGACAAAACCGACATGCTCGCCCGTCCGGTTGCGCACCGGCCAACGCGAGCGCAGCGCAGGCACCGCCCCACCGGAAATCTCGACCGGGCGGATTTGCCGGGTGGCCTCGCGCTTTTCCATCAACGCGGCATGGCCCAGGCAGTTGGTGGCCGTGTCCAGGTTGCAGTACTTTCCCAGCCCCGCCTCAAAGGGCGTATGCTCCATCGTCATATCGTTACCAAAGGAGAGCAGGCCCCCTTCGATCCGTTCAATGGTGCAGGGGCATCCGGCTCGAACGTCCAGGTCCGCGCCCGCCTCAAACAGAAGATCCCACAGATGCTCACCGTGTTCAGAACCATCCAGATAGATCTCAAAACCGCCCTGGAGTGACCAGCCAGAACGCGCGATGACCATGGGCTTACCCGCAATGCTCACCAGCGTGTGACGGAAGAACCGCGTGGCCACCACGTCGTCGCCGAACACCCGGCCGATCAAAGCGTCGGCCTGGGGTCCTTGGACAGCCAAAGGCGAGACGTCTGGCTCAAACACCTCCACGTTCAGTCCAAGACCGTTTGCCAGACCCTTATAATAGTAGAGCATGTCAGAGTCGGCCAGAGAGACCCAATAGCGGTGCGTGTCCAATTTCAGAAGGACCGGGTCGTTCAACATGCCCCCATTCTCATCCACCATGGGAATGTAGAAGCACTGATCGTCCTTCATTTTGGAAATGTCCCGGGGCGTCGTCAATTGCACCAGCGTCAAAGCGTCTGGCCCGCTGATCTCCACCTGCCGTTCACCGGCCACGTCCCAAACCTGCACGGCTGATTTCAAGTGTGCATAGTCTTCCTCGGGCGACCGGAAGATCGTCGGCAGAAGCATGTGGTTGTAGGTGGTGAAGGCCTGAACACCGGCAGCTTCTACCCGGGCGGTGAACGGCGACATACGCACCCGGCTGGACGCGGTGAGATAGGGCAACTGCATTGAAGTGCACTCCGAAAAAAATCACGACTTCCTGTGCCAGAATTGCGTCTGGCGCAAGTGAGAAAAATTGAAGGTGGTGAAAAATTAATCCCGCACCTGAATCACGTATGGCGCGCCAGGAATGCCAGGATAATGCGGTTGACCCGGTCGGCTGCAAGAGTCGGCATCATATGGTGCTGATCGTCCAGTATGTGCAGCTCCGAATCGGGGATCGCACGTGCCATCTTCTGAGCCATCGCCGGTGTTGAGCCGCCATCACGTTCGCCGGTCATGATAAGGCAGGGGCAGGAGAGCGCAGCGAGCTTCCCGGTCACTTCACCATCTGAGCTCACGAACACCCGGTGGGCTTTTCTCTTGGCCGCGAAGTCGCCGTCGCGCATCCACTGCTGAACGGCGGCAATGACACTTGGCTGGCGCGCATGATCGTTCCGCGTGAACCATCGCTGCGTGCCGGACGCCACCGCATGTTCAACTCCGCCGGTCACATTGCCCTGAAATCTGGCAAGCACCGTCTCAGCCTCTTCCGGTGAACGGTCGTGGACTGTGTTCAACAATATGAGGCCAGCGAGGCGCTCATGATGGCGCGCGGCATAGGCTTGCGCGATGAGGCCACCCATAGAGAACCCGCAGAGCACGGGCGGTCCGGCATCAGAGAACTGCTCGACCACGTGATGCGCCTGGGTGACGAAGTCTCCGAGTAATCGTTCGCCCGCAGGGTCGGGGGCACGGCCATGGCCCAGCATATCGAAACAACACGTGCGGTACCGGCCACACAGGGCATCAACCTGCGGCGCCCACATACGATGGTCCATCAGAACCCCATGAATGAAAATCACCGTGGGCCCGTCGCCGCGGACCCACACTGGCGTCCCGTCGCAGGTGCTTTTGATGGTCGTGTTCATAGGTGGGCTATTGGGACCAATGGACCCGCCCGTCAAGAAGCCATCCAACGATTCTTCTGTGCAAGCCAAACGAGA
>JBCDDQ010000392.1:0-3444 GCA_039180225.1 Pseudomonadota bacterium
GCGATCTCCGGGTTCGCCTTGCGCGCGTCCAGACAGGCCACATACTCCGTCAGGCTCACATCCGCCCGTCCAATGGCCAGCGTGTGCAGCCGCTCATCCTGGCCGATCTCGCCCTCATTGATGATGCCCACGCCCAGCCCATTGGCTGCGGCCTCGCGCACCGCCTCTCGGCTGCCGAGCTGGATGGTGTGCTTGAGGCGCAGGCCGGCTGCCGTCAAGGCGCGCTCCAACACCGCCAACGTCTGCGAGCCGCGCTCGCGCAAGAGCACGGTTTCCTCAGCCAGGTCAGCGATCTGAATGCGCCGCTGCTGGGCCCAGGGATGAGTGGTGGCCACAACCGTCACCAGCCTGTCACGAAAGAAGGGCAGGGCGTGCAGACGGTCATCTGCCTGCAGTTCCGGGAGGAACGCCACATCACACTCCCCCTTCAACAGCGCCGACAGGACATGCTCCGTGTTGCCGAACGTGAAACTCTGGCGCACAGCCGGATAGCGGCGCGAGAAGGTGGACAGCACCGGCAGCATGTAAAACGGACTGTCTGCGGCAATCGCCAGACGCCCGCGGAGCAAGTCCTTTGCCTGCGACAGCAAGGTCTCGATCTCCGTTTCCGTGCTGAAGTAGCGCGCGGTGATCTCTTTCAGCGAGGCGCCAAACTCCGTCAAATGCACCGAGCGCCCGCGCCGCTCAAAGAGTTCTACCCCATAGCCCTCCTCCAACTGGCGCACATGGGCCGAAAGCGTGGGCTGAGAAACGCGAAGCACGTTGGCCGCGCGGGTGAAGCTGCCCTCGCTGGCCACAGCATGGAAGGCGCGGAGTTGGGAGTGATTCATAGATTTTACCTATGTCAACATTAGAATTTATGTATTGGAACTATGAGTATCACAGGGTTTAGAAGATGCAACCAGCGCCTTCAGTGAACTGGGAACGATAATGACCGACAGCCCCTCTCTTTCGCCCACTGGTGACCCCTGGCTCCTGACCCCGGGACCGCTCACCACGTCGCCCACCGTGAAAGCGGCGATGCAGCATGACTTTGGCTCGCGCGACCACAATTTCATCGCCATCAACACGCGCATGCGCGAGCGCTTGGCTGGCCTGGTGCAAGGCGCAGACGATTACGTGTGCGTGCCCATGCAGGGCTCTGGCACCTTTGCGGTGGAGGCGATGCTTGGCACTCTTGTGCCCAAAGCGGGTAAGGTACTGGTGCTGGTGAACGGGGCCTATGGCGAGCGCATTGCCAAGATCCTCGACTATCACGGCCGGGCCAAGGTGGTGCAGAAATGCGCTGAAAACCTGCCGGTCAATGTGTCCGAGCTGGAACAGAGGTTGAGTGCGGACGGTGACATCACCCACGTGGTGGCTGTGCACTGCGAAACCACCACGGGTATCCTCAACCCCTTAAAAGAGATCTCCGAGGTGACCGCGCGCCAGGGCCGTAAGCTGCTGATTGACGCGATGAGTGCTTTTGGCGCCGTGCCCCTTGAGGCGGTGGACGTCACGTTCGATGCGGTGGCGGCCTCCTCCAACAAGTGCATTGAGGGCACCCCCGGCATGGGCTTTTGCATTGTGCGCCGGCACGCGTTGGAAGCGAGCGCCGGCAACTGCCCCGCGCTCAGCCTGGATCTTTATGACCAGTGGGTGGCGATGGAGAAGAACGCCCAGTGGCGCTTCACCCCGCCGGTGCAGGTGATTGCCGCGTTTGACCAGGCTCTGAACGAGTTTGAGGACGAGGGCGGGGTGGCCGGCCGCGGCGCGCGCTACAGGGAAAATTGCCAGATCCTGCTGGACGGCATGGCCGAGCTCGGCTTTGAAGCGCTTCTGCCGGCCGAACTTCAGGCGCCGATCATTGTCACCTTCCTGATGCCCTCTCACCCGCGCTTTGATTTCAATGCGTTCTATGACCGGCTGAAGGAGAAGGGCTATGTGATCTATCCGGGCAAACTCACCGTTGCGGAAACATTCCGCATTGGCTGTATCGGCCGACTTGGTGCTAAGGAGATGCGCGGCGCCCTTGCGGCTATCAAAGACACATTGGCTGAGATGGGCGTCGACAATTGCGCGCCCGCAGCTGCGGCATAACTCACAAGACAAGGACAAAAGAAGGTCAGATGAGCGGATCCAAACCCTCTGTTACCGTAAACGGCCGGGACTATAACTGGCCTGCCGCCCCCCTGGTGGTGATCTGCTGCGATGGCAGCGAGCCTGAATACATGGATGTGGCGGTGGCCCAGGGACTGATGCCCAACCTGGAGCGTATTTTGGGCAAGGGCGAGAACCTGTTGGGCGCATCCGTGGTGCCGAGCTTCACCAACCCCAACAACCTCTCCATCGTCACCGGACGCCCGCCGGCTGTGCACGGCATTTGCGGCAACTACCTGATTGACCCGGATACGGGCCAAGAGGTGATGATGAATGACCCGAAGTTCCTGCGCGCGCCCACCATCTTTGAGGGCTTCCAGAAGGCGGGTGCGAGGGTTGTGGTGGTCACCGCCAAGGACAAACTCAGGCTGCTTCTGGGCAACGGGCTGACCTTTGGCCACGACGGGGCGGTGTCTTTCTCGTCGGAAAAGGCCGATCAGTGCGCCCTGGAGACCCATGGCATTGAGAATGTGTGCGAGATGGTGGGCATGGGCGTGCCGGACGTCTATTCGGCCGAGCTGTCCGAATTCGTCTTCGCTGCCGGGGTGAAGCTGCTGGCCTCCCATCGGCCCGATCTGATGTATCTCTCCACAACCGATTATGTGCAGCATAAATATGCACCGGGATCGGACGGCGCCAATGCCTTCTACACCATGATGGACGGCTATCTGGGCGCGCTGGATGAAGCCGGCGCCATCATTGTGCTGACCGCCGACCATGGCATGAAGGACAAACATCTGGCAGATGGCTCTCCCGACGTTCTTTACCTGCAGGATGTTCTGGATGAGTGGCTGGGTGAGGGCGAGAGCACGGTGATCCTGCCGATCACCGACCCTTACGTGGTGCACCATGGGGCACTGGGCTCGTTTGCCACCGTGTACCTGAACGATGCGGCTGAGGCCGGCGCGCTGGCGAGCCGCATTGGCGCCCTTGAAGGCATCCATGCCTCCCACACCAAGGCAGAAGGCTGCGCGCTTTATGAGCTGCCGGAAGATCGCATGGGCGATCTCATCATCGTCTCGCGCGACACCAAGGTGCTGGGCACCACGGCGGCCAAGCACGACCTGTCGGGCCTCAACGAGCCTTTGCGCTCGCATGGCGGGATCACAGAGCAAACCATCCCCATTATCGCCAACCGCAAGCTTGTGGGCCTGCCGGAGAATTTGCGCAACTTTGATGCCTTCTCCATTGGCTGCAACCACGTGGCCGGCATGGCCCAAGCGGCAGAATAGGACCTTTAGAGATGAACGAGATGAGCAAGACGCGGCCGGTGATTGCTGAATCCATGCGGATCGGCGGCAAGAA
>JBCDDQ010000393.1:0-3441 GCA_039180225.1 Pseudomonadota bacterium
GCTCAGGCACATCAAGAAATCCGTGGTTGAGGCAGTTGCTGCCGGGCAGGGCGCGGAGGTGCTAGAAGTGCCCAGCTCGCGGCACGCTCGGATCACGGTTCGTGCTACGCTGTGCCAGCTTTCGCAAAAGGCTGCAATGAGTAGCGACGAATCCTTGATGCAGTCGGTAGAACTATGGCGGCGCAGATTTGATTCATCCAGCTCTTCTGTCGACGATGAACCCGATGAGCAGTCCGAACATTACAAGCAACACGTATCATCACCAGAATGAAGCGCACTCCGCTAGCTTTGTGTGCTCTTTAGAACAATATGCCAAAGGCTGTGTATCTAAGCGACGTGTCCCGATTGGCATTCCTCTCCAGCCCCTCCAGACATGACCGTCAGCGGCGGCCTGGAAGCATCTGTAAAGAAGGCGTTGTAGATCTAATCAGGACATGCTCGGTGCTGGTGCGAGGAATTGAATTTCTGCTTCCATAAGGAAAGTGAATGAATGCCTGATTTCCCATCTGGTTGAAACTATCCAAAGCTGTGCGGAAAAAATCTTCTGAGCGCAGGGAATAAGCTTGCCCCGCTTTCGTTTTCCAATCTGAACCCGCAAGGACGGGTCGGTCAACAAAGCGAAAGGCAAGAGACATGGAAATCCTCAACAGAGAACGCTTGAACCTGGCAAAGCGGGCCTACTCTACGCGGCGCGTGCCCCGATCGCACCTGAAGACCCTGATCACCAATTCGTGCCGGCCGAAAGCGGGCGATCTGGTGTTGGCTGAAGTGGTGCGCTTGGGATCGCACAAGCGGCTGGAGCTGCCATCTGGACGCAAGGCGGCGATGAACCCAGGCGATGAGATCATCGTGGCCTATGGAGACCGGTATGCGCCGGATCAGTATGAGGCCTACGTGCCGGAAGATCTTAAGGCCTGTCATCTGGTGGCGGCTGGTGGCGTTGCGTCCCGCGCCGCCTCCTGGCACGACCGGTTGAGCGGCCCCACGCAGATCAAACCGCTCGGATTGCTCGGGTGCGGGGACCACAAACCTGTGAACCTCGCCGACTTTGCACTTGGCCCCACCTATGCGCTCTTGCCGCAGCACATCTTCATGGTGCTGGGCACTTCCATGAACGCGGGCAAAACCACGACGGTGGCCGGCCTGGTGAAGGGCTTCACCGACGCAGGCCACACCGTGGGCGCTGCCAAGATCACAGGCACAGCGGCGGGCGGCGATCCCTGGCTCATGCGCGATAACGGCGCCAAGGACGTGCTGGATTTCACCGACGCTGGTTATGCCACTACCTTTAACGTGGAGCCGCACCTCATCACCCAGGCTGCCGGCAAACTGGTGCGCACCTTGGCAAGGCGCGGCTGTGACACTGTAATCTTGGAAGTGGCTGACGGGCTCTATCAGTCGGAAACGGCCGCCTTGGCGCGGACGGAACGCCTGACCTCGATCCTCACGGGTACCTTTTTTGCGGCGGGAGATGCCATGGGCGCAGTGTCTGGCGCCCGTGAACTTGCCTCCTTGGGCCACAACGTCATTGGGCTATCGGGTGCCATGACCTGCTCTCCGCTGGCAGTGCGCGAGACTGAAATGACCTCTGGTGTTCCGGTGTATCGTCTGGATCAGCTCGTGTCTCCGGCGACAGTGGCCCCGTGGGTGCAACAAACTGCATCGATCGCAACCCAGGTCGCGGGCGCTTAACGATGTCAGTTCCGGTGCTTTGGACGAAGCGGCGCGTGGCCCAATTGACCGGGGTGGCGTTGATCGGAGCCGTGCAAGTGCTGGCCGCCCTGACAGCAGCGCTTGCCGGCAGCCGGTTGTTGACCACCCCGCATGGTGATAATGCAAACCTGCTGTTGGCGTTGGGAGGGGCAACGATGGTGCTGATCGCTGCCAGGGTTTTGCAGCGACGGTGGGCGGAGCATTTTGCGCTATCGTACATTGCCGAGCTCCGGTCGGCCTTTATGAGCCACGTGCTCCGGGTGCCTGTAGGTGCGCGCGAAATGCGGACCGGGCTGGTGATGACGCGCGTGGTCAATGACCTTTCAGCAATCAAGCTGTGGCTGGCGGACGGCTTGGTGGCCATTGTGGTTGGTGCTGGGATTTTAAGCACCGTGGGGCTGCTGGCGGTGTGGTTTCAGCCGGCCTTGCTGGCCCCTCTCGGTTTGGCGGTGATGGTTTGGAGTGTGCCGGTGGCCGCGAGCTTGCGGCCTTTAGAGCGCAAGGTGCGCGAAAGCCGGCGCCAGAGGGGGCGCATCGCGGCCCGTGCCGGTCAGCTTTTGGGAGCGCGGCTGTCCGTGCTGGGGCTTGGCCGACATGGTGCTGCGGTGCGAGGGTTATTGCGTCGCTCAGCCAAGCTCAATTCAGCACTGGTGAGCCGCGCCACCTTGTCAGGTGTGCTGCGCTCCAGTGGTGACCTTGTGTTTCCAGCGGTTGCCTTTGGCCTGGCGGGGGCGGCGTATTTCTCAACTTCAACTCAGATGGATGCGGTCCAACTGGGCGTTCTGGTGATGCTCAGCGGCATTATCGCGGCCAATCTGGGCGCGGTTGCCCTCGGCTTGGAATATCGCCTCGCGCATCGGGTGTCCCTCTCGCGGCTGGAGGCGGTCTTGCAGGTTCCCGCGCTTGAGCTGGACAACGGTCAACGCTTGCGCCGGCGGCCCAAGCAGAGCGCGGGTCTCTCGGTACAAGACTTGCCGTTGGCGGTTGGGGAAACGCATGTGTCTTTTGCCCTTCATCCTTCAGAGACGGCGGTGCTGTCCGGGCTTTCAGACTGCGAGTCCGCTGACTTGATCTTCCAACTTGCTGGCCTGAAACCCATTGCGGGTGGTGTGGTGCGGCTTGGCGAGCAAGAAGGCCAGTGTTTACGCCCGCGCGATTGGTGGCGGATGATCACCGTTGTTTCGCCCCATCTGCCTATGATGGTGGCCAGTGTTGAAGCCAATGCCAAGATGGGTGCTCATTCCTCCATCAGCGAGGAGGAGCAAGCGCGACTGTTCTCGGCATTTGGCCTGACCGACCATGTGTTGGCGCAGCGGGTGGAGGCCACCCGGCCCCTGCCGAACCCTGTTGCGGCGGGTGTCAGGGCGTGTCGTGCAATCCTGCGGCGCACGCCAATCATCCTTGTGGACGATCCCGCGCTGTTGGAAAGTGAAAAGCTGCTTGACGCGCTGATTGGCGAAGCACGGGCGCGGCGCGTGACGCTTGTTATGGTGGGTGCGCGTGAGCTGGCGCGGCGCTTCGGGCTACGCTCTATCGACTTCACATTTAAGGCTTGAGGGCCTCAAGGGCGCTGCGTTCTGCGGTTTCTGAAAGCGGATCGCTCGCACCAACGGCTGTCAGGTAAGCGTTCAAGGCTTCCAGCGACGATGCCGGCGCATAGCCTTCAGTGTTCTGGGCCGCGACCACGGTGAATTGCACCTTCCAGGTTTTCTCAATATTGCAGGCCAC
>JBCDDQ010000394.1:0-3423 GCA_039180225.1 Pseudomonadota bacterium
TCGGCGCATTCTTCTGCCGCTTTCTCCGAGAACTCAGGCGAGCCGATTGCAGCCTCGATATCCTCATCGCTCTTCCATTGGGTGAGCTCCAACAGCTCGGTGGCTTCCAGATTGAGCGATATGATGAGGTTCTTGAGCGAGTGGAACTGGCGCCATTCGCGCGCATCGCGAAAGGCGATCAGCTGCTCGGTGAGGGCATCCAGCTCTGATGGGGTTTTGGGCAAGGGGTCAGTTCCCGCTTTCTTGTAGAGAATCCGGTGATGAACCATAGCGCCCCCGGCCTTGATTTGCTATGCGCTGGCCCATCATGCGCATTGTTCAGATCTCAGATTCTCATATTGCTTCAGGCGGCCCTGCGGATGCCGATAGGATGGCGGCCCTGGGCGCCTGTGTGGATCACATAAACCAACTCGAAGCGGCTCCCGACCTGGTGGTGCATACGGGAGATGTGGTCCATAACGGCACGGAGATGGAGTATGGCATGGCGCGGGAACATCTTTCCCGGCTCACGGCCCCACTCAAGATCATACCAGGCAACAAAGATCACCGCGCTGAACTCTCGGCCGCATTCCCAGACATGTGTGCGCAGATGCCAGGCCAGGTGTTCGTGCAATATGTGGTTGACCACGACGAGCTGCGTTTGGTGTTCTTGGACACGGTGAGTGAAACCTCAAACAAGGGCAGGTTGTGCGATGTCCGCTTTGCCCATCTGGATGAAGCACTGAGCCAGGCCTCTAAACCGGTTCTGCTGTTCATGCATCACCCAACCTTCGAGGTGACAACGGCGCCGGAGCCGTATCAGTTCGAGGACAGGGCTGATGCGGCGCGTTTGGCAGAGGTGCTTGCAAGCCACCCCCCTCTGATCGGCATCCTGGCCGGGCATATGCACAGACATTTTGAAACCGAATGGAGCGGGGTGCCCGCGCTCACCATGACGGCCGGTGCCATTGATCTGCGCAAGGGCAGCGAGCTGGGGGCGCTGCAGACCGTTCCCTATTACTGCGTGCATGACATCTCCGGCTCAGGCGCCCTGGTCACGTCGCTTGTTGCGGCTGTTCCACGGGACTGAGCACCTCCAGCACACCGGCGCCGACAATCAGCACGGCGCCCGCAAATTCCTGAAGGGTGAGGATTTCGCCCGCCAGCAGCGTTGCGCTGATGCCGGCCACCAGAACCTCGGACATCATCAATATGCCCACCCGTCCAGGCGAGAGGCGTTGAGCGCACCACATCACGGCAAAGAGGGTGGGCATGAAGATCAAGAGCGAAAAGGCAAGGGTGATCGGCGCAGCCGCAATCCAGGCACTGAGCGGCGGCACAGTGGCGGCCGTGCCCAGCAGCGGCCAAATCAGGGCGAGCCCCAGCACACAGGAAAACAGATAGATGCTGGCCGCCGTATCCGCCGGCTCAAGGCTGCCGTAAAGCCGCGTATAGGCCATTCCGGCGCCCCAGAAGATGCCCGACAAGAGACCCATCACATCGCCGATGTTAAGGCTGCCGGCCACCGACCCTTTCGCGGCGAGGATCAGGATGAGCCCGGCAAACCCAAGCGCGATGGCCGCCCAGCGTCGCCAGCTCACATGTTCTGAAAGGATCATCATGCCGAACAGGGTCGACCAGACGGGGGTCAAGTAGAACAACAGCGTTGCCCGCATAATCGATGTGTAGATGAGACCCAGGGTGTAGAACACCAGGCCCGCCGCACAGAGGCTGCCGATGATCGCCGCTTCCTTCAGGTGCCGGCGCACAATGGGCCAGCGCCACCACGTGATGGGTATGAAGATCACAAGGGGCGCGATGTTGATGGCCAAGATCACCCAAGGCCCGGTCAGGCCATGTTTGTCGATCTCTCTGAGCGGCAACCAGAACAGGCCCCAAACCGAGGCGGACACGAACACCAGAGCACTGGCGTACAGCGTTGCTCTTGGACCGGGCGCCGGGAACTCCGCGTTGCTGCTCACAGGCTGTCCACTGGATCAAGCTGCCGGCTGCGCGAACCGCGTGCCGGGGGCTGGGGGATCTTCCGGCTTGCCGGCAAAGCACTGGGCCATGGCCATCCAACGGGCCGCGTTTTCTCCCTTGGTTGCCAGGCGTGTGTCGGCCACATTGCGCACCTGGGTGACCACTTGCGCAAACTCAACGGCAGAGCCTTCAACGGTGTGATCCTCCCGGGGGTCGTTCCATTCCCAAATGGCGCCCGACGGTGCGGTGAGGCGCACGAAAGGTGCCGGCTCAGGCACCTCCAGCTTGCGGTTGATGAACGTCCAGCCATAGGCCAGCACGCCCATATGATCGATGTTTCTGATGCGGTCCGCCTCTTGGCGCTCCGCACCCAAGACATCGAAGATCTCCTGCCCATGAGCCCAGGTTTCCATTTGCCGAGCGGTGATGAACGAGCGCGCACTCATGTCCGGACCGGCCCACTTCAGGCGCATCTTCGGATCGGCATTTGAGAAGTTGTCCGCAGTTTGCTCGCAGACCTCAATCCAGGCGTCATAGAGGGCCCGGCCGCTCAGCCCATCAAGCCATACATATTGCGCGTCCAGCATGGATTTGCCCCCTGCGAGGGCCTCGCGGATGGGTGTGTAGAATTCATCGAACGATCCGGCGCTCTTCAGGGAGAGATTGGCGGCATGATTAAACATGTGCAGATGGCCGAGCACGTCTTCGATTGTCCAATTCTTAAACTGGGTCTTCTGGGCCAACCGCGCGTCGTCCAGCGGTTCAAGGATCGCGGCGAGCGCGTGGGCCTCCTGTCTGAAGTCGTCCGACTGTTGCATCGGTGTGGGTCCTCTCGTGCCGGGTATTTCTAGCTAACCCTAAGGGCGCAATCAAACCTCTTGCGCGCATGGAGCGCGCGGGCGAACATGGCCCGGTCTAAGAATTTGCGACACAGGCGAGGCCTCATGAGCAAGAAGAAACCGTCCGGCGCCCTGGCCACTGTAAGCTCCCAAAAGGGATATGTGGATCCCAAGAAGGTCTATGACGACTGGTCGGCCGTCTATGATCGCGACCTGCTGAACGAATATGGCTATGTGGCACCGCAGATTGCTGCAGACGAGTTCGAGCGCCGGGTGGCTGACAAGGCCTCTGTGGTGATCGATCTTGGCTGCGGCACGGGGCTGGCTGGCCGCGAGCTCAGGAAGCGGGGCTTTTACCTTGTGGACGGCGCCGATATCTCCACCGGAATGCTTGCCCAGGCGCGGCGCCATGGTGCGTATCGCCAGCTGTTTGCGGCCGACCTGACCAAACGCACCAGTATTCCGGACGCCTCCTACGATTCGGTCATCAGCGTGGGCGCTTTCGGTAATGGCCATTTGAAGGCTGATGCGCTGCCTGACTTTATCCGGCTGGTTAAACCTGGCGGCATTCTGGTGATCTACGTGAACGCTCTCCCGTTTGTTGCGGAAGATTATGCCCGCA
>JBCDDQ010000395.1:0-3419 GCA_039180225.1 Pseudomonadota bacterium
CCTGCAGCAGCACCGGGGGACGCTCTGAACGGCCCACATCCGCGCAGTGGATTGCGTTGAACGCGTCAAACTTGCCCGGTGTGATAAGCGGAAACCGGTCCTCATGGCCCTTGGGCGCCCTGTACCACCAGTCTGATTTGCGCTTTCCGGGGGCATTGCGAAAGGCCACGCACATCATCAGACCGTTCTTGATCTGATATATTTCCTTGCGGGAAAGGTTGCCCCAGCGTATCCGGCGATTGCCGGCAAGCCCGGGAGACGGCAGCGGCTTCCAAGCAAAAGCCGAAGGCGCAAACGGTGCTTCAAATGTGCGCCGCCTCAACTCTACAGGGGTGTGCCAGATCTCGGCATCGTTGAAGCGCGCTTGATAGGCGGCCAACTGTGCCTCGGTTAGCTGAAAGATCCCTTCAATCCCGTTGGCGGTTCCGCGCCGGGGATAGCGGATGTCGGCAAACGCAATATGGTCAGGGACATGGAAAATGCGGCGCATCAAATCCCCGTAGCGCGCCTCGCTTGAGGCACTGCTCCACAGATACCCCACAACGAAGACACCGATCCAAAAGGCAAACCAGAAGTAATGTCTCAGCGTGTACATGGCCTAAGACAGATAACTGGCCGACCTTAAACCAGCATTAAGCCGAGATCGATTGCCGTAAAGTCAGTCACTGGCACGGTCCGAAAAGGCCCATTATCTGCCCTAAACGTGATCAGCGCGCCTTCAACCGGTCCTTGCTCTAAAACAGCGAAAACTCGCCAATCATCTGATTTCGGGCAAGCCAGGGCGTCTGGTCATTCTTGGCCTGTTCGATCACGCGCTTTTTGACACCATAGTAGAATTCTGAAACTTCAATGGCGCCGTTACCATTGAGGTCGCTTGCCTTGCGATTTTTTGAAACAACATCGGCGATGGCGAGACTGAAAAGGCCGTGCCCCAGCTCGGAATGCTCTTCTGCGAACTCCCGTCCTTTCGAAGCTGCGAATACGATCATGCCTGTCGGCACATTGCCCAACAGGCCCGATGCCGCCTGATCGTTTGTGGACAGGAACTTTGAGCCCGCCATGCCGGAATGGCAGGCATCCAAGAGAACCACCACTCTGGCTTTGCTGCCGGCCAAAACGCCTGCAAGCGCATCAAAAGACAGTGCGGTGCCCGCGAGGTCTTGCGTCGATGTCCCCGAAGTGGCCAGATAAAACATCCCGTCTCCGTCGCGCACTCCATGACCGGCAAAGCTGATGACGACGGTATCACCTGGCGAAGCCTTGGAGACGATCTCTTCGACGGAGCGCAGGATCTTCACCGGGCTTGCATCTTCATCATTAAGCAGGACGTGCTGGCCCTGCGGCGCGCCATCTTGGGCCGCTGACTTGAACGTGCCTGAGAGCAGCTCGGCATCAGCCACCGCGAACCTTAAACGCGGCAATAGCGGATCTTTGTATGTGTCGACGCCGACCGCAAGCGAGAGGATTTTGCGCGGAGTCGATGGGGGCCCAAGATCTCGGCCGGAGGGCAAGCTCGCCAGTCCGTCGCTGCTCATGGCCAAAACCGAGGCCCAGCGCGCGCCCGGCTTGCGCTCGGTTCTGAATTCGAAATCCGGACCGTCCGGCACAGAGAGTTTGTCTGTCAGAATACCGTCCTGGAACACCAGCACCTCAGCGATGGCCGCCCTGGAGCGGCGGGTGATCTTTCCAAGCACTGTGTCGCCGCTGAGCTCCAGGCTGGTGTCGATGGCAGGTGCAACGCCAATATCCGGGCTTCCAAGGGCATCGCCCGCCATCACGCGCGACACCAGTCCTGTTCTCCTCAGAGATCGTTCGTACTGATGGAACGAGTAGGTTCCCGGCGCACCGGCAAATCTAATCTTCACCAGATGGCTGCCCTCGGGCGTGGAATCAAAGAAACCGTTCGGCGTCCACACCGCTATTTCATCGTCCACATGCCTGCCAGAGAGCACCGTGTTCCCGGACCGCAGCTGCAGAAGCGCAAATGAGCCGTCCGGCTTCACGTCCACCACGTGCTCCAGGTCCGCAGCAAGACGGATATCTGAGTATTTGTCCTTGACCCTCTTACCCAGAACGCCACGGCTTTGCGACAGGTCTTCAAGATCAATGAGAACAAGGCCGCGGTCGCGCCCCCACACCATCAAGTATCTGCCATCATGGAGGGAAAAGGCAGGCTGTTTCATCTGCTGAAGCCGAAGCAGGCCGCCGGCCCATCTGGTGATGGGCTGGATACCCTCATCCCTAAACCGTGTGTCCAGGATGTAGTACGGGTTCTTGTCGGTGAAGTATTGGTCGCCGCACCGTCGTGCGGAAATGACCCATGTTTCACCGTCTGCATGGGTCCAACGCTGGAATTGGCTTCCAAGGCCGCCAAGAATGACTTTGTGGGCTGGATCCGAACAGGCACGGTCTTCCCTGACCGCGTAATCTCTGTTTCGGGCAACATCAATCTGTCCTTGGGTCCCGGGGAACACCTCATATATCTGTCTGCGGATATCGCTTGCGGAGGGCAAGGCCGCGGTTTCTTCGATCTGCTCCGGTACTCTTGTGAGCACATCGCCGTTTGCATTGACGATGGGTTTGCTTAAGCGCTCTTTCGTGTCCCGCGTGCCGCGGATTTTCGAACCCACCCCTTCCTGGATCAGCGCAAAGGGCACCCCGAACTCCTCCAGGCGCTGAAAGATCTTCTTAGGAGGCCTGGGATTGCTCGACACGCGTGCAAACCCCCTCCAATCCCCCGCCGCTACACTCCTGCTGGTCACCGTACCACCGGCTGTGCGTGTTGCCACAATGGGGCTCGTGACTGGAGCAAGCGTTTGCAAATGGAATGTGCCGGGGCGCCATTCTGCCTTGATGCCCTGCTGCAGGCGGCGAATGGTGGGCGCATCATTATGCAGATCAAAGCCCGAGGCCACCAGATGGTTGTTGAAATTGTAGAGCGCAAGATACGTGTACCTCACCTGAAACGCGAACGGGGTGAGCCTGAAACGTGACCGCAGCAAACGGTTCACCTCATTGACGTTGGCCAGCCGCCGTTGCTCAATTTCGCGCAAGGGTGTCGGGCGCGTGAGATTGGGCAGCACCCGCTCAAACGCGCGGTCCAGCCCATAGAGAAAGAAGGCCTCCTCGCTGCTCACGAGCAAAAAGTTGTTCTCCAGATTGAGTTCAAAAAGCTCTCTGAAGTCGAATTGATTGACGTCGCCGGAACCCGTTGCCTGGACGTTCAGCCCAAAATGGGAGACACCAAGACCATAACGCCGCTTCGGCAGGAAGTCGCCATTGTCGATGAGCATCGGGACAATGGTCAGCTCGCGGTCATCGTTGTTTCCAAACGCTGCAAAACTGTCGTTCTTCGTCCAACCGTGAAAGCGCGTGCCTTTTTGGGCGTAGACGATCCGGCCCGATCGGACATCGCCGAA
>JBCDDQ010000396.1:0-3400 GCA_039180225.1 Pseudomonadota bacterium
CAACAAGCTGCTGGTGGACGCGCGGGCGGAGCTCGATCAGGAGAAGCGCCGCGGCAAGTACTATGAGATGCAACAAATCGTCCGTGATGACGGTGGCGTGGTCATTCCCATGTACGCATCTTACGTTTTTGCCATGTCCAAGAAGGTGGCCCACGGCCAAATGGCGGCCAATTGGGACATGGATGGCAACAAAGCTGCTGAACGCTGGTGGTTCGCGTAACCGCTTGAAGCGAGATACACTTTGGAAAGCGGCCCGGGGCTCAAGCTCCGGGCCGTGTTCGGTTATGCAGCCACAGCGTCAGGCCACGCGGGAAAGTACAGCGCGCGCATGCGTTTGCGGTACGCCACCAGGTTGGGGTGCTGTTTCACCGCGTCAATCACCGGATGAGTGAACACGGGCACCAGGGTTGACGCAATAAACCCATACAAACTGGCATCATATCCGCAGGGACGATCGCCCAAGAGGTAGGGCTTATCACCCAGGATGTTGGACAGAGCGGCAAAGTCCTTTTCGGCCAGCCGCACCAGCTCTTCGCGCTTGTGCCGGCCTAAGCCATGGCCCCAGAGATTACGGCGCACCTCTTTGCGCACCATCCAGACCACAAAGGACCGCACGGGAGCGGGGATCTCGTTGAAGAACATTTTTGGGCCCTTGTTGAAATTTGCATCGTCCATCCAACGGGCATCCACAATGATCCAATAGAGATGGTCCTCAAGCATCTTCTCTACCGTCCAGCCCACTGCGAGCTCCTCCTTGCCGTAGCCGCTGGTGAAATCCACATTGTGCGCATCCTCCAGGTGCATTTTGATGAAAGTGGAATCGGCGATCTGCTTGCCATTGTCGCTGATGAAGGGGAGTTTGGTTTTCGGCGCTTTGCGCACATCGCCCACCTCAACCCGATGATCGAGGCCTGAAAGTTTGAGCAGCATCAGGGTTTTGATGACGAACGGGCTGGGATCTGCCTCTGCGAAGGCCGGACCAAAGGTATAGACGGTAATCATCGGGCTATCTCCTTATTGAGTGTTGCCTCATAATACTGACAATCTACTGACATCAAGCTGTCAGTAGACCTATGGCAATGTGCAGCCCATGAGACGTGCAGATCGACTGATGCAGATCATTCAGATCCTCCGCCGTGAAAGCCGGCCGGTGACGGCCAGTGCCATTGCGGAGGAACTGGAGGTGACGCCCCGCACCATATACCGGGACATGGTCTCGCTACAGGCCAACAATGTGCCCGTGGCAGGAGAGGCGGGTGTGGGCTATGTGCTGGGGCAGGGGTTTGACTTGCCGCCCCTCATGTTCTCCGCCAATGAACTCGAAGCGCTGATGCTCGGCGCCCGTATGGTCGAGGCCCGCGGCGACAAACAGCTTGTGCGTGCTGCACGCGATGCCATTGCAAAGATCGGCACGGTTGTTCCGGAAGATCTGCGGCCCGTGCTTCTGGAAGCCCCGCTGTTTGCGACTGACACAGCCGTGCAGGCGCAGGACAATGTGGATGTGGCCCCGCTCCGAGAGGCAATCCGCAGGGGCGTTAAAGTTACGATCGCCTATGTGGATGAGAATGGCCGCTCCAGCGAGCGCACCATCTGGCCTCTGGCGATCGGTTACATGGTGACGGTGCGCATGGTTGTGGCGTGGTGCGAACTGAGAGAAGATTTCCGTCATTTCCGCACAGACCGGATCCAAGCCATGAACGTGTTGGATGCCCGTTACAAGGAGCGTCGACATGTGCTGATGCGGCGTTGGAGAGAGCACGAAAAGGGGCAAAAGGCGCAATCAGAGTGCGCCCCGCGAAATCGTGAACACAATGTGAATGATCGCTTCAGGTAAACCTCAGCGTATCGTTCCTATATTACAATCGGTAGAACTCCGTCTTGGAAAGACCAGAACCATGTTGTCTCACTTTGCATCATTCAAACAATCTGCTGCCGGCGCTGCTGTAGCCGCTGCTGTGGTGCTTTCGGCCGGTGCCCAGCTCGCCAGCGCGACAACAGAAATCGAGCCCTCCGCGCCCCCCAGCGATTTGAAGGCCAACATCGGCTTTATGACGCTTATTCAGCTGCCTTGCGCCTATTCGCCCGCTTTTCCTGGGTCTGAAGCGGGCCGCATGACGATCTTCAACCCCACAAGCAAGAATATTGGCCGCGGTCGTCCCGTGACATACCGGCTCTCCGCCACCGGAGAAGATTTCACGGTCCACTTAAAGACAGACGCAGCGCCGCGCCAAGCAACAACGGTCGTTCACCGTCACGCCGAGGTGAGTCGTTGTGAGGCGTGGACCTATATTCGCTGAAAGGTGCCAAAATAAGCGCAATCAGGGCAGATCTTGGCCATAAACCTGCCCGAATCGGCTTTTAGGCGCAGGTGCAGATGCGGAGATGAACGCCAGATGAACACGCGATTCAGTGTCCGCTCAGTTGAATTGTGGCAAGCAAAGTCCCACATTTGATATGGGATTGAGGACAAAATGTCTGAGAACATAAAAGCACGCCGGACCATGCTGATGCTGATTGCTGCGGGAATGACAGCAGCGGTAGCGGTGTTGGTGAAGGTGATTGTGATCGATCTGCCCAAAGTGGCAGACAGCATGATCCCTGTGCTCAAGATTATGGCAACCGGCTGATCACTGAGACTTGGCCGGCGACAACAGCGCGGCCTGCTCCAAATCCTTACCCTCAAACCGAACCTTTTCCCCTGCAACGCGCACCGTTCCGTTGGCGACCATTTCCAACGCCATGGGATAAAGCGCATGTTCGGCCTGCAGAACTCGTGCGGCAAGGCGCTCATCAGTATCGTCAGCATGCACCGGCACGGCGGCCTGCGCGATAATGGGGCCCTGATCCATTTGCGAGCGCACATAGTGGACGGTGCAGCCGGTCATGCGCCCACCGTCGCGGATCACACGCCGGTGCGTGTCCAGGCCTTTGTAAGAGGGCAGGAGCGAGGGGTGAATGTTGATCATTCGGTTGTGCCAGGCCGTCACAAACTCGTCGGTGAGCAAGCGCATAAATCCGGCCAGGCACACCAGTTCGACGCCTGCCGTGTCCAGTTCAGCCTGAACGGCGGCTTCAAACTGAGGCCGGTACTCAAAGGCCTTGTGATCGATTGACTTGGTCTGAATGCCGGCTGCGGCGGCTTTGGCGAGCCCTGGCGCGCCCGGCACGTTGGACAGAACCAGCACGATCTCCGCCGGAAATGCGTCTGCAGCTGACGCCTCCACGAGCGCCACCATGTTGGAGCCGCGACCGGAAATGAGAATAGCCGTTCGCTTGCGGCTCATCGCACCCATCCTAGCGTGCCGGTGTAGCCCACCTGCTCGTCCTGAGTGGCCGCCTCCACCCGTCCGATCACGGTGACGGTTTCACCTTCCTGTTGAAGACACGTCGATACGGCATC
>JBCDDQ010000397.1:0-3382 GCA_039180225.1 Pseudomonadota bacterium
CCGTGGCTGAAGAGCTGAGCCGGCAAATCCCCGTTCTGCTGGTGATGCCCACGGGCCATGAGCTGGGCTATTTCGGTGCGGCGAGATTTGTTGAGAGCTTTCAGCAAGAGATCTCCGGCGTCCTGCACCTCGGGTCTTGCCTGGCGGACAAAACGGCCCTCAACGAGGACGGCGCCATGATGTCGGTGAGCAACCTTCAGGGTGCGTCGTTTGAAAAAGCATGCGACGGCTTGGCTCCTTTAGCGATCGTGCCCAGACAACCGAAGGCGCCGCGCGCACCCGCAGAATGGGTCGGCGAATCTGAGTTGTGGGCGCCGCGCGGAGATCCTATGATCTCGATTGCCGGCACCTCTCCGCGCTTCCACACCCCGGACGACCTGGCAGAACTCGTCACCGACGCCGAGACGCTTGAGCGGGTCAGATCTTGCGTGCTGACCAGCGCTCAGGCATTGATCGCTTAAGACGATAAGGGGAGGACAGACCGTTGCGTTTCAAGTTTCATAGCGAGCCCATTCAGGATGCGTGGCTCGATGCCTATGGCCACCTGAACGAGGCCTACTACCTGGTGCCGTTCTCCAACGCCACCTGGCTCATGCAAGATCATTTCGCCATCGGTGTGCCCTACTTCAAGGACACCGGCTGCGCGATATACACTGTTGAGACCCACATGCGCTATCTGGCCGAAGTCAGGGCACCGGCCACGGTGGACATTGAAACCCTCATTATCGGGGCCGATGAAAAGCGGATCTGGTTTGCCCACGAGATGCTGTGTGAGGGGACCTTGCGCGCAACCGCGGAATTCATGGTGCTGCACTACGATACGCGCGAGGGCAGAACCTCCCAAATGCCCGATGAAGTGGTGGCCGCGTTGAAAGACGCGACGCTGCCGGAGCCGCCCGAGTGGGCGGGCCGCAGTGTGGGTCTCAAGAAGAAATAGGCCACCCGTCCGAAGCGGCGGCCGGAGATAGGGGGTTTACGGCCAAGGCAAATTCGTTGCAGACTGGTGTCAGCAAAAAGGCACGATAGTGCCTGGAGGGATGGGGAGACATTGGTCCGATGGGGAAGCTCATCACGCTTATTGTTCAGCGTCTGGCGTTGGGGCTGCTGACGCTCCTGGCCGTATCGCTGATCATCTTTCTGGGCGTTGAACTGCTGCCCGGTGACATCGCCACGGAGATCTTAGGCCAGGACGCTTTGCCGGAGACGGTGGAGGTGTTCCGCCGTGAACTGGGGCTCGATAAGCCACCGCACATTCGCTACATCGACTGGGTGCTGGGCGTGATCCAGGGTGATTTCGGCACGTCGTTTGCCAACCAGAGGCCGATCTCCGAGCTGATCGGCTTCCGGCTCGCCAACACGCTCTTCCTGGCGCTGATGACCGCGGCGATTGCTGTGCCATTTTCGCTGATCTGCGGCGTTCTGGCAGCTCTGTATCGCAACTCCTTTTACGACCGGGCGATCAACACCTTCACCCTGACCTCGATTTCCTTCCCGGAATTCTTCATCGCCTACATCCTGATCATCCTGTTCTCGCAGCAGCTGGGCTGGTTCCCGAGCCTCTCGAACGTGGACATGGATATGCCCCTGTGGGAGCGCATCTATAAGTGCCTGCTGCCGGCAGCCACCATGACGCTGGCGGTGTTCGCCCACATGATGCGCCAGAGCCGCGCGGCGATCTTGAACCTTCTGGCCAGCCCCTACATCGAGATGGCCAACCTGAAGGGCCTGCAGCGGGCGCGGATCATCGTGCACCATGCCCTGCCCAACGCCTGGGCGCCGATCGCCACGGTTGTGGCCTTGAACCTTGCCTACCTGGTGGTCTCGGTCGTGGTGGTTGAGGTGGTGTTCGTCTATCCCGGCCTCGGCCAGCTCATGGTCGACAGCGTGATCGTGCGCGACCTGCCGGTGGTGCAGGCCTGCAGCCTGGTGTTTGCGGCCACGTACATTCTGCTTAACCTGACGGCGGATCTGATCTCCATCGTCACCAACCCGAGGCTTCTGCATCCAAAATGAGTGACAACACTGGAGATGATGCCAGATCCGCGGACGCGGTTGCCATACCACTGGCTGAAAGAGACTGGAAACGCGACGCCTGGCGCGAGCTGAAGAAGGCACCGATTACGGCCAAGTTCGGGATCTTGGTGATCTTCACGTACGTGTTCGTGGCGCTCTTCGCGCCCATCCTAACCCCTTACGGGGAATCGGAGATTGTAGGCCCGGAGTTTGACGTGTGGGGCGACAAGTTCATTCTGGGCACTGACAATCTGGGCCGGGATATGATGACCCGCCTGATCTATGGGGCGCGGAACACCCTCGGCATCGCGTTTATGACCACGGTGCTGGCCTTTATCGTCGGCGGCGGTCTTGGCCTTCTGGCCTCGATCCTCAGGGGCTGGGTGGACCAGGTGCTGAGCCGCATCATCGATATCTTCATGGCCATTCCGGTGCTGATCTTCGCTCTGGTGCTGCTGACCATCTTCGGCTCCAGCGTTCAGAACCTGATCATCATCATCGCGCTTCTGGACTCAACCCGGGTGTTCCGCCTGGCCCGCGCGGTGGGCATGAACGTGGCTGTCATGGATTTTGTGGAAGTGGCCAAGCTGCGCGGTGAGCGGCTGCCATGGATCATGTTCCGGGAGATCCTGCCCAACATCATGCCGCCTCTGGTGGTGGAGTTCGGCCTGCGCTTCTGCTTCGTCTTCCTGTTGATCGCAGCCCTCTCGTTCTTGGGCGTCGGCATCCAGCCGCCCACGGCGGACTGGGGCTCCATGGTGCGCGACAACGCCACTCTTATCACCTACGGCGATATCACGCCGCTGCTGCCGGCAGCTGCCATCGCCCTGCTCACGGTCGGCGTGAACTTCGTCGTCGACTGGTTCCTGCACAAGACATCGGGACTGCGCGATGACCACTAGCCCTAAGAAGAAGAAAAGCAAAGACCAAGAGATCCTGCTTTCCGTCCGGGGCCTCAGAATTGAGGGCCAGAGCGATGACGAATGGCACGAGATCGTTAAAGGCGTAGACTTCGATCTGCACCGCGGCGAGGTGCTGGGCCTGATCGGGGAATCGGGCGCCGGCAAGTCCACCATTGGGCTTGCCGCCATGGGCTTTGCCCGGCCAGGCTGTAAGATCACCGCGGGCGACATCATGTTTGACGGGGTGAACCTCTTCAACGCCACCGAGGACGACAAGCGGGCCCTGCGCGGGGTGCGCATTTCCTATGTGGCCCAGTCGGCGGCGGCCTCGTTCAACCCGGCCCATAAACTGATTGAGCAATATTCCGAAGCCCCGGTTCAGCACGGAGTGATGGACGAAAAGACGGCCCATGCGGAGGCCATCAATCTGTTTGAGAAATTGCAGTTGCCCGATCCGCACACGATCG
>JBCDDQ010000398.1:0-3326 GCA_039180225.1 Pseudomonadota bacterium
ACCTGATCACGCTTGGTTTTGACAATCTGGCCCAGGCGCTCTTCCGCCTGGCCCAAGCCGTAGCAGTCAGCCACGTCGAAAAACTTGAGCCCGCGCTCAATGGCGCTTTTGATGGCGCGCTCTACGCTCGCAATATCCAGATCACCCCAATCGTGCCCACCCAAAGCCTCAGCGCCCAGCATTATTCTGGGCACGCGCATTCCAGTTTTTCCAAGTTCAACCGTGGGAACGGTCATCTCTCTTTTGGCTTGCTGAGGAAGAAAATCATTTGCCAGGCCATCAGCTGCACGCCGGGGATTTTCAAGACGAGAGAATCCAGAGCCGACAGAACCGCCAGCAGAGGTTTGAAGATCCTGCTTTTCCGGAAGGGCACGGCAAGGATCGAGAACAGATGGAAATAGTGCACCGAGAGGCCGTCAAAATAGCGCTTGGCGATTTTGAGCTCGCGGTGGGTCAGGATGTGATCGGTTTCCCAGGCGGTCCGCAAGGACGGGGTGAGACGCCGGTAAAGGCTGATGATCGGGTTGTACCCCAGCGCTTCCATGGCCACGATCTTGCCGGTGGGCTTCAGAACCCGCGCGAGCTCCGGAAACGCCCGTTCCACATCCACGTGGTGCAGCACCCCGGAACAGACGATCACATCGAAGGTGTCGTCCGCATAGGTCATGTTCTCACCGTCCATGACCTCAGCGTGCAGCTTGCCGCCATAGCCATGATCGACGAGTACCTTCTTGGTGGTGTTCACCGACTCTTGGGAGATGTCGAAGGCGTAAACCTCCGCGCCGTGGCGGGCAAAGCGCAGAGAGTTGCCACCCAGCCCACAGCCGAAGTCCAGCACGGTGGCACCGTCACAATGCTCCGCCAGCCAAGCGTCCACGAAGGCGCGGGATGATGCGGTGATCGAATACCACTTCTTGTTTGAGTAGACCCGCTCAAACTCTTCTTCGCCCATGCGGGCCCGGTCGAGCTCACGCTTGTCGTGGAACTCTTGCTCAGCGATCTTTCTGAGTTCATCCGTAACGTGGGTGTCTGTCATCTATCTCTTCCCAGGCGCTCCGCAGCGCAATGTCGGCTCACCATAACTGATTCGAGGCGCGCTCGGGCGGCAAGCTCCCGCAAACTCAGCTGGCTTGTTTCCACTGTGAGGTTTCATCCAGCGCCGCGCGAACGCCTCCGCAAACGGCTTCAAGGTCTTCGTTCGTCCAGTAGGGGTTCATGGGCAAACTGATGACACGCTCCGACAGCGCTTCGCTTACTGGGAGCGAACCGGCGCCGCCGCCATAGCGCAGATAAGCCGGCTGCAGGTGCATGGGCAAAGGATAGTAGACGGCACTGGGAACACCCGCCGCCGCCAGCGCAGCTTTAAAGGCGTCCCGGTGATCCACCTTGATTGTGTATTGCGCCCAAGCGGAGCGAACGCCTGCGTCAGCTGGAAGGGGCGGGGTGTCCACCAGCGCGTGGAGCTGGCGATCATAGGCCTCAGCCAGCGCGTTGCGGTTGGCAAGCTCCTCCTCAAACACCTCAAGCTTGGCCAGCAGCACCGCGGCCTGGATGGTGTCGAGCCGGCTGTTTACGCCCACACGCACGGTTTCGTACTTCTGCGCACCTTGGCCATGCACGCGGATAGACCTCATTGTATTGGCGAGCCCGTCATCGTCCGTGAAAATGGCGCCGCCGTCCCCGTAACAGCCCAAGGGCTTGGCAGGGAAGAAACTGGCGGTGGTTACATGTGCCAAAGTTCCAACTGCACCGTCGGCAGATCTGGCGCCAAAGCTCTGGGCAGCGTCGGCCACGAGGAACAGCCCATGGCGCTCGGCAATGGCCTTTAGCGCGGCCCAATGCGCCGGCATTCCGAACAGATCAACGCCGATAATCGCCTTCAGAGGGCCTTTTGCAGGATCGTGCGCCTTGATCGTGCACTCCAGATCCTCGCAATCCAGATTGAAGGTGTCTGGACCGACGTCCACGAAAATGGGTGATGCCCCCAATACGAGGATCACCTCCGCAGTGGCCGTGTATGTGAAGGAGGGCACCAGCACATGATCGCCCGGCTGCACACCGGCACACATCAGAGCGATCTGCAAAGCATCGGTTCCATTGGCCACGGCGATGGCATGTTTGGCGCCGCAAAAGGCAGCGAGCTGCTTTTCAAGTTCATGGACCTCAGGCCCCATGATGAACTTGCCGTGGGTGAGGGCGGTTTCAATGCGGCTGAGGATTTGAGTGCGCAGACGCTCGCCCTGGGGGCGAAGACCGGTAAACTCCACATTCATAAAGCGATAGCTCCGATGCGTTGCTGCCCGGGGGCCGCAAACGCTGTTTACGCGGCAACCGGTAGGCAAAAGGATTGGATCAGACCCGAATCAAGCAACGAACATCGGCGCCAGCCTATGCTGATTTGCCTGCCGTCAGCAAGCGCGGCAGCTCTTCAGGCTCAGTGGTTTAGTTCGGCGCCTTTGTGCAGAGCGCAGCATCGATCAACGCGCGGCCCAATTGAGCCGCGGTGGAGGCATCCAGCATCAGGTGACTGGCCCCGCGGGCCAGCACCAGGTCAACCCGCGTCTGGTCAGTGGTCATGCCGCCGTTTGGCGGGCGAACCAAGACCACGCCCTGATTGCTGTTAAGGGTTACCGGCTTCGTTTCAATTGGCATCTTGGCGTTCATAACATCTCCTTACACTCTCAAGCTGGCTGATAGACCCCCGCCGCGTCAGGCAGGGCGGCTGTGTCTAAGGTGCCCCTCAGCCCCTTGGTAGGAATGGTTAGTTGAACAGTGACAGAATGTTCTGGCTGCCGGAGTTCGCGATACTCAAGGATTGGATTCCAAGCTGTTGCTGTACCTGTAAAGCTTGTAGCCGGGTGGATTCTTCGTTCATGTCCGCGTCCACCAACTGTCCCACACCGCGCTCAATCGCATCCATCAGGCTTGAGACAAAGTCTGACTGCATGTCGATCCGTTTGATGGCAGCACCCAGATTACTGGCACCTGTGGTGATCTGCGTGAACGCAGTGTCGACGGCCTGGATCATATCTTCCAGGTCTGTGAGGTCAGCGGCGGAATCTGTCAGAGCGGAAATGTCGAGAGTCCCGACCGTAAACGTGGCGCCACTGGTGGCCGAATAGACGGTGTCGATGATCCCGGTACCGGTGCCTGCGTCAAACAATGTGGTTTGCGTGATATCGATTCCGATCGTGCCGATGGAAATTGTGCTGCCGGTCCGTGTGAAGGACGCCACAACCTCTTTGATTGAGTTATAGCCGGCTGCGCTGGAATCGACCGACAGGAAGTTCTCACCGTTAAACGAGGCGGTATCCCCGATGTTCACA
>JBCDDQ010000399.1:0-3321 GCA_039180225.1 Pseudomonadota bacterium
CAGCCGAAGCCACCTTCACAAAACGTGCTTTCATCGGAGAAGATCCCTTCTTACAAAGTTCGCTGGAGCAAACCTGGTGTCCACTGTGTCAAATGTCAGCCAACGGACAACATCAAAGACAAATCCAATGTGGCAATCAAATGTCTTTGGATAGAATTTTCGTGATCTGTGCTTCAGAGCGGCAGCCGATCATCTGAAGCCTTTTGCTTCACGGTCGATATCAGTTGCGGGCACGCCCGTGATCGGCTAGGTGCCACGCCCATGCTTCATGTCAACGATCTCACCTACCACATAGAAGGCCGGCTTTTGCTGAACGGCGCCGCTGTCGCCATTCCAGCTGGCCATAAAGTGGGGTTTGTGGGCCGGAACGGCACGGGCAAAACCACGTTGTTCAAGATCATCCTAGGCGAGGTCAACACGGATGGTGGCTCCATTTCCGTGCCGTCCAGCTGGCGCGTGGGTGCCATTGCCCAGGAGGCGCCGGGCGGGCCGGAAAGCCTGATTGACCATGTGCTGTCTGCAGACAAAGAGCGCGCCCAGTTGCTCGCCGACGCGGAGACCGAACAAGACCCTTCGCGGATCGCCGAAATCCACACGCGCCTGGCCGACATCGGCGCCCATGCCGCCCCGGCACGGGCGGCTACCATTTTGGCTGGCCTCGGCTTTACCGAAACGGCCCAGCAGCAGGCGTGCGGGTCTCTTTCGGGCGGTTGGCGCATGCGGGTTGCGCTGGCGGCGGCTTTGTTCTCCGAGCCCGAAGTGCTGCTGCTGGACGAGCCGACGAACTATCTAGACCTGGAAGGCACCATTTGGCTGCAGAACTTCCTGAAAACCTATCGCTTTACGGCGATCATCATCAGCCACGACCGTGACCTGCTGAACACGTCGGTGACCAGTATTCTCCATCTGGATCAGCAGAAGCTGACGCTCTATCAGGGCAATTACGACACGTTCGATCGCCAGCGCCGGGAACAACAGGCGCTGCAGCTGAGAATGAAAAAGAAGCAGGATGAACAGCGCCGCCACATGCAGGCGTTTGTGGACCGGTTCCGCTACAAAGCCTCCAAGGCCCGCCAGGCGCAAAGCCGGCTGAAGGCGCTGTCCAAGCTGGAGCCGGTTTCGGCCATGGCCGACAATCAGGTGGCGCCCTTCCTGTTCCCCGCACCCCAGAAGATCCTGAACCCGCCTCTGGTCAGGTTTGAAGAGGCCGCTGTGGGCTATGGCGATACCACCGTCTTGCGCGACCTCAACATGCGCCTGGACCCCGATGACCGCATTGGCCTGCTGGGCGCAAACGGCAACGGCAAGTCCACCTTTGCCAAGCTGCTCTCGGGACGCCTGGATGTGTGCGCGGGCGCCATGCGCCATCACAAGAAGCTGGATGTGGGCTACTTTGCCCAGCACCAGCTCGATGAGCTCAATCCGCAAGAGAGCCCCTATGACCATATCCGGGCGCTCATGCCGGATGCGACCGAAGCACAGCGGCGTGCAAAAATCGGCGCCCTTGGGTTCGGCGCCCATCTGGCGGACACCAAGGCGGGCAAACTCTCCGGCGGCGAGAAGGCCAGGCTGCTGTTCGCTCTGGCGTCGTTTGTCGGCCCTCATATTCTGATCCTTGATGAGCCGACAAACCATTTGGATGTGGACAGCCGAGAGGCGCTGATCCACGCCATCAACGATTATGAAGGCGCTGTCATCCTGATCAGCCACGACCGCCACTTGATCGAGACCTGCGCGGACAGATTGTGGCTGGTGAACAAAGGGACGGTGGAACCCTTTGACGGGGATCTGGATGACTACACCAAGCTCATCCTGGCGGCCGCGCGCGCCGACCGCAAAGCTGCCGCCGCCCAGGCCAAGGGAGCAGATGCAGCGAATGGTTCAGAGCTTGAGCAAGACGCACCCGCCGCAGAGCCCCCAAGGCCGGCCGGCCTTGAGCTGACACCGCAGGAGCGCCGACGCCAGGCAGCTGATGCTCGCGCCAAGGTTCAGCCGTTTAAGAAAAAGATTCAGCAAATTGAATCTAAGATGCAGAAACTCAACGACATTCTGGCCCTGATCGATACCAATCTCGGGGATGCGGCTCTTTATGAAAAGGAGCCCGCCAAGGCCCAGCAACTGGTCTTGGAACGCGGCAAAGCCGCCAAGGAGCTGCAGGACGCGGAAACCGACTGGATTGAAGCCACAGAAGCTCTGGAGCAGGCAGAGGCCGCCGCGCTGGCTGCCCTGACCTAAGGCGCCACCCAGCACCAGGCCGCACGCATATAGAGCGACTTGATCGGCAGTGCGGCATATCTGCCACAGTCCTGCAAGCTTTTGTTAACCCGCCTATGGAAACGTTTCGGCCAGTTAGGTGGGTAAGTTGAGTATGAGTTGGTACACCAAAAATCAGGCGGTGGTTCGGTCCAGTTCGATCGGATTGCTGGTCTTGGCCGGTGCGGTTACGGTGGATTTTCCGAACGCCCCGGCGGATATTATCCCGCAACAGCCGACAGTGGTGCAGGCGACGAAAGTCAGCCTTTTGGACCTGCGCGCGTCCCTGCGGGATCCGGCGGAAACGCTCAAGACCGGTGAAGCTTATTTCGATCTGGACGAACAGGCAAACTGAGCGGCGGGCCCGTATGGGTTGTGTTCAGTTGAGAATTTGCTGAGCAATTGCCACTAAATGGCCGCGTTACGTCAAAAATCTACCATTTGACGTTGACGTAAGACCAATCTTTTGGTCTGCTTTTCCCTACGTTAGAGGCGTAGTGGTTGGTGGGTTCAGTAAGATGTGGCGCAGATTCGGCAAGCGCAGTGCCCGCACGCGCTTGAAAGATCTTTTGGCAAGCATTGAACAGGCACGGGATGACGCAACCCGGCTGCGCTTGGATTCCACCACAAAGCTGCTCGAGATGGCCGAACTGTCGGTGATCGAAGACTTGGAACGCCCCTCGCGGAACGCTGAACGGGCCAAACAGGCTTCTGCTGAGAAAACCGGCCGGAAAGCCGCTCAAAGACGGACGGATCAAGCGCCCCGCACCCGGTGAAACGTGAGCGCACGCTCCTCCAGCACGCAGCACATGTTCGTGTGCGCCAACTCATCGCACGGCTTAGGATGATCTGTCCGGAAGTGGGCGCCTCTGCTTTCGGTACGGTGCAGCGCTGAGCCGAGGACCGCCTCGGCCACCAAGACCATGTTTCTCAGATCAAGCCAACCGGTGAGCGTATCGACACCGGTCTGACGGGCCGCCTCGCAATCGCGGCTGATCTGCGCCAGTGCGTCCAGCCCGGCGTGAAGGCCCTTTGCCTCCCGTTCCACACCGGCGGCTGCCGCCATGA
>JBCDDQ010000400.1:0-3224 GCA_039180225.1 Pseudomonadota bacterium
GGCCTTGGCGCCGGTGAACCAGACTTTGAGACCCCGGACAATATCAAGAAGGCAGCGATCGACGCGATCACCCGGGGCGAGACCCGCTATACGGCCGTGGACGGTATCCCTGAGCTGAAAGAAGCCATCTCCGCCAAGTTCAAGCGCGATAACGGCCTGGACTACGCGCCGTCTCAAATCACCGTGGGCACGGGCGGCAAGCAGGTTCTGTTCAATGCCTTGTTGGCCACTTTGAACCCGGGCGATGAGGTGGTGATCCCCGCGCCCTACTGGGTGAGCTATCCGGACATTGTGATGCTCGCGGGCGGCACACCGGTGTTTGCCGATGCCGGCCAGGAGAGCGGCTTTAAGCTGCAAGCCGAAGCCCTGGAGGCGGCCATTACCGAAAAGACCAAGTGGTTGATCTTCAACTCCCCCTCCAACCCGTCCGGCGCCGCTTACAGCCATGAGGAGCTGAAAGCGCTCACCGACGTGCTCGTCAGACATCCCCAGGTGTGGGTGCTGAGCGACGATATGTATGAGCACCTCGTCTATGACGATTTCAAATTCGTCACGCCGGCTCAGGTGGAGCCGGCGCTCTACGAGCGCACGCTCACCATGAACGGGGTCTCCAAGGCCTATTGCATGACCGGCTGGCGCATTGGTTATGCGGGCGGGCCGGAGGCGCTGATCAAGGCCATGTCCAAGCTCCAGTCCCAGTCCACCTCCAACCCGTCATCGGTGAGCCAATGGGCCGCGGTGGAAGGGCTGAACGGGCCGCAGCACTTCATCGCCGAGCACAATGAGGTGTTCAAGGAGCGCCGCGATCTGGTGGTCTCCATGCTGAACCAGGCGAACGGCATCAGCTGCCTGACGCCGGAAGGGGCATTTTATGTGTACCCGTCCTGCGCCGGCACTCTGGGCAAGACCACCGCCGGCGGCAAGAAAATCGAGACGGATGAGGATTTCGTCACCGCCCTTCTGGAAGAAGAGGGCGTGGCGGCGGTGCAGGGCTCGGCCTTTGGCCTATCGCCCCACTTCCGCATCTCCTATGCCACCTCAACAGAAGCTCTGGAGGAAGCGTGCCAGCGCATCCAGCGCTTCTGCGGCTCGCTCACGTAAAGCTCCCATGCCGAACGCCCCGCTCCGCCTCTACTATCACCCGGCAAGCAGCGCCTCCATGCGGGTGACGCTCTATCTCAGGTGCCGGGGCATTCCGACCTCACAGGTGGAGCTGGTGAGCACTGGTCTTCAGACCGACCACCGGGGCATCCTGGTGTTCACCATGCCGGAAGGCGATGAAGAGACCGAGAAGCTGGGCACCACGAACCTGACCGCGTTCAACCCGGAAGGCCGGGTGCCCATTTTGCTTCTGCCGGATGGCCGCAAGATGACCCAGACCGGGCCGATCATCGACTATCTGGAAGACCAGGTGGCAGGGGATGGCCCGCCCCTGCTCCCGGCTGACGCATGGGCCCGGGCCGAGGCGCGGCGCATCATGTGGATCATCGCCGCGGATGTGCAGCCTTACCAGAACATCCCCTTCATCATCCAAGCCATGGGCGAATGGGGCATGGTGAAGGCCGCCCCGACCGTACATCCGCTGAGGCTTCACTTCATCCGCCGCGAGTTCGGCGCACTGGAGACCATCATGGCCGGCTGCTCAGGCCGCTTTGCCGTGGGCGATGAGGTCTCGCTGGCAGACTGTTTCCTGGTGCCGCAAATCCGCAATGCGCTGCTGGCGGAGATTGATCTTCCCACAGAGTTCCCAATTCTCAACCGCATCTGGACCAACATGCTGGCGGTGCCGGAGGTTCAGGCGGTGCTGGAGGCTGCCGGTGGGGTGGTTCAACCGTTGGTGTTCGATGCCGATAAGTTTGAAGTCTATGCGGGCGGTGAAAAATAGCGGGGCCCTAAGCCCCGATGATCTCATGAACCCCAGAGGGTGAGGCTGCGGCCTCGTTGGGGTGGATATCGGTGAAGATCTCCAGAATGTTGCCCTCCGGATCCTTGAAGAACAAGGTGCGGTGCAGCCAGTCCTGATTGGTCGGACCTTCGATCACCTCTATTTGCTTGGCCTTCAAGGTCTCGTAGGCAAGGTCCACATCCGCCGGCGGCACCCGGAAGCTCAGTTGAACGGATGCCGAACCCTCTGGCCCCTGCAGGCCGTCATAGCCGCGGCCACGCTGCCTCAGGTGCAGATAAAGCGTTCCTACTCTGAAGCTTGCACTGTGACCGGGGCGTTCATGCTCCAGTTCAAAGCCGAACAGGTCTGCATAGAAGGTGCGCATCCTCGCCAGGTCGTCACACAGGATAATGACATAGTCCAAACTGCGAATGGCGCCGATGCCGCTGAAGTCGTTCATGGGTTCTGATCTCCGTGTTGAGGCTGTCATGGGCGGACGCTAGCGGGAGACCGTTCGGTGTTCGACTCAGAATTTCTATCGCGCCTTCTTTGGCCGGTGGCGGCGGGACCGTCAAACCACAAACCGGTCCGCCTCCGGCATATGGGGCGGCAGAGCACGTTGCAGAACCCGGGCAGCGGCGATCACATATGTGTCGTCAGGCCTGGGATATCGCTGGTCCGAGGCGAGATAGGCGCCAACCCCCGGCAGGCTGGTGATCACCTCATAGAGCGCGGCCAGGCGCGGCGTCCCGCTGAGAATGTCCGGGCACCATTCCAGATAGGAGCTTAAGGCTTCAGCCAGCACCACATCGGCAAACGTCATGCGTTCGGCGGCACAAAATCCCGATCCCTGCTCTTCAATCCGCGCCTCAAAGCGCGGGGCAAACTTGGCAAACCGCACCTCCAGATCCGCAATTGCCACATCTGCAGTCGGTTTGAAGGCGGCTTGGATCGCGGTCTCGGCAAAGTCTGCGGTAACACCTGCCACCAGATCACACCACATGGCGTCCAGATCATTGGCGCCATAGAGGTCGCCCCGGCGGGCCAGATAGCGGATCATGGCCGAAGACTGGCTGAGGCAGTGCCCATCGATCTCCAAGAGCGGCATCTGATCGAACGGCAGCTTGCCCGACGCGCGCAAGGCGGCCAGGTCTTCGGGGGTGTCCACCGGCACGTTGGTGAACGCAACCCCGGTGGCGGCAAGCATCCAGCGCGTGGTTTCCGCGCGGCCACGCCCTCTGAAATACGTTAGTTTGGCGGTACTCACGATCATTCCTTCCTGCGCGCTCCAGGCCGTGCGCTGAGAGTGTGGAGAATGGGGTCCAAAGGAGATTGCCCC
>JBCDDQ010000401.1:0-3193 GCA_039180225.1 Pseudomonadota bacterium
CCATCCCATAGCAAGACGGTCGCGCACATAGGCGCGCAGGGCGGGCTGGCGCTGCATCTTGAAGCGGGCATCCCAGCGCCAGCGCCGCTCTGCAAGCCCATGTGCGCGTTCAGGCTGATACCCCCCGGGATGGCTTTTGGTCGCTTTGCTGTTGCGCCTCAGTTCTCTGGAAATGGTGGAAACAGACCGTCCCAGTTCCCTGGCAATGGCCCGTAATGAAAAACCGCCAGAGTGCAGACGATAAATCTCAATCCGCTCACTCAGCGAAAGCTGTGAATAGTGTTCTCCCATAGCAGCACCCAATGTCGGGTGTTGCACTTGATTCGTGAATCTAGCGGACCCAGGGCCGCACACTCCGTGACAAGCGGCCGGGGTGACGGAGTGGGGTGCCTTCCCGCTCAAGCAGGAAACCGCTCACACAGCGCCCCAACCGTTTCCCGCGCACTCCCCGCAGTCTCCTCCAGCATCGCCGCCTGAGCCGCCTTGAGCATATCGGCAATCACCGTCCCCAATACCTCCATCTCCGCCTCGGCCAGCCCCCGGGTGGTCGCAGCCGCCACACCCAGTCTCAAGCCAACCCACTCTGACGGCCGGTACGCATCAAACGGCACGGGGTTCTTGTTGGAGGTAATGTTTGCCGCCGCCAAGGCTGTCTCCGCATCCGATCCCAAAAGCCCCAAGGGCGAGAGGTCCAGCAACAGCATGTGCGTGTCCGTCCCTCCGCTTACGATCTTAATCCCACGCGCCATCAACACCTCCGCCAGGCGCCGCGCGTTGGCCACCACCTGTTGGCCGTAGGCTTTGAACTCAGGCCGCAACGCTTCGCCCAAGCACACCGCCTTCGCCGCCAATACGTTGGAATGGAGCGAACCCTGAACGCCGGGAAAGATCGCCGTCTGCAGCTTGCGGGCATACTCGTCCGTGCGCGACAAGATCATACCGCCGCGCGGTCCACGCAGAGTCTTGGTGGTGGTGCAGGTGACGATATCCGCATGGGGCACTGGCGAAGGATAGGCACCGGCCGCCACCAGTCCAGCGTAATGGGCCATGTCCACCAGGAAGAGGGCACCGACCCTCTCCGCGATCTCTGCCATCCGCGCAAAGTCGATCTCCCGCGGATAGGCCGACCCTCCGGCAATCAACAGCTGCGGACGCACCTCTTCAGCCTGCGCGGCCATAACTGCATAGTCCATCAGCCCTGAGTCCCGATCCACGGTATAATAGTGGGCATCGAACCAACGGCCCGACAGGTTCGGCTTGGCGCCATGACTGAGATGGCCGCCCGCGGCAAGATCAAGGCTCAAGATCCGGTCCCCTGGGCTCACCAGGGCAAAGAACACCGCCTGATTGGCCTGGGTCCCGGAATGGGGCTGCACATTGGCGTAAGCGGCCCCGAACAGCTTCTTGGCCCGGTCGATCGCCGCCTGCTCCACCACATCCACAAACTGCCCGCCGCCGTGGAACCGATTGCCCGGATAGCCCTCCAGCGTCTTGTTTGACATCTCATGGCCAAGGGCTTCCAGCACACCAGCGCTGACAATGTTCTCCGAGGCGATCAGCTCAATCTGATTCTGCTGGCGTGCTTTCTCATCGGCAAGCGCACCGGCGATCAAAGGATCGTTCTCAGCCAGGGCGGGTGGGGATTGGATGTTCATGGGGCTCGGTCCTCAGCATCAGCGTGCTTGCAAAACACCATAGAGCCCCTGGCGCGCGCAAACCAGTTTTGATAAATCTTAGGCCTAGATTTTCTACGGGTTGCACAATGGCCATTTCACCCCCGCGCCCCATGGGCCCACCGTTGAACGCTCTGCGGGCCCTAGAGGCCGCCGCCCGCCTGGGCAGCTTCAAGGCGGCGGGCGATGAGCTCAGCGTGTCGGCCGGCGCCATCGCCCAGCATATCAAGACCCTTGAGGCCTGGGCTGGAGCCCCTCTGTTCCAGCGCCGGGCCCAAGGGGTGGAGCTGACGGACCTTGGGCGCACCGTTTTGCCCGGCTTCACGGCCGCATTCGATCAGCTCAGCGATGCGGTGCAGACCTTGCGCACCGGCGCCCGCCCCAATGACATCCGCATCGCCGCCCTCCCCAGCATTGCCCAACTGTGGCTGTCACCCCGCCTGCCGGAGATCCGCGAGCGGGCCGAGGGCGTGACCATTTCGGTGACGGCCCTGGAGACGCCGCCCGTTTTGAAACGCGAGCAGTTTGATCTGTGCGTATTCATTGAAACCGAGCCGGATCATCCGGCTGTTATCGAGGTGTGCACGGACACCATATTTCCGGTCTGCGCTCCGGGGCTGGCGCGCCGCCTCAAAAGGCCGGAGGATCTGGTGGACGAAGTGTGCCTGCGCGATGCCGCCTGGGATGGGGATTGGGCACGCTGGTTCGAGGCGGCCGGCACCATATCAGGCGCCAAGCCCCAAGGGCCGGTGTTCTCGCTTTACAGCCTGGCGGTGGAGGAAGCCAAGAACGGCGCAGGTGTGCTCATGGGTCATGAACCGCTGGTGCGCCCTTTGCTTGAGGCCGGCACTTTGGTGGCGCCGTTTGATGTGCGCGTGCCCCTGGTGGCAAAGCTCGTGATCGGCGCCGCGCGTCCCGTGCCACCCGGTTCGTCGCTGGCGCAGGTGGTGGAGCTCTTGTGCAAATGAGGGGGCTATACAACTCATAAGAGCACTGGGTTGTACGAGTTAACTGTCACTTTTTGACGAAACGAACCCAATTTCGCGTAAAGCTCTGAGATGAATGGGAAAATCAGGCTATTTGGCCTTGATGGTTGAGTTTGCGTGTTCATCACTCTCGTCATCCCGGAATTTTGCGTAAGCAAAATATCCGGGACCCACAAAAGGGACCTGAGTACGCAGCTCTAGGTTCCCGCTTTCGCGGGAATGACGCAAGGAGAGGTTACCCGCGCTCGCGCAACTCCGGCGGCGGGGCTTTCCAGTCCGTGTCGTCCATATCCGGCGCGGCCTGGCGGTCCTCGCGCATCAGCCGTTCGGCGAGCTCATGCGCCTTATGGGTCTCGGTGATGAGCGTTTCTTCATCATCCATATGCTTGACCATCTCCCGCAGGTTCTCCTCGTCATGGTCACGGAACTTCAGCGCCAGCCGGTGGGCCTTGTAGGCCCTGAAGCCCAGAGCGCTGAGCGCGTCCTTGCCCATATCCAGCGATGAGCCGAACATCTCGCGGTAGACGTTATCGA
>JBCDDQ010000402.1:0-3187 GCA_039180225.1 Pseudomonadota bacterium
AATGCACGAACTTACACAGGACTACAACAACACACCCAGAAAATGCCTGGGCTACAAAACACCAAACGAAATCTTCAACCGTGTTGCACTTCAAACGTGACTCCACCTCCCCGCTTTCGCGGGGATGACGAGTGGTGGCGGGGATGACGAGTGGTGGCGGGGATGACGAGTGGTGGCGGGGATGACGAAAGGGACGGGGATGACGATATGAGCAAAGTCCCCCGCGCCCTTGCGAACGCGAGGGCCCATAGCTCGCACCGATAACCTGGCTGAGAAGGTCCCTGCTTCTGCAAGTACGCGGCTAGTTCCCGGCGAGCTGGATCGTGGGCTGCTTCTTCGCCCGTTCCTTCAACAGCTCCTCAAGCCAATCAGGATCCATCTCCGGAACCGATGACAAGAGCAAGTCCGTATACTCATGGTGCGGCGGGGTCAGAATTTCGGTCTTCAGTCCCTGCTCCACAACCTCGCCCTGCAGCATCACCACAATCTCATCGGCGATGGCGCGCACCGTCGCCAAGTCGTGGGTGATGAACATGTAGGAGAGCTCAAGCTCATCCTGCAGGCGTTGCAGCAGCTTCAAAATCTCTTCGGCCACCAGCTGGTCCAGGGCCGAGGTCACCTCATCGCAGATGATCAGTTCAGGTTCTGCCGCCAGCGCCCGGGCAATGCACACCCGCTGCTTCTGACCGCCGGAAAGCTCGCCCGGAAAGCGGTCCACATATTGGTTCGGCTCCATCTCGATCATGTTCAACAGATCGCTGACCCGCTCATCGCGCTGCTTGCCGGAGAGGCCAAGATAGAACTGCACCGGCCGGCCGATAATGTCGCGGATCCGCATGCGCGGATTCAGGGCCGTATCGGGCATCTGGTAGATCATCTGAAGCTTACGCAGATTATCCGGCTTCCGATCTTTCAACGCGGCCGACAAGGTCTCGCCTTTGAAGATCACCTCGCCTTTGAGCGGCGGCAGGAGGCCGGTGATGGCCCGGGCGGCGGTGGACTTGCCGGATCCCGATTCCCCCACCACGGCCACGGTGCGCTGCTTGGGCACTTTGATGCTGACATTCTTCAGCACCTTCACATTGCCGCCATAGCTGGCGTCCACGTTCCGCATCTCAAGGAGGATATTGTCCGACGGCTGCTCCTTCTTCTCCAGAGAGCGCACCGCCCAGAGAGACTTGGTGTAGGCCTTCTTGGGCGTCGAAAGCATCTTGCGCGTCTCGGCCTCTTCCACCACTTCGCCATAGCGCAAGACGATGATCTTGTCGGCCATCTGAGCCACCACGGCCAGATCGTGCGTGATGTAGATGGCGGCCGTATTGTACTCGTGCACAATGTCCTTGATGGCGGCCAAAACCTCGATCTGGGTGGTCACATCGAGCGCCGTTGTGGGCTCGTCGAACACAATCAGGTCCGGCTTGCACGCCATGGCCATTGCGGTCATGGCGCGCTGGAGCTGGCCACCTGAAACCTGGTGGGGATAGCGGAAGCCGATCGTGTGCGGATCGGGCAGCTGCAGTTTCTCAAAGAGATTGATGGCCTCCGCATGGGCCGTCTTTTCGTCCATCACCCCGTGCTGAACCGGGGCTTCGGAATACTGTTCGATCAGCTTGTGGGCCGGATTGAACGAGGCCGCCGCCGACTGGGCCACATAGGAGATGCGCACCCCGCGCAGCGCCCGCTTGTCATCCTCGGTGGCGTTGAAGAGGTTTACCCCGTCAAACATGATGTCGCCGGCGGTGATCTTACAGCCCGGCCGGGCAAAGCCCATGGCGGCGAGCCCGATGGTGGACTTGCCGGCGCCCGACTCCCCGATCAGGCCCAGCACCTCGCCGCGGCGCAGATCGAAGTCTACGCCTTTGACGATCTCGTGCCATTCGTCATCGCTCTGGCCCTCAATTCTGAGGCCCCGAATGGAAAGCAGGATCTCTTGGCTCTGGCCGTTCTTCTTAGGCTTAGTGGTCATCGCGAAGTCCCGATGTCTTGTGCAGGAACCAGTCGACAACGAAGTTCACGCCGACTGTGAGCAGGGCGATGGCGGCTGCCGGCAGCAGCGGCGTGATATCGCCATATGTGATGAGGGTGGCATTGTCGCGCACCATGGAGCCCCAGTCCGCCGTGGGTGGCTGAATGCCCACGCCCAGGAACGACAGGGCGGCGATCAACAGGAAGACGAAGCAGAAGCGCAAGCCGAACTCCACCACCAGAGGCGGCATGATGTTCGGCAGGATTTCGCGGAACATGATCCAGGGCAGGCCTTCGCCGCGCAGCTTGGCCACTTCCACAAAGTCCATCACAGCCACGTTCATGCCCACCGCGCGGGCCAGGCGGAAGACCCGGGTTGAGTCCAAGAGCGCGATAATGATGATCAGGTTCTGAACGTTGGAGCCGAAAATGGTCAGCAACACCAGAGCGAAGATCAATACCGGAATGGCCATGAAGATGTCGATGATCCGGCTCAGGACCTGATCCACCCAGCCCCTCAGGATTGAGGCCAAAAGGCCAAGGCCGCCACCCACGATAAAGGCCAGAACCGTGGTCATAAAGGCGATCCCCAGCGTGTTCCGGGCGCCGTAGATCAGGCGGGTCAACATATCCCGGCCCAGATTATCGGTGCCCAGAATGAACTTGTCGCCCCACACGTCAAACTCCGGGCCAACGATCTCCGATTCTCCATAAGGGGTCAGGATGGGTGCGAAGATGGCCACGAACACATAAGAGAAGATCACCAAAATCCCGAACTTTGCGGTGAACGGCGCCTTCTTCAGCTCGCGCCAGGCGTCGCGCTTCCAGTCTCTCTCAGCCAGTGGTATGGCAACCGCGTCCGCGGATCTGGCATCATCTCCAGTGTTGTCACTCATTTTGGATGCAGAAGCCTCGGGTTGGTGACGATGGAGATCAGGTCCGCCGTCAGGTTAAGCAGAATATATGTGGCCGCAAACACCAGGCTGCAGGCCTGCACCACCGGCAGGTCGCGCACGATCACGCTGTCGACCATCAGCTGGCCGAGGCCGGGATAGACAAACACCACCTCAACCACCACGACCGAGACCACCAGGTAGGCAAGGTTTAGCGCAACCACGGTGGCGATCGGCGCCCAGGCGTTGGGCAGGGCATGGTGCACGATGATCCGCGCCCGCTGCAGGCCCTTCAGGTTGGCCATCTCGATGTAGGGGCTGGCCAGAAG
>JBCDDQ010000403.1:0-3163 GCA_039180225.1 Pseudomonadota bacterium
AGGCCATGTTGATGATTGAACCGCCACCGTTCTCAAGCATAGCCGGCAGGAACGCTTTGATGACCCGGAAATGGGCCTTCACGTTGAGGTCGAAGGAGAAATCAAAATCTTCATCGCTGGCATCCAGCACCGTGCCGTGATGCACAAAACCCGAGCAATTAAAGAGAATGTCCGGTGCGCCCACCTTCTCAGCCGCCGCCTGGATCGCGTCCGGAGCGAGCGCGTCCAGCTTAAACGTGGTGATGGCATCAGAAGCCGCGCTGAGGCTCTCCAGTGCGGCTTCATCAATGTCCGTTGCGGTGACGCTTGCCCCTTCTGCGGCCATGGCCAGGGCCGACGCCCGGCCGATCCCCGCGCCTGCCGAGGTTACAAAGGCGCTCTTTCCCGTCAATCTACCCATCTGGTCTGCTCTCCTGTTCAGGGCCGCCAGCCCTTTTTGTTTTGGGTCTGCTTTCTGGAGAAGCTATATCCAGGTTCTGGTGAAGCTTCAATTGGATCAGTGCATGGGCTCTCAATTTGTGTCCAAGGCCGTCTCCGGTCTCTTCCTGGTGCTGATCAGGTTTTACCAGCTCACGCTTTCCTCAGTGATGGGCCGGCGTTGCCGGTATCTGCCCACCTGTTCAGAATATGCCAGTGAAGCCATAAAGAAGCATGGCCCCTGGGCTGGGTTCTGGTTGGCGGTGGGCCGGGTTTCAAGTTGCCACCCGTGGGGCGGGCACGGCTATGACGGGGTGCCGGAGGAGGTGCCTGAGAGAGTTTGGCTGTTCTGGCGTCAGCGCCACGGAGATCAGAGCTAGTTCCAATCCAGAATTATGGTGTCTCCAGGCTTCAGGCCGATTTTCGCGGCGGTTCCTGCGTTGAGCTCCAATACCCGCAACACAGGTACGCCGGCTTCAATGATGGTCTCAGAGAACGGCACGGTGTTCTCCTGAACCCTGTGCACCCGGCCATCCTTCTTGATGAACACCATATCCAGCGACAGAACAGTGTTGGACATCCACATGCTCACATTGCGTTCATTGGGCCAGGTGAAGAGCATGCCGTGATCGGCCTTCATGTGACGCCGGTGCATGAGGCCGCGTGACTTGTGAGCCTCGGTTTCGGCCCGCTCAACTGTGAACACATGATTGCCGGTCACCGTCTTCAGGGTGACCTTGCCAAGTGGCATCTCCACTGCGAGTGCGTGCGCACTCACGAACAGCGCTATGACAAGGCCGGTGAGCACCGACGCGAGGGGCATGGATCTCAAGGTTAGGCCCGTCCTGAAGGTTCTCCATCGGCAAACAGGCGCGCGCCTTGTTCGTCGATGATCTGTTTGGCCTTGCGGACGGAGAATTCGACCGCTTCGTCGCGTGAGGGGAAGGTGTCCGCCCTCAGGAATTTGCGTTCCAGCGGTCCATCGTCTGACTGTTTGATGATGACCCCGGCGAGCCGCCATTGGTCGCCGGCCTCTTCCGGCGCTGCCTGGATCGCATAGTCATTATAGGACACAGGATCTTCGCGCTTGGGGCCAGAGGAGGCCTTGTCGGAAGAGCCGCCGAACAATTTTGAGAAAAAAGAAGCCATACCGCCAGTTTATCACGTTCTGTCGGACGGGCAATGGCGCATGGGGAAAGCCGTGCGATCCAGTATAGAAAAAGTTCACCTCTTTCGGCGTAAAATAGCGTCAAGCGCGTAGGGGAAGGGCGTGCAAAGGTGGTGCCTATGACAATGATGACACAAAACTACGAAGACCGACGTAACGCCCCCCGCCATGAGTGTGATGTTGCCGCAATCATTTCGGACCGTGAAGGTCAGGTGTTGGCTGCGTGCAGAATCAAAGACATCTCAGATACCGGCGCGCGCATTAAGCTGAACGCCCCAATCGAACTGCCGCCGGAATTCATCATCGTGGATTCCGACAGCTCCATCCGCTGTATCTGCGAGACCAGATGGCGGATCGACAATCAGATGGGGTTGCAATTTCGCAAAGCGTTCTCCGACCAACAGGTCACCCGCTTCGGGGCCCAGCCGAAAATCGATTTGACCGAGCCCAAGCAGATCAAATCGAAGGTTTTGAAACGCCCCATAGTTGTGAGATAAGGCGCTAAACCTCGGCATGTCCGGCAATGCGTTGGCCTGGCTGTTGGCCGGGCAGTTCAGCGCGCGGTGTGGGGTCTTTCGTGAAACCGTCTTCTCGTTTGGTGCCTGTGGCCGTGGTGTTGATGTCCGCCGCGCTCTGGGGGCTGTTCTGGATCCCTCTGAGGGCCTTTGAGGCGCGCGGGCTCGCGCCATCCTGGACGACGCTGGCCCAGTTCTTGGTGCCCTTTGTCCTGTTGGTGCCCTTTGCGCTCAGGCGTTCGTTGGGAAACCAGCCGACCGGGATCACGCACGTCACCACCGGACTGCTCATCGGAGCCGCGTTCGTTCTCTACTATCAGAGCCTTCTGTTGACCGAAGTGGTGCGCGCGCTCTTGCTGTTTTACATCACACCCATCTGGGGCACCGCGCTGGAGGCCATTGTCTTAAAGCGCAAGGTGAGCGCATTCCGGATCTTTGCGCTTGTGCTCGGCGTGCTGGGCCTGCTTGTGGTGCTCACCAGCAAGGGCGGGGTCCCGGTGCCGCAAAATGCCGGCGACTGGATGGCCCTGATGTCCGGTTTTCTGTTCGCGGTGGGAACGTTGCGGATCAGAGCGCTGCCGGAAATGGATGTGTTTGAGCACGTGTTTTCCTTCTTTCTTTATGGTGGGGTCTTTGCCTTGGCGATGGCGTTCCTGCCGGTAGCCGGCCTCCGCTCTGCGCCGGACTGGGCGGTTTTGGCACCGCTGGTGCCCTGGCTCTTGGCCATGGCAGCCGGGTTCCTCATTCCGGTCATGTGGGGCCTCTTGTGGGGTGCCAAGCATATGGATCCGGGCCGATTGGGAATTTTGTTCCAAATGGAAGCGGTGGTGGGCATCGCCAGTGCCGCGGCCTGGGCCAACGAGCCCTTTGGGGTGGCCGAAGCGGCCGCCACGGTGCTGATCGTGAGCGCCAGTGTTTTGGATGTGGTCGCGAGCACGCGGCAAACGAAAGTTTAGGTACGCAAGTCTTTTGACTCTTTCGCTGCAACGACTAATCTGGCCTCCCGCCGAAGCGCAATGCAAACACCCGGAGCCTTATAGCCCCATGGCCAACAGTGTAGCCG
>JBCDDQ010000404.1:0-3088 GCA_039180225.1 Pseudomonadota bacterium
AACCCTCTTGCGGCTGGAGTGAAGACCTGTTGCACTTGATGTTCTATACAGACCCAAATGGCAGTTGAAGACATAAAAAATATGTCATCCGCACAAGCGCTTAACGAGCTGATGGCCGGCGCAGACCGGATCACCGGGTTCACCGGGGCTGGGATCTCGACGGAGTGTGGCATCCCTGACTTCCGCTCGCCTGGCGGATTTTGGGCCAAGAATAAACCCATTGATTTCAAAGATTTCGTGAGTGATGCTGAGGCGCGGCGTGAAGCCTGGGCGCGATTCCTGAAGCTGCGCGCAGACCACCTGGACGTCCAACCCGGGCGCGGCCACCAAGCGCTCTATCGCCTCCATGGGGCAGGCAAGATGCCCGATCTGATCACGCAGAACATCGATAATCTGCACCAGGCCTCGGGCTTGCCGGCTGAAGCCATCATCGAGCTGCACGGTAACGGCTCCTACGCCAAGTGCCTGGCCTGTGACACGCGCCACGAGATGGACTGGTGCGCTGAGACGTTTGCGGACACCGGAGAATGCCCCTCGTGCCAAGCCTGCGGCGGGCTGGTGAAAACCGCCACCATCTCGTTCGGTCAGGCCATGCCGGAAGCAGAGATGCGCCGGGCGGAAATGGCGAGCCTCTCGTGTGATCTGTTCCTGGCCATCGGATCCTCGCTTGCCGTCCAGCCCGCGGCGCGCTTTCCCCTGATCGCGGCGCAAAATGGCGCAAAACTGGTGATTATCAACCGGGACGAGACCCCGTTCGACCAGTTTGCCGATCTGGTGGTGCGCGAAGACATTGGGGATGTTCTTGAAGCGGCCACCGCCCCGTGATCTTAGGCGAAAGACGCGAATCACTTCCTTGCCGAAAGGTTGAATTTTGCTCACTTTGAAAAGGTTTTTGAGAAATTTTTTGGCTGGCTATCCCGTCCGAAATTTGCCTTATTCTTTTATCGAAAATCTCGGGTAACCGGCTATTTTTGCCTGAATTCAAGAGGTTATGACCATTCGCTCAAACGCTCTCACTATGGCCATAATGCCACTCTGTGGGTTAAATGCCACGATTTCCACATAATTGAGTTCAGGGGGCTGTACAAAGCGCAATAATCTGTACCAAAATCTGCCACGGGTCACAGGAGAAGTATGCGGTATTCCTGTTATGAATGTGTTTGAGGGGTTCGGGACAGGCTTATCCAACCGCGAGGGGGCACATCGCTATGGATAAGGTTGAATCGACAACAGAAACAAGCGAAAGCTCGTCCGTTAACATCATCCAGATTTCCGGGTTCGTGAAATGGTTTGATGTGGCGCGGGGCTTCGGCTTCCTGATTCCGGAAAACGGCATGCCGGATGTGCTGGTGCACCTGAGCTGCCTGAAACGGGACGGTTATGATGCCGTTCTGGAAGGCACGCGCATCGTCTGCGAGGCGGTGGAGCGCCAGAAAGGCCTTCAGGCGCTGAAGATCCTGTCCGTGGACACCTCCACCGCCATCCAGCCGGTGCAGCGCCCCGTGCGCACCCATGCCTCCGTGGCGCCCGACAGTGAGTGGGTCAAGGTGAAGGTGAAGTGGTTCAACCGCGTGCGCGGCTACGGCTTCGTCACCGAGAGCGACAGCTCGCCGGATATCTTCATCCACATGGAAACACTGCGCAAATACGCCATTGCCGAGATCTATCCCGACCAGGAGCTCTATGTGCGCTTCGGCCAGGGCCCCAAAGGCTTGATGGCCGCCGAAATCAAGCTCACTGAGGAGGGCCATCTGCCCCAGCCGCACTAGGCCAGGGTGGCGCACCGCGCGCGGTTGGTTTCACCCCTTCAGGTTCTCAGATCCTATCTCTCAGCTATGGCCGGCAGACCGGTGCGGTCTGCCGCGCCGACACCGAACAACGGAGCCTCTTTGGGCGTGACCCGGGACAGGTTGAGCACCCACAGCGGCGCACCTTCGTGCACATTAGAGGACCGCTTCGGGTCGCATAACAGCCAACGTGGGGGCGATGGGAGATCGTTCCGGGCCGTCAAAATGACAGATTGGAGCGTCTGAATTGTGCGTCTGAGTGAGCCCCCATCCGGCTGAAACAGCACCCTGGCGATGCTTGAGTGGTGCCCGGGTGTCGCCTCATGGGACACATCCGGCACCTGAAGCCGCCCATTTGGCATGACTAAGCACATCTCCCCAGCCGGCTTTTCGCGGCCGTGTCCAATTGCTGGCAGATTCGCCCGTCATAGGGGGAACTGAACACGTGTTCGAGCCGCAGGGAAGGGCGCACCAAAGATATGTATAGACATATAACAGCCGTCCTTTTAATCCTTTCAGTCTGGCTGGCGCCCGCAGCGGCACTCGCCAAGGCGCCGGGCCTTCAGGAGGCCAACAGCGCCGCCCGCAATGTGGCTCTGCTTGAGGCCATGGTGGCGCGCGGGGTGCGCGTGATCGACCTCCCGCCGGGCCGGTTTGTGCTCAACCGGGCCCTCAAGATCCCCTATGCGCCGATCACGCTGAAAGGGGCGGGGCCGGAAGCGACCGTCCTGGTGTGGGAGCGGAGCGCAAAATCGTCCGGCATCGCGATCACGCCGCAGGCGGGCCAGTATGGCGTGCTGGTGCGCGATCTCTCGTTGCACACGGGCCAAGGTGGCCGGGGCACGGCCCTCACCGTGGACATGAGCGCGCAGACGGTCAGCGGCTACATCCAGAACCGCACCACCGCGCGCCTGACCCTGGACAATGTGCACGCGCACGGGCAGACCGGGCCGGCGGAGGATGGCTGGAACCAGGGGCTGAAGCTGGTGGATGTGCTGAAATCAGTGGTCAACGCTTTCTCGTTTGTCGGCAAGCGGTTAGGGCCTGGTGTTTATGCAAGTTCTGCGGCTGTGATATCCTCTGGGCGCGGCGAGCCAGCCGAGCAGATGTTCAGCAACATCTCCGTGGTGGCGGCCGATGTGGGGCTGGCGTTTGACGCGGTGGAAGGCATCTATGTGGCCCATTCCAATCTGGTGGACGTGGGCACAGGCGTCCGCGCGCTCACCAGTTTGGGCGTTGAGCCTCAGCTTCAGGTCCACAACAGCCACATCAACACCAACCGGTTCGGCATTTTCGCCGAC
>JBCDDQ010000405.1:0-3082 GCA_039180225.1 Pseudomonadota bacterium
CATCAAGGCGCTGTGGACCCAGAAGACCCTGCGCGTGCTCTCCGACGAGGTGGCCGAGAAGACCGCGCGTGAGATCGAGAGCTATCCCGACCAGGGTAAGATGCACTTCAGCGAACTGCGCGCCATTCTGGACGATGAGGAGCCCGCCTACCGCAACTGAGCCGCGCGGAGGTGAGATTTATTGAACGTGCGGCAGGGGATTTTGCCCTTGCTGCGGGCCGTTTTGACGGTCTATGACGCCGCACGTTTAACGCTGAACACTCAAGGCACTTGAGACCCATGGAACATGTGGTGATTATTGGCGCAGGCCAAGCCGGCGGGCGCACCGCCCGGGCCTTGCGCGAGCAGGGATTTGAGGGCGACATTACCCTGGTGGGGGAAGAGCCCTTGCTGCCCTATGAGCGCCCGCCTTTGTCAAAGGCCGTGCTGAAGGGCGAAGCGTCCGTCGACGATGTGTTGCTGGCTGATGAGGAGGCCTACCGCCAGCACAACATCAACTTCCGGGCCAACTGCCGGGCCGAAGCGCTGGATTTGGGTGCGCGGACTGTGAGCCTGAGCGACGGAGCGAGCCTCACTTACGATCATCTCGTGCTCACCACTGGCGGTGTGGCGAAGAGCCTGCCCATCCCGGGCGTTGACCTTGAGGGGGTGCACCTCCTCAGAACCGCCGAGCATGCAGCGGCTGTCTCTGCCGAACTGAAAGAGGGGGCGCATCTCGCCATTGTCGGGGGCGGCTTTATAGGCCTTGAAGTGGCGGCGAGTGCCCGCCAGTGCGGCTGCAGCGTGACGGTTCTGGAAGGCTTTGAACGGATCCTGGCGCGCTCGCTTCCCGCCGAAACCTCAGCAGATGTCGCCAGTGTTCACGCCGATAAGGGCACCGAAATCCTCACCAATGTGCGCATCGTCGGCTTCCGCGGCGGATCGCGTGTAGAAGCTGTTGTGTTTGAGGATGGAAGCGAGCTGGCTGTGGACGCCGTTGTGGTGGGGATCGGCATTGCGCCGGATGTGAAGCTGGCCGAGGAGGCCGGGCTGCCGGTGGACAATGGCATAGTCACAGATGAGTTCGGCCGCACCTCAGAGGCCGGCGTCTATGCGGCGGGCGACTGCGCAGCGGCCTTCATTCCGCGTTATGGCCGGCATGTGCGCCTTGAATCCTATCAGAACGCCAACCTCCAGCCGGCCAACCTGGCGCGCACCATTCGGGGCGAGGAGAGGGTCTATGATCCGGTGCCCTGGTTGTGGTCGGACCAATATGACTGGAACCTGCAGACGGCGGGCTTTCCCAATGAGTTCGACACCGTGATCTCCCGTGGTTCTGTGGGAGAGGGGGCTGTGGTCTATTTCAGCCTAATGGACGGTGAACTCCGGGGCGTGGCGGGTTTGGGCCAAGGCTCTGCGATCGCCCGAGATGTGCGTTTTTGCCAGATGATGATGGAGCGAGGGGTAAACCCCAAGCCGGAACAACTGGCCGCCCCGGATGTGGCGCTGAAGGATCTCTTGAAGGCGGGCTAGCGCCGCACCCCTAACCGTCATTCCCGCAACCCTTACCGTCATCTCCGCATCCCCAGCCGTTATCTCCGCGAACGCGGGGAACCAGGTGCGGGTTGCTCTGGGCCCCGGATATTTGCTTTTGCAAATTCCGGGGTGACGAGGGTGAGTGCTTGCCCCACCCAACCGTCCCCGCCGCATCTCCAACCGTCCTCCCCGCGAACGCGGGGACCCAGGGGCGGGTTGCTCGGGGCCCCGGTTATTTGCTCCGCAAATTCCGGCATCATGAGGCGTGTTGTGAGCAATATCGGGCAAAGTCACCCTTCAGGGCCAAATAGCCCGAATTTCCTCTTCAGATCAGCGCTTTACGCGAAATTGGGTTCGTTTGGTAGAATTGATCTTTTTGGTTGCCTTTCAATGAAACTAAAAAGTGGCAAACCGTGACGCAGCCTCCCCGATACGGCCGGGATCTATCTGCGCGGCGATAAACCGGTCCGGGCGCACCAGCAGGAATTGATGCTCAACCGGCGGCGCGTCCGGGGGCTGGAGGTGGAGCGTCTTCGGCGCCAGCGCCGCGAGCTGGGCCGGATCGACCTCACCCGGCTCCACGCCCACCGCCACAACAGCGAAGTCGGGCCCCAGCAGATCGTCCAGGAGCCGCGTCTCACCCTCAGCGCCACGCACCACCGGCTGGGGCAGGGGGTGACCCAGCATCGACTGGTCCTTACCCAGCCCCGGCAACAGCCAGCCCTTTCTATAAGCCGCCTGAGGCTTTGGCTGCATCGCCCCGCCAGAGGGGACCAGGGCCTCCAGGATCCGCGCCCGGGCCGCGCCATCGAACCCGCCCACGGGCATCACGATCTCCCCAAGCGAGACCGCATAATCGATCATCTCCTCAATCGGCCCACGGCGCTCTTGCTCGTAAGTGTCCAGGATCGCATCAGACGCACGGCCCGCAACGAAACGCGCCACCTTCCAGGCCACATTGAAGGCATCGCGCAGGCCCGCATTCATGCCCTGACCGGCAAAGGGCGGCGAGAGATGGGCCGCATCGCCAAGCAGCAGTATACGCCCCACCTGAAGCCGTTCAGCCACCCGGGCATGGAAGGTGTAGACCACCGCCCGTGTCATATCCTCATCGGGGATTGTTCGGAACCGGGAGAGTGTTTCGCGCACGCGTTCGCGTGAGCTGAGCGCGCCAGCATCTTCGCCGGGCAGGACCATGTATTCGTAGCGCCGTCCGCCTCCTGGTGCGGGAATGGAGACCATGGGCCGCGCCGGATCGCAGAAGAACTTGGAGAACCGGTCGTGATCGGGATCATTCATCGTGTCCACCACCACCCAGTCGCGGCTGTCCGTGCGCCCGGGCATGGCGAGCCTCAACTGCTCACGCACCGTACTGCGGCCGCCATCGCAGGCCAAAAGCACCTGAGCACGGACCATCAGAGGCCCATCAGGCGTGGCAAGGGTCGCCTCCACACCGGACTTTGAGTGCTGAAAGCGCTCTAAAGTGCTCGAAAAAGCAACGCTAATCCGTTGAAACCGCACCAAACCCGCCAGCAGCGTCCGCTCCAGCTCAGGCTGCAGGAAGGCA
>JBCDDQ010000406.1:0-3036 GCA_039180225.1 Pseudomonadota bacterium
CGTTGCCCCAGGTGTGGATGCCGCGCTTGCAGTCCCACTTCTTCACGTCATAGAAGTCGGCCATCGTGGTCGGCTTGTCGCCCTTCAGAAGGGTCTCATCATAAAACGGCACATAAGACCACCAGATCTGCGGCGCCACACACTTGTTCGGGCGCGGAACCATCAGATCTTCATCCAGCGTCTTGCCATCCTTGGTTTTCACCAGGATGTCGTCCGGGATCTCTTCAAACAGACCTTCATCGCAACCGGTGCGGGCCTGGTCGGGCAGAATGTCCACAATGTCCCAGGTCACTTTGCCCGATTCAACCTGCGTCTTCACCTCGCCCAGACCGCCATTGTAGTTCTCCCAATGGATCTTCTTGCCGGTCTTGGATTCCCACGGCGCACCGTAGGCCTTCTGCTGAGACGCCGTGTAAGCACCACCCCAGGAGGTGATGGTAAGGTCCGCGGCCAAAGCCGGGCTCAGGCTGAGCGCCCACAAGCCGGCGCCCGCAAGAGCAATGGTCTTGAGCTTGGTCATGATAATCGTCCTGTCGTTTTAGGGGTCATGTGCCCACCGTCACTCCGCCAAGGCAGGCACCTTGCTCCATCTGACACACTGCGAGCTTGCCCGTCACCTTGCAATTGATGGTGTACCTACTGCAAGTTTGCAGTATCGTGTGATGGATAAAACCAATCACACGGCGGAGCCATGATCGACTGGGACCTTTGGCACACCTTACTTGCGGTGTTCCGCCACGGCACTTATTTGGGCGCCGCCCGTGCGCTTCAAGTGGACCCAACCACGATTGGGCGCAAGATAAAGGTGTTGGAGCGCCAACTTGGGTACAAGCTGTTTGTGCGCCAGAACGACCGGCTGTTTCCAACCTCCCAATGCGAGGATCTGCTGCCCAAGATCGAGGCCGCCGCCGAGGCCCTGCGCGGCCTGGGCGATGAAGCGGCCAGCGGCGATTTGGGAACAATCTGGCGCGAGGTGCGCATCACGGCTCCCCCCTTTTTGGTGCTGCACCTTTTGGCGCCACGGCTAAAAGACCTCATCCAAAATCTGAGGATCAATGCAGAACTCATCGGAACCTCTGACAAGAGGCTCCTGTCGCGCCGTGAGGTGGATATTGCGCTGCGCATCGAAGACGATCCCAATGATGACGTGGCGGCCACCAACCTTGTGCGCGCTGTCCCCTTGGGCGAAATCAGCTATGCGGTTTACTGCGCGTCCACCTGTGATCCTGAGCTTCTCCCCTGGGCCGGCGTCCCGGAGGGCACCAGACGGACCACCGGATCAGATGCGCAAGCCAAACTTGCCGGCACGGATGGGATCCGCTATCGCGCAACCCGGTTTGAGGAATTGTGCCAGTTGGTAGCCTGCGGCGCGGCCAAAGCCATGCTGCCACGTTTGGTGGCAGACAAAACCGCCGGGTTGACCGCGGTCGGCGGAACGGTTCTTCAGCAATCCTTATGGCTGTTCTATCACAGGCAGGATGAAGACACGGGCTATCTGGTGGCGCTGCGCGAACGCATCGCCCAGATGGCTGAGGCGGCACTGAAAAACTAAAAGATGAGAGGGCAAGGCGCGTTAGGCGCCATCCCGGTCCTGGCGTGTGGCGAAGGGCAGCAGAGCCAGACCTGCGAAGGTGAACACCGCCACCATCAACCATGCCTCGTTCATGGCGGCCGTCAGACCGGCCGCCTCCACTTGTGGGCGGATGGTCTCCAGCATTTGCTCCGGCGGCACGAAGCCGGGAGGCGGAATGTCATAGACGGTCATGTTGGCAAACGCCAAAGCGCTCTCCTCGCCCTCCAGAAGCTTGATGCCGATCTCTTTGCCCAATACGGGCGCGCGCTGCCACAACACGGTGTCGATCAGCGCGATGCCGATCGCCCCACCCAGATTGCGCATCAGATTGAACAAGGCGCTCCCGTCCGGCACCTTGGCTTCTGAAAGCATGCCAAGCGCGATCCGCGTGGGGGGCAGAAGGCAGAACATGATCGCCGCTCCGCGCACCACCTGCGGCCAGAACATCTCATCAAAGTCCGTGGTGACCGTCTGGAAGTAGCTCATGGCGAGCCCCACGGCGAAGCACAAGAAGCCTCCGGCCGTCAGCAGGCGCGCATCAAAACGCTGTTCAAGCTGCACGGCAATGGGCGCTGAGGCCAACTGGGCAACCCCGGTGACCAGCATGATCAGCCCGATGTCCAAAGGCCCATGCTCGCGCACAAGCCCCAAAAACACAGGCATCATGTAGACCGAGCCGAAAAGGCCCATGCCGAAGATGAAGCTCAACGTGCAGGCAATGGCAAAGTTGCGGTCTTTGAAGAGCCTCAGGTCCACAAGAGGGTCTCCATGGCGCATGGAGCGCGCCAGGAACCCGGCGCCCATGATCACCACCGTCCCAAGCAAACCGAGAATGAATACGGACGTCCAGCCCCGCTCAGGCGCTTCTTTAAGCGCGATTTCCAAGGAGGCCAGCCCCAGCGCCAGCGCACCCAGACCAAGCCAGTCCAAACGCCGCAACAGGCCCGCCTCGCGCGGCCCTTTCACCACAAAGGCCGCCCCGGCCGCCAGGGCCAGCACACCCGGCAGCACGTTGATGAGAAACAGCCACGGCCAGCTGTAGGTCTGTGTAATATAGCCGCCCACCGTCGGACCGATGGTGGGGGCGAGCACCGCAAGCACCCCTCCGATGGTGGTGGCAAGGCCCTGCCAGCGCACCGGAAACATTAAGAACACAGCGGAAAACACCAACGGAATGAGGCAGCCGCCTGAAAGCCCCTGGACAATCCGGAACCCGATCAGGGTTGCAAAATCAGGACTGTAGGCACACCCGATCGAGGCCAGCGTGAATATGGAAAGCGCCCCCAGAAACAGGTTTCGCAAGCTGAAGGCCCGCGACAGGAACCCGGTGAGTGGGATCGCGATCACCTCAGCTATCAAATAGGACGTCTGAATCCAGCTCATCCGTTCTGGCTCGATCGCCAGAGCATCTCTGATGGCCGGCAAGGATGTGGCCACAATCTGGATGTCCAGAATGGCCATGA
>JBCDDQ010000407.1:0-3024 GCA_039180225.1 Pseudomonadota bacterium
CGGCCCGATTAAAAGCTGCCAAGCCTTAGTGCTTGTGGATTACTCCTGCGGCTCCAGCACCACCAGAACCTGACCTTCCTCCACCTGATCGCCCTCAGCGGCGTTCACCTCCTTCACCACGGCGCGCAGTCCAGCGGTAAGGGTGTGTTCCATTTTCATGGCTTCCAGAATGGCCACCGGCGCGCCTGCGGCAATTTTCTGGCCCTCACGCACTTGAAGACCGATGATCCGGCCCGACATGGGTGCGCGGATAAGGTTGCCGCCTGCCCCTGCCCCTTCATCGCGGGCCGTCAGATCCTGGAACTCAGCTTCCATCATCACCCGGTCGTTGGTGACGATCATCAGCTTGTCCTGATCGGGCACCCGCAGGCAGCTGGCTTCCAGAACGGCGTCTTTGTAGATGGCACTGAGCCTTCCGTTCTCAAGCTCAACGTTCTCAACCAGCATCTCAAGGGATGCCTCTTCGGTGGAGACGGAAAGACGCGTTGCCTGGCCCCATTCAATGGCCGCGACCGTTTCGGTGCCATCCAGCACCAGATGCAACCGTTCGCGCCGGCTGAGACCGGCAAAGCTCCATCCCGCGGCGAGATCCCACGGGCTCCCGGCCGCGCCCTGGCGCTGTCGCAGCCCGCACATGTAATCATAGGCCGAAAGCACCGAAGCGGCGATCGCGCGCTCCTTCCAGATAGGCGGCACAATCTCCTTCCAATGGGTATCGATGAAGCCGGTGTCCAGATCCGCAGCGCCGAACGCCTGGTGCTCCAAAAGTCCGGTCAGGAAGGCCAGGTTTGTGCGAAGGCCAATCACTTCCGTGCCGCGCAACCCCTGGACCAGCCGCTCAATGGCCTCCGCCCGCGTGCCGCCATGGGCGATCACCTTGGCGATCATGGGATCGTAAAACGGGCTGATCTCGGCCCCTTCAGCCACGCCGGTGTCCACGCGCAGCCCCTGGATCTGCTGGGGCCAGGACAGCCTTAAGAGCCGCCCGGCCTGGGGCAGAAATCCGTTGAGCGGATCTTCGGCATAAAGCCGCGCCTCAACCGCGTGGCCGCCAATGGTCAAATCGCCTTGAGAAAAGCGCAAAGGCTCGCCGGACGCCGCCCGGAACTGCTGCTCGACCAGATCCATACCGGTGATCATCTCTGTCACCGGATGCTCCACCTGCAGGCGGGTGTTCATTTCCATGAAGAAGAAGCCGTCCGGTCGCAGGCCCTTGGATGTGTCGACGATGAACTCCACCGTCCCCGCCCCCTCATAGCCCACCGCCTTGGCCGCCAGCACCGCCGCTTCGCCCATGGCGCTGCGCATGTCATCGGTCATGCCGGGCGCGGGCGCCTCTTCGATCACCTTCTGGTGGCGCCGCTGCAGCGAGCAGTCCCGCTCAAACAGGTGTACCGCGTGCCCATGGGCATCGGCGAACACCTGCACCTCAATGTGCCGCGGCTTTTCCACGAACTTCTCGATCAGCACCCGGTCATCACCGAACGAGGCCTTGGCTTCCCGACGGCACGCATCAAGCGCGGCCGCAAACTCCCGCGACCGGGCCACCTTGCGCATGCCCTTGCCGCCCCCGCCGGCCACCGCCTTGATCAACACCGGATAGCCGATCTTGTCGGCCTCCAATTCCAGGAACTTGGCACCCTGGCTGTCGCCCATGTAACCTGGAACCACCGGCACACCGGCCTCGGCCATCAGCGCCTTGGCGGCATCTTTCAGCCCCATGGCCCGGATGGCATCCGCTGGCGGGCCCACAAACTTCACGCCGGATGCAGCGCACTTTGCGGCAAACTCGGCATTTTCGGACAGAAAGCCGTAGCCCGGATGAATGCACTGGGCCGCCGTGTCGGCTGCCACCTTGAGGATCTTGGCCTGATCCAGATAGCTTTGCGCCGCATCGGCAGGACCGATCAAATGGGCTTCATCGGCAAGCTGCACATGCAGCGCGTCTGCATCTGGTTCTGAGTAGACGGCGATGGTGCGCATACCCATCCGCTTTGCGGTGCGGATGATGCGGCAGGCGATTTCACCTCTATTGGCAATTAGGACGGAAGAGAACATCTACTGAGTGCTGAAAGCCGGTTGAGAAAACGTGCGCTTCTCTCTGTATTTCAGATCTCGTTCAAAAACGCCAGCACTGCGCTGGTGAACACGTCATTCTTGTCCCCAGCCACCATGTGTCCGGCTTCGCTCACGTCGGCCACCTTGGCATGAGGCGCAAGCTCCAAGAACTCGGTCACCATCTCATCGTCCACCAGTTCAGACTGGCGCCCACGCACCAGCATCAACGGCACCGATATGGACCTGACCGCGTCTTCAAGCTGCTTTTGCAGCTCGCCGCGCGCTTCCGGTGTGCCGTGGCGCCGGCGCGAATCCAGGAACCGCGGGTCCCAGTGCCAGCGGTAGCGCCCGTCTTCGCCCTGTCGCAGGTTCTTGGCAAGGCCGGACGTGTCCGTGCGCTTGGGCCGGTTCGGCAGATAGCGCGCAATGGCCTCGGCCGCCTCCTCAAGGCTGGCAAAGCCGTCCTCGGCCCGCTCACTCATGAACCCGAGTATCTTCACCACCCCGGCCAGCCTCAGCCGCGGCGTCACGTCCACCAGAATGACCGCAGACAGCACCTCGCGGGCACTCTCGCCTTCGGCAAGCATGGCCGCAATGCCGCCCAGGGATGCGCCAACCAGGACGGGCCTGGTGCCATACCGCTCAGTAATCTGATCAGAAACTGCGGTTAAATCCCCGGAAAAGGCAAGAAAATCGTAATCGCCATCATCTGCCCAAGCACTATCGCCATGACCGCGCTGGTCCATTGTGATCGCGGTCCAGCCACTTTGCGCCAAAAGGTTTGAGCTGCCGCGCCAGGAGTGGCGTGTCTGTCCGCCGCCATGGACCATGAGCACGATCCCGTGTGCCGGGGTTTGGGCCGACGGGTGAAGATCAGCCGCAATCACATTGCCGTCACGGCCCACAAAACTGATGCGCTCGCGCGCAACATCCGCTGTTTTGGCATCCATATCAGGTCAAGGGGTC
>JBCDDQ010000408.1:0-3011 GCA_039180225.1 Pseudomonadota bacterium
GGCCCTAGGGGAATCGAACCCCTCTTTCCAGGTTGAAAACCTGGCGTCCTAACCGATAGACGAAGGGCCCGCAGACGCGTCAAGCGCCCCTCTCTAACGACTGTTTTCGCGAATTGCAAGGGCTCTTGCAAAGCAATTTTCACCGGACTTTCGGGATCGCCACATCATCGATCAATAGCTGGGGCTTGCGCGATCCGCCCCAGTCATTTGCCACCAATCGTCCAGCCACATGGAGCGGAAGCTGGCGTTCGGACAGCAGCAATTCGCCCATGGCCGTGTCGACGGAACGAAAGGCGATGGCCTGCAGCCGCGCCCCGTCACCGGCCATCAGTTGGCAGCGCACATGATCTTTGCCGGCAAGGTCGGCATAGGCGATCCGGTGTGCGGGAAAGGCAAAAATCGGCTGGGGATTGCCCGCCCCGTAAGGACCAGCTTTGTGGAGAAGATCGATGAGCTCCATTGTCGCCCCGCTCGCAGAGAGTGCCCCGTCCACTTCCAGCGCGGCGTCCGCCATGGCCACCTCAGCCACCTCACGCAAATCATCCTCCAAGAACGCGCGCAATGCCCCCAGATCCGTGTTTTTCAGGCTCATGCCAGCGGCCATGGCGTGGCCGCCGCCTTTCAGCAAAATGCCGCCTTCCACAGCGCGGGCAATGGATGCCCCGAGATCAACCCCAGGAATGGAGCGGCCTGATCCTGTGGCTTCGCCTGTCTGCGCAAGGCCCAGCGCAATGGATGGCCTGTGGAAGCGCTCCTTGAGGCGGCTCGCCACCAAGCCTAGCACACCCGGATGCCAGTTCTCGCCGGCAACCACCAGCACGGGCAAAGAGGCGGTTTCACCGAGCGCACGTTCGGCCTGGCCAACTGCCGCTTCAACCAGCTCCAGCTCAATCTGCTGGCGTTCCTTGTTGAGGCGCTCAAGCTCTTGTGCGGCCTGGCTCGCAGCCCCCCGCTCCGTGGCTGAGAGGAGAGAGATGCCGAGTTCAGAGCGCCCTAAGCGCCCTGCCGCGTTGAGCCGAGGGCCGAGTACAAATGACAGGGCGTGCACATCTGGCGTGCGGCTCAGGCGGGCCGTATCGGAAAGCGCAGCAATTCCCACGTTGCGGCGCCGGCTCATCATCTTCAGCCCTTGCGTGACATAAGCCCGGTTGAGGCCGGTGAGCGGCACCACATCACACACAGTCCCCAGCGCCACCAGATCAAGCCAGTTCAGCAAGTCAGGTGCTTCTTTGCCTTCAGCGGCATACCATCCGGTGTTCCGCAGCTCGCGGTTTACAGCAACGACCAAAAGAAACGTCACACCCACAGCGGCCAGGTGGCCCTGGCCGGACACATCGTCCAGCCGGTTTGGATTCACCACTGCAACTGCAGCCGGCAGATCCTCGTCGGCCTGATGGTGATCCACGATGATGGCTTCCAGCCCCAGCTCCTGGGCATGGCTCAGGGGGTCGTGCGAGCGGATCCCGCAATCCACCGTCACCAGCAGCTCAGCACCCCGATCTTTCAGCTTGGAGATTGCAGCACGGTTCGGTCCGTAGCCTTCCTTCAAGCGGTCCGGAATGTGGATATCGGCACTATGGCCGACGGACTTCAGATATTGCAGCAGAAGCGTGGATGATGTGGTGCCATCCACATCATAGTCGCCGATCACCGCAATCTGCTCTTTGTCCCGGATGGCCTTGGCGATGCGGGCGGCGGCCTTGTCCATATCCTGCAGCGAGCTTGGGTCGGGCATCAACGAACGCAGACTTGGCGTCAGAAACGCTTCAGCGTCCTCCGCCAGTACGTCCCGTGCCGCCAGCACCCGGCCCAGCAGCTCGGGCAAACCGGTTTTCTGGGAGATGGCTTCGGCGTTGCGCGGCGAGAGCGCTCTTGGTGTCCAGCTGCGGCCGGATACCGATTGGTCAACCTCAAGAAAAAAGCGTCTCTCAGGCGTGCTCATCACCATCCTGGATCAAGCAAACTTGTCAGCCCGGTGCTGGGCCTTAATCCACCTTTGGGTTCCGCTGGCCGCACGCATCACCAGGGTTTCCGTTGTGATCGTGCCATTGTTGAACTTCACGCCCTGCAGCATCGAGCCGGAGGTTACGCCGGTTGCGGAGAACAGGACATCGCCGGCCACCATCTCGTTCATGGTGAACTTGCGCTCAAAATCCTCCACCCCCATCTTGGCTGCGCGGGCCTTCTGTTCAGCGCTTGAGGTGACCAGTCGGCCTTGCATCTGACCACCGGTGCAGCGCAGTGCCGCGGCCGCCAGAACCCCTTCGGGCGCTCCGCCGATCCCCATGTAGATATCGACGCCGGTGTCTTCGGGCTTGGTGGTGGCGATAACACCGGCCACATCACCATCGGTGATCAGCAGAACAGACGCATCGACGCTGCGCACCGCGTCGATGATCTTGGCGTGCCTCGGCCGGTCAAGAACGCAGGCCGTGATTTCGTTGGTGGCCACGCCCTTGGCATCGGCCAGCCGGCGGATGTTCTCCTCCGGCGTCACATCGAGGTCGACAAGATCGGGCTCATAGCCCCCGCCGATCGCTATCTTTTCCATGTAGGTGTCTGGGGCGTGCAGCATCGTGCCGCCTTCCGCTAAGGCAATCACCGTCAGGGCATTCGCCATGGCCTTTGCCGTCAACGTCGTGCCTTCCAGCGGGTCCAGCGCGATATCCACCTTGGGGCCCTTGCCGGTCCCCACCTTTTCACCAATGTACAGCATGGGTGCTTCATCACGCTCGCCCTCGCCGATCACCACGGTGCCGTCAATATCCAAGCCGTTCAACTCAGTGCGCATGGCATCTACGGCCACCTGATCTGCAGCCTTTTCGTCCCCTCGCCCCCTTAAGCGTGCCGACGCCACGGCCGCCACCTCGGTGACCCGCGCCAATTCGATGGCCAGTTCCCGCCCAAGCGTTGATTTTGATTCAGCCATGTCTACTCCCTGCCCTCGGCCCGCCCCAGCTTACCTTCAAAAACGTTCTATCCTGATGACACGTGGTTTGCTTGCCAGGTGA
>JBCDDQ010000409.1:0-2974 GCA_039180225.1 Pseudomonadota bacterium
AGATGGCGCGATACGTGGTTTCATTTTGCCGGTCCAAAGTGGTTGCAGCCGTCAAACCCTCAGCACTCAAGATCAGCGCAAGCAGGGGCAGCGTTGCCGCCATGGCCCTGTTGCCCTTCCGGGTTTTCAGCTTGAAAATCTGCAGGTTGATGAAAAAAGCGATCCCCACTGCCAGGTAGTAAATCGGTGCTGCAAAGATGAAGCACAAAAAGCCCTCAAACAGCACGAGCGCTGTGAAACACAGGACCAGCGTCGCCTCGCCCACATGGTTGCGCCAAATCACGCGGCGCTCGGCCGTGTCCGTCCAGAACAGCACCGTGGAGGCGATCATGGGCAGACCGACATAAAACGCGGCCACCTGGTTTAGGCCGGCCTGGATAAGCACCCGCGCCAGAAGCGCTGTGACCACGGTCACGGCAAGAATGATCCAAGGCCTCATCTCTCAGACCCTTTGTCTGGTTTGTCCTCAACCGCATCGGGATTATCAAGCTTGCGCTCCTGAGCGATCGCCCGCGCGTCCGGACAGAACGGCGTAAGAAAGCCGTAAAGCGTGTTCGCAATGTTATCGGCCGCCAAATAGTAGATCACGTGCTGTCCCCGCTTCTGTTGGCGGATCAGCTCGGCCTCGCGCAGGACGGACAGATGCTTGGAGATGGAGGGCAGCTCCATGTCGAAGTGCTTGGCAATCTCACCAACCGTCATGGGGCCACCGGCCAGATGGTTCAGGATTCTCCGGCGTGGCTCTGAAACCAAGGCTTTGAAGACATCACCCATAGAAACTTTCCTAATAAGGAAAATACGAAAATGCAAGAGTTACATCTGAAACTTGCTTATTTTGGTAAATATTGTGCTTAACGCACGCCCATTCCCATGAACCGGTTTACGGTTTCGCCGCGACGGGTCCCACGCTGCAGGGCGCCGCGCTGCGCATCGGGCGAGGAGCGGTACAGCATGCACGGCTCGCCTTTAAAGCGCACCGCGCCGCACAGACATCTGCCGGTGAAGGCCGGCTCGGATGGGCTCATGGCTCACCCCTCAGCGCTTTGAGGCGCAAGGGCCTCCACCGCGCGGGCGGCCAGGCTGCGGCCGGCCTGCTGCATGGTCAGGTAGGTCTCATCGGCTCCGGCTTCGGCGATCCTGGCCACGTGTTCGGCGTAAAGGGCATGGCTGACGATGGGCCCTTTGAAGTCTTGCGCACGCAAGGTGCGGGCGGCGATCAGCTTGGCTTCAATGTCGTCCATCGCCAGGACCGCCGCCTCGATTTGGCTCAAATCCACAGAGTTCCAGAAGTTGATGTCTTCTGCGTCGGCAAAGATCACATTACGACCGGCTTCCATGTGGCCTTGGGCCTTGTAGGTGTCTGCATCCAGACCCACGGGCCGCTTGCCGTCCTCCTCCAGGGCCTCATACGCCGCCAAGCCGGTCCGTCCCATGCCGAACACGATCACGTTGGCATCGCCCAGCTCTTGGGGCACTTCGTCCGGGTGCCGGGTTTTGCGTTCAAAGCGCGCCAGGGTGTGTTGCAGGCGCTCGTACAAGGGGTGGGCGAAGCGGTTGACCGGCGCAGCGACGACAAATGACACCGAGACCGCGATGGCCAGCGGCACCAGATAGCCTTGCGCTGCGGGAATGCCGGCCGCCACGATGAGGCCGAACTCGCTATAGGCGGTGAGCGACACCGCCGCCAGGAACGAGGTGCGGGCTCTGAGCTTGAAGCCCACCAGCAGGAAGAAGAACAAAAGGCCCTTGAGCGGCAGCAGGACGCCCAGGACGATCGCAAAGAGGAGGGAATTCCAATCGGGCAGGCCGGACATGCCGATGGACAGGAAAAAGCCGATCAGGAACACTTCCTTCAAGGACCAGAGGGATTCCGACAGCTCGCTGGCACGTGGATGCGTTGAGAGCAGGAGCCCCATAACCAGCGCGCCGATTTCGCCTTTCAGGCCGATCATCTGGAAGCCAACACCGCCAATGATGAAACTGAGCGCCATGCCGAGGAGCACCAGCACTTCGTCGTGCCCCACCAGATCCAGCATCTTGAAGAGGACCGGCCGCAAGAGCGGCGTTGCGAATATGAGCAGCGCCCAGGGGCCCGGCAACTTGCCGGCAAAAATCGCCAGGACCACCAGGGCGATAATGTCCTGGACGATCAGAATGCCGATCGAGGTGCGGCCATGGAAAATGCCGAGCTCGCGCTTGACCTCCAGCATCTTGGCCGCCAGCACGGTTGAGGAGAAGGCCAGCGCAATGCCGATCAGCAGCGCCACGGTCCAGTCGTCGGTGAACAGCAGCCAGGCAATGGGAGCAAAGAGCGCAATGGATAAGATGAAATGCAAGATCGCCCCGCCCACCACGTGGGGCTCGCCGATCTGCTTGAGCTTGAGTTTCAACCCGATGGTGAAAAGGAGCAGCAGGACACCGAAGTTGGCCAGGTATTCCAGGATCGGCCCGGTGGCCGTGGGCATCCCGAAACGCGGTCCTAGCGCGTTGATGACGAACCCGGCGCCCAGAAACCCCACCAGCGGAGGCAGGCCTACCTGCCGCGCCAAAACGCCGAAAACAAAGGCGGCTCCCACCGCAAAGACTTCAAAGGCCATAGTTCTCCCCATAAGCATCCAGCCGCCGCCACCGCGGCTGATGTCTTGGAGTATGGCACACGAACCGGCGCACGAACACCTCACGCCTGAACGGGCTGATATGGCCTGGTTTCAGGCAACACACCGCCCCAAAACCGTCATCCGGCGCCCTTGCGAACGCGAGGGCCCATAGCTCTCACCTTTCCCTTTGGCTCAGAAGGTCCTCGCGTGCGCAAGGACGCGGCAAAACCGTCATCCCGGAATTTTGCGCTAAGCAAAATATCCGGGACCCAGAAGCGAGGGAACTCTGCAGCCCCTGGGTCCCCGCGTTCGCGGGGAAGACGGGGGAGTGAACTGCGATGACGGGTGGGGGCACCATCAGCACGAGATCTGGACCA
>JBCDDQ010000410.1:0-2915 GCA_039180225.1 Pseudomonadota bacterium
AGATCCAGAGACAAACCTGGTTTCAAGCCCGGTGCTTCAGGTACAAGCCACCAAATGGTGAGCCTTTAAGCGATGGCAAGCGGGCTGAAACGCGCAGTGTTTCTCGACCGAGACGGTGTTCTGACTGTTCCGATATTCCGCGATGGCCGTTCCTATGCACCAAGAACTCTTGACGCTCTGGAGTTTTATCCTCATGCGCCAGCTGCTGTGAAACAGCTGAAAGCGGCGGGGTTTGTCCTCATCGTGGTGACCAATCAGCCGGATGTGGGCGCAGGTTTAGTGGACCGAAGCGTCATTGATGAAATGCACGCGCGTTTGTGCAACGCCATGCCAGTGGATGATGTGGAGGTTGCAACCGAAACCCGCGATCAGGCGCAGGGTTTGCCAACGGACCGCCGAAAACCAGGAATTGGTATGTTGATGAGCGCTGCAAAGCGCTGGAACATTGACCTTGAGTCCAGCTATATGGTGGGCGATCGCGCGAGCGATGTGGAGGCGGGGCTGGCCGCGGGGTGCGCATGCGTCTTCATAGATCTGGGTTACACCAGCGAGTTGATGGCAACGGGTCAAAGGGCCACGGTCAACTCGGTGAGTGAGGCTGCCACTTGGATTGTGGCCGACGCCTCCAAATGAGGGAATGTGAAGTATGGTGAGTGCAAAAGACCTGCAAATCAAAGTATTTGCGGACGGGGCAGACATGCAAGGCATACTGGACATGTATGCCAATCCGGATATCCGGGGGTTCACCACAAACCCCACACTGATGCGTCAGGCGGGCGTGGACGATTACGAAAAGTTTGCCCGTGAATTGCTGGAGAAGATTCAGGACAAGCCGGTGTCGCTGGAAGTGTTTGCCGACGAATTCGATGAAATGGAACGGCAGGCCCTGAAAATCGCCTCATGGGGCGACAATGTGAACGTGAAAATACCGATCACGAACACCAAGGGCGAGAAATCGGCACCCCTCATCAAAAAATTGTCTGCCCAAGGTGTGGTGGTGAATGTGACGGCAATGATGACCCTGGAACAGGTGAAAGACGTCGCAGAAGCGCTTGACCCCTCAACCGGCGCCATCGTCTCCGTGTTTGCCGGACGCGTCGCTGATACGGGCCGGGACCCTGTGCCCCACATGACCGAGGCGCTCAATTTGCTGAAATCACGGCCAAAGGCAGAGCTGCTGTGGGCCTCTCCACGGGAGTTGTTGAACATTTTCCAGGCAGATTGGATGGGGTGTCATATCATCACAGTCACCAATAGCCTGTTGGCAAAACTCTCCCTGGTTGGCAAAGACCTGGACGACTATTCACGCGAAACGGTGGAGATGTTCTACCGGGACGCCTCAAGCGCCGGCTACAACTTGTAACGCGCGCATCTTCACCTGACAGCGCCCGTTTCGCGGCGCATTGCAAGACTGATCAAAAGACGGACCATCAGATCATGAAACACATCTGCGTATTGGGCGGAGCCGGCTACGTTGGTTCCCTGTTATGCCCGCAACTTTTGGAAGACGGCCACAAAGTGACCGCCTTCGACATCTGCTATTTCGGTGACCATTTCCTGCCGCACGACAATCCCAACTTCAAGATGATCAAAGGTGATATCCGCAACGTCGATCAGCTGCGCCAGGCCTACGAGGGCGCGGATATGGTGATCAATCTTGCCTGCATCTCCAACGATGCCAGCTTTGAGCTTGACGAGAGCCTAAGCACCACAATCAACCTGGATGCCTTTGAGCCTATGGTGGTTGCTGCCAAAGAGGCCGGCGTAAAACGCTTCATCTATGCCTCTTCAAGCTCCGTGTACGGCGTATCAGACGCCCCGGACGTGACCGAAGATCACCCGCTGGTCCCGCTCACGCTCTACAATGAGTACAAAGGCAAGTGCGAGCCGGTTCTGTTCAGCCATATGAGCGATGACTTCGTGTGCTGCGTAATCCGCCCGGCCACCCTGTGCGGCTATGCTCCGCGGCAGCGGCTTGATTTGTCCGTGAATATCCTCACCAACCACGCCATCACAAATGGCAAGATCACCGTTTTCGGCGGCAGCCAGCTTCGCCCCAACCTGCATATCCAGGATATGTGTGACCTCTATCGCAAACTGGTGCACATCGAAGATGAGAAGATCGCAGGAAAGACGTTCAACTGCGGCTTCCAAAACATGTCGATCATGGAAATTGCCCAAATCGTCAAGCGCATCGTAGAAGAGGAAATGCCGGAGAAAGGCAACATCGAGATCGTCACCACCCCGACGGACGATATCCGCTCCTACCATATCAATTCCGATAAGATTCAGAACGAGCTGGGCTTTAAGATCTCCCACTCCATCGAGGATGCGGTTCGCGACCTGTGTAAGGCGTTTAAGGCCGGCAAGCTGCCGGACAGCATGAGCAACGACTGGTATTACAACGTTAAGACCCTGAAAAAGCTCAACGCGGCCTAAGGCACCCCCCTCTCCTCCCGGACCTGCGCCGGTGCATGCACCACACACCGCAAAGGGCATCTGCACCCGCAGGTGCCCTTCAGCGCGCTAAGAACGGAACCTAAGTCATGTCCCAGACAAAGACAGTCCTGGTCACCGGCGGTGCCGGCTTCATCGGCTCGCACATGGTGGATGTATTGCTTGAACGAGGCATGACCGTGCGCGTGGTGGACAATCTGGCCGGTGGTCATGAGCGCAATCTGAACCATCACCGCAGCAACCCTGCGCTCAGCTGTGAGTGGGCGGATATCCGCGATCTGGCGCCGGACGCATCGATTTTCCGGGATGTGAACTATATCATTCATTTTGCCGGGATTGGCGACATTGTGCCCTCCATCGAGCAGCCGATTGAATATATGTCGGTCAACGTTCAGGGCACGGTGCGGGTGCTGGAAGGCGCGCGCGCAGCGGGAGCGGAGAAGTTCGTCTATGCCGCC
>JBCDDQ010000411.1:0-2883 GCA_039180225.1 Pseudomonadota bacterium
GTCTGGTGAATGGCCTCCCACCAGCTTCTGTGGCCCTCGTGAGCCCAAACGTTCAAACCCGGCAGCTCCAGCGAACCGTGCGTACCTCCGATGAAATAGCAGCTCTGCGCTGTCTCCGGATAGGCTGGGTTTTCTGCTGCTGTCAGCTCCCAACTCCAGGGCGCAACAATCGTATCGGACACGCTCAGGGTTCCCAAGGCGCCGCTGGCGAACCGCAGAATGATGACGCTGGTGTCTTCAATCTCCTGGCCGCGGACCGCATTGGCGTGAAAGGCTTCAACGGCGGTGATTTCTCCCACCAGGTGGCGCATGAGATCAACATCATGGATGAGGTTGATAAAGACGGGACCGGCCCCCTTTTGCGTGCGCCACTTTGTGTTGAAATAATCGTCCGGCTTATAGAGCCAGCACATGCCGTTCACCGCCACGATCTCGCCGAGCGCGCCGCTGGAGATTTTCTCCTTTGCGGCCTGGATGATGGGATTGTGCCGGCGGTGGTGCCCCACCAATAAAGGCACGCCGCACGCTTCGGCCTGCGCCACGAGCTTTGCTGCAGAGGCCGCATCATCGGCCAGCGGCTTTTCTATCAGCGCCGGGATGCCCGCATCCAAGACCTCCAAACCCTGGGGCAGGTGCAGCGCATTAGGTGTTGCGATGATGATCCCGTCCGGACGCTCTGCGGAAAGCAGTGCCTCCAAGCTCTGATGCCGGGAATACCCTCCATCAGTGGCAAACTGCTGGGCGCTGTCAGAAGGGTCGACAATGGAAGCGACAACTGCATCTTCGGATCTGGTGATGGCGCTCACATGGCGCTGGCCCACCAACCCGGCCCCCACCACAGACAGTCTCAGTGGGGCCACGCCCTAAACCTCACATACGGCCCAGATCCCTGATGGCCTTCTCCACGCGATCCTGGATTGAGGAGAACGCGTCCTCATTGGCCCGCCGTGTTGTGTCGGCAAGCTCGGTCATTATGGCGAGAGATTTTTCCACCGCCGCGCCATAGATCTCCGCTTGTTTTTGCGCAATCTCCTCCGGCGGCGCAGAGCCCAGGGTTTTGATCTGCTCGGCCGCCCCCCTCATCAATTCATTGAAGACGGCAATCTGCTTTTCGTAAAAGTCTTTGTTTGCCGCCGCTGCTGCCTTATTGGCGGCTTGTACCGCCTCGAAGTTGCGACGGTTGCTTTCCATGATGCCGGCCAGATCCAGACCTTTCGGCTTCTGCGGCTCAAAGGCGGCCATCATGTTTCTGGGATCGAACATTTTGGCGACGCTGTCCGGGTCGAACATTCTCATCATGTCGTTGAAATCAAATGGCGATCTAAAGGTCATAAGGGGCTCCTTGAGCATCCGATCGCACGGGACTGCGCGCGCGATTCGGTTCACCCACAGCATAGAACGAGTAACCCGGATGCTTCAAGCTAAGGCCGCACAGGCTTGCCGGATGAGATCGCAGCCACGGTCGACTTCACCGTCCGCAACCGCGATAGAGATCCTGAAGCAGCCTTCGGCTTGGAAAGCGGATCCGGGAACCGTGGCCACATCCCAGTGCTCCAAAAGGTAACGGCAGAATTCAACGGAGTTTGTAATCTGCTCTCCGTCAGGTGTCTTGCGGCCGAAGATCCGGCTGCAATCTGGAAAGAGATAGAACGCGCCTTCCGGCATGGTGCACGTCAGGCCGTCTACCTGGTTCAAGACGGTGAGCGCCCTGTCGCGTCTGAACTCATAGATCTGTGCCCGGGCCTGCAAGAAATCCTGCGGCCCTTCCAACGCTGCCACGGCCGCCGCTTGGCCCATAGAGCTGGGGTTTCCGGTGGCGTGGGAGCAGAGCTTCAAGAGACCCTCCATAAAGGGCTTGGGCAGACCGGCATAGCCGATGCGCCAACCGGTCATGGCATAAGCCTTCGACACACCATTGACGGTTATGGTGCGCTCAAAGAGCGGCGGGGCCACAGAGGCGATGGTGGCAAATGGGAACTCGTCAAACACAATGTGCTCATAGAGATCGTCGCTGACGATCCAGATATCCGGATGGTTCAGCAAGACTTCCGCAAAGGCTTCAAGGTCATCAGCCGTGTACGCAGCACCGGTCGGGTTTGACGGTGAACACAGCACAAGACATCGCGTGCGCGGCGTTATGACTGCCGCCAGTTGATCTGCCGAGATCCGGTATCCTGAGCTAACGCCTGCCGGCACGAAGACCGGAGTTCCACCAGCCGCCAATACGGACCCTGGATGTGAGGGCCAGCACGGCGTGGGCACGATCACCTCATCACCCGGGTTCAACATGGTGCGGAATACATCTGCCACCAGCGGTTTGGCGCCGCAGTGGACGAATATCTGGTCGGGATCATAATTCAGCTTATTGTCCCGCTTGAACTTCGCCGATGCCGCCTCTCGCATGGCGCGGGTGCCCTCAAGCGCTGTGTATTTGGTGTCCCCACGGTCAATGGCTTGCTGGGCGGCCCGCTTGATGTGATCGGGGGTATCGAAGTCAGGCTCACCGGTGGAAAAATCGGCGATCTTTCGCCCCTCTTCTTTAAGTTTGACCGCAAGGCCGAAGATTTCGGATATGGCCGATGGTTCAAACCGGTCCAATGTGGCGCTTAGGGGCGGCATGCGTGCTCCTCTCAGACAGCCTCAATAAGGCAAGAGATGCCTTGGCCAACGCCAATGCACATGGTGGCCACCGCACGTTTGGCACCACGGGCCTTAAGCTCAAGCGCAGCCGTTCCCGTAATGCGTGCTCCTGAGGCGCCGAGCGGGTGACCAAGCGCAATCGCGCCACCGTTCGGATTGACGTTCTCATCATCGTCGGCCACGCCAAGCTGGCGCAACACCGCCAAACCCTGGGCCGCGAACGCCTCATTGAGTTCGATCACA
>JBCDDQ010000412.1:0-2778 GCA_039180225.1 Pseudomonadota bacterium
CACTTCCAAGGCTTCGGCGCTGTGGCGGCCGACAAGGATGGAGCCTACCGCTTCCGCACAGTCCTTCCAGGCCTCTATCCGGGCCGCACCCGTCACATCCATTTCCGCATCGTGCGCGGCGGCCGAGCGGCCTTGGTCACCCAGATGTACTTCCCAGGCGATGAAGGCAATGAACGCGATGGTCTTTTCCGCTGGCTGGGCAGCAAAGAAGCACAAGAGGCGGCAACGGCCCGGAAGACGGGAGGAGACAAGGCAAAGTTTGAGTTCGACTTTGTGCTCGCTTGATCTGCCTTAGACGTCCTTCATAAACCTCAGCCCATCATAAATGGCCGCATGGATGTTGCGGGACGCCACTGCATCGCCAACGCGGAAGAGCTGGAACGCGCCGTCCGGGTTGGTGGCGATCTCCTGAGGCCGGCCATCGATCAGTGCCTGGTAATCCACCTCCCCGCGGTTGCGGCTCTCGTCCTTCAGCTCAAAATAGAGCTCGTCCAGCGGCGCTGTGCCATGCTCGGCCACCACCTGATCTACCAAGCGCGCGCCCACGGGGCCGCCGGTATACTTGCTCCACAGTGCCACTTCCAGCTTGTTGCCTTTGCGGCGCACCGCGCGCACGTCCGTGTTGATGGTGATCGCCGTGCCCGTTTCCTGAAACGCCTGGGCATAGGGCACGTAGTTCATGCCCCCAATGTCCGGTGCAAAAAAGCGCTCCGGGGACACCATCTCCAGCTTGGCCCCGGAGCGGCAGATGAATTCAGCTGCCGTGAAACCCGGATGCTGCCCATTATCGTCATACATCAGCACATCGTCCGCCGGCTTCACATCACCGCTCAGAATATCCCAGGAGGAGGCCACCAGATCCTCCCCCTCCTCCAATGACGGCGCTTGCGGCAAACCTCCGGTGGCGATAATCACCAGGTCCGGCTCAAGAGCCCGCACATCGGCGGCGTCAGCAAAGATATTGAACCGCATCTCCACACCGGCCTCTTCGCAGCGCTCAGCGCGCCAATCGGCAATCCCGATCAGTTCCTTGCGCCGGTCGAGCCGCGTCGCCAGGCGGATCTGACCGCCCGGCTCATTGGCTGCTTCAAACAGCACAACCGCATGCCCCCGCGCGCCGGCCACCCGGGCCGCTTCCAGACCGGCGGGCCCGGCCCCCACAATCACCACCTTGCGGCGGCCGCCCTCGGCGGGCTCGATCGTGTGAGGCATTGAACTCTCACGTCCCGTTGAAGGATTGTGGATGCACAAGGTGCCATGCCCTTCATAGATCCGATCCAGACAGTAGGTGGCGCCCACGCACGGACGGATCGTGTGTTCCTTGCCTTCGGCGACCTTGTTGACGATGTGGGGATCGGCAATGTGCGGCCGGGTCATGCCCACCATATCGAGCTTGCCCTCTGCCACCGCGTGGCGGGCCGTGGCCACATCAGAGATGCGCGCTGCATGGAACACCGGAAACTTGGTGGCCTCGCGCACCTCACCGGCAAAATCAAGATGCGGTGCTGAGCGCATGCCGCCAATGGGGATCACCTTGGTGAGGGGCGCATCATGCTCCACCTGCCCCCGGATAATGTTGAGGAAGTCGATCTTGCCTCCGTCCACCAGGCGCCGGCAGATTTCCAGGCCATCGGCCTTGGAGAGACCGCGCACATTATCTTCATCGGCCACCAGACGGCAGCCGACAATATACTCCGGGCCCACCGCCTCGCGAATGGCGTCCAGCACCTGGTTGGTGAAGCGCAGGCGATTGTCGAAGGTCTCCGTGCTGTATTCATCCGCCCGTGTGTTGGTGAGCGGCGACCAGAAGCCGTCCATCAAATGGCCATAACACTCCAGCTCGATGCCATCCATGCCCCCGGCCTGCATGCGCTGGGCGGCGCTTGCGTAATCTTTGATGATGCGCTCAATGTCCCAATCTTCCATTTCTTTGGGGAACGCCCGGTGGGCCGGCTCGCGCACCGGCGATGCGGCCAAAACGGGCAGCCAGTCGGAATGGTTCCAATTGGTGCGCCGTCCCAGATGGGTGATCTGGATCATCACTGCCGCACCATGTTCATGGCACGCGTCGGTGAGCCGCTTCATGTGCGGAACGATTTCGTCCTTATAGACCTGCAGATTGCCGAAAGCGGCCGGACTGTCCGGCGAGACAATGGCCGACCCGGCGGTCATGGTGAGTGCGATACCGCCCTTGGCTTTCTCCACATGATAGAGCCTGTACTTTTCCGCTGGCATCCCATCATGATGATAGTTGGGCTCATGGGCCGTGGACATCAGACGATTGCGCAAGGTGAGATGTTTCAGCTGATAGGGCTGCAGCAGCGGGTCACGCGTGGAGACATTTGTCATGGGGCTTCAGATCCGGGTCGTGGTTGAACTGGCCAGTCTATCGGCAGCATTCAGGATGTGTAAGCCCAATTTTGACAGGGCAGGCCGCCCTCTTCCCTCAGCTGGGCCCGCCCGCGTTCGTGCCAAAAAAAACGCCGCCGGGGTGGGCCCGGCGACGTTTCAACTTCTCTGGGGCGGAGGGGGCCGCCCGTCATCTCCAAGGGCCTTTAGGCCATTTGGATGTTTGCAGCCTGCTTGCCGCGACCGCGCGGATCGTCTTCAATATCGAAGGTGACCTTGTCGCCTTCGTCGAGACCGGCAACGCCAGACCGCTGCAATGCGGAAACATGGACGAACACGTCCTTGCCGCCGTCATCGGGTGCGATAAAGCCGTAGCCTTTCTCCTGATTGAAGAACTTTACTGTACCGCTCGTGCTCATTCGTGGGATC
>JBCDDQ010000413.1:0-2738 GCA_039180225.1 Pseudomonadota bacterium
CGGTTGGGCCGGCACCCGGATCTGCGGTCCGCTGTCGTGGGTGTAGACGGCGAAGTCCTGCCGGTCATCCTCAACAAAGGTGACGTTCAACGGAATCCCCTCGTTGCAGGAATAGGCCACCTGGCGCCGTCTTTGCCGCGGCTGTTGCGGCTGCTGGGGCTGCGCGTTGCCCTGGAGCGAGGCGCGGTAGTTGGCGCAGGTATCAAAGGTGCCGTTAAATGGACGGTTGGTGGAGCAGATGATCCCGCCCCACTGATAGCCGCGCCGCCCGCCTCTGTACTTGATCTGGAACCACGGATAGCCGTTCATCATCACGCCCGTATTGCGGATGACGGTAAGCGGCTCGAACTCGCGCAGAGACGTGAGCTTGCGGTAATTCATGCCGGGGCCACCACGCACAATGCCGCCCCCTGAGGCAGCACGCACGGGAAACCCGCCCCCCTGGCTTGCGCCCTGCCCCGACGCTGCCCTGAGAAAGCGATTGTTCACCCAGCCTTGAATGTTGCGCCCCCGGTCGTTGCCGCGAATGAAGGTCCAGTTGCCTTCAACCGCTTCGATGTTCATCCCGCACTGACCCGGCGCAAGCGAGCCGAGAATGCGGGCGCGGGAAAACGGCTGAGAGCGCACGTTAAGCCGATCGTTTTGGGATACCCCGCTCACACAGGCCGGGCCCGACCCGGTGTAGCGCGCCTCCGCCTCGCCGCAGATCAGGCTGACGCCCAACAGAGCCGCGCCTGCATATGTCCAATTCCGTAAAGTTCCCATCACTCTCGTCTCCCAGTCTTTGAAGTAGGTTCTTGGTTTTGTACGCAACGCGCCTTGATTAGGCTCATCGCGCCGGGCTTGCAAGATGCTATAAAACACAAAGCTTTAGCTGCCCACAGGAGGAACCGCACCATGGCAGACACCCGGCTGGCCGCATTGCTCTCAAACCCGCCCCTCCTCATGGACGGGGCCATGGGCACCGAGCTGGATCGCCGCGGCACCAGCATCGCCAGCACCGACTGGGTGGCGTCAACCCTTGGGGCCCCCGATGACGTCGCCGCCATCCATAAGAGCTACGCGGAAGCCGGCGCTGAGCTCCACATCGCGAACACCTTTGCCACCGCACGCCATGTGCTGGCCGAGGTGGGTTTGGCGGACCGATTTGAAGATCTCAACCGGGATGCTGTTGCTCAATGCCGAACCTCCATTGAGGCCGTGGGCGCCGGTCCCTGCTGGATTGCCGGATCCATCTCCACATACATGATCGGCAGCGACCGGGGCCGGCTGCCGGCCCATGGCGAGCTCCTCAGAAACGCCAGCGACCAGGCGGCCATCCTGGCGGATGAAGATTGCCACATGATCGTTCTGGAAATGCTGCACGATGTGGAGACCAGCGCGTGCCTGATGGAGGCAGCCGCCATCACCGGCCTGCCGGTGTCTGTCGGCCTCACGGTGGTCTTCGACGAAGACCGCCGCCCGGTCATGAGGGGCCTGAAGACGGGCACCAGCACAGGTCAGTTGTCACTGGAAGCGGCCCTGCCGCCTCTCCTCACCCAAATGGAGGGCGATTACCCCTGGATCCTCACCCTCATGCATTCCGATCTCGACGAGACAGATGCAGCGCTTGATGTGGTGCGCTCCCACTGGGACGGCCCCATCGGGGTCTATCCCAATTCAGGCAAGTTCACCGATGGCTATGGCTGGGATCACCGGGCCATCTGCACACCCCAAGAGTTCAGCGCGCACGCAAGCGCCTGGGCGGATGCAGGCGCCGCCTTCATCGGTGGCTGTTGCGGCATCGGCCCAGATCACATCCGCGCGTTCGCCGAGGCTCAGAAGGCTCAAGTGTAAACCAGCGTGCCGTCGTCCAAGTCGGCCGCCGGGATCTCGTCCTTCTCCAACGTGTAGTCCTGGCTGAAAATCCACGGTTGGCGGTCGCCCTGTTTGGGCATCTTGTGCATGGAGCGCATCAGATAGCCAGCGTTGAAGTTCTCTGGCGAAATCAGCGGCAGCTCCGGCATGTCCTCATCTTCGGCCCGCAAGCCCGGCATCACCACGGACGCCCCTTGGGCATCCATATGGTTGAGCAGACGGCAGACAAAGCCGGCGACCAGATCGGCCCGCAATGTCCAGCTGTTGCGCAGATAGCCGAATACCCAGGCCAGATTGGGAACGCCGGAGAACAAGATGCCCCGGTGCGCCCAGCACTTCTCAAAGGCCAGCGGCACCCCATCGATCTCAAAGGCGATTTCACCCAGAACGCTCAGATCAAACCCGGTGGCCGAGACGATGATATCGGCCTCCAAGCTCTTGCCCGATTTGAGCAGGACGCCAGTTTCGGTGAGGCTCTCGATCTCGTCGGTCTCAACCGAGGCCTTGCCGGCACGGATCGACTGGAACAAGTCGCCATCGGGGATCAGCGCAAGCCGCTGTCGCCAGGGCCGGTAGCGCGGGGTGAAGTGGGTGTCGATATCATAATCCTCACCCAGATAAGCCCGCGCCCCTGCCAAAAGATCAGCCTTCAACCCGTCCGGTTCCTCAAACGAGCGCTGGGTGATCAGCGCACTTTCATGCAGATATTTCCGCCGCATGATCTCGTGGGTCCACTCGTCCGGTATGTCCAACACGCGCAGTTGCTCAGCCAGCTCATCAACCTTGGGTCTTGCGTAGAAGTAGGTGGGCGAGCGCTGCAGCATGGTCACATGCTCTGCCCTCTGCGCCAGAGCGGGGATGATAGTCGCCGCCGTGGCGCC
>JBCDDQ010000414.1:0-2733 GCA_039180225.1 Pseudomonadota bacterium
CCATCGACAATGTAGACGGGCCGTCCCTTGCTCTGCAAACTCTTCGCGCGCGCTGCGCGCCGCGGCTTGGCAGTCGGTTTCGAGGCCATGTGCCGTGCTCCTTAGGTTCTCGTTGTGGCCGTCCTGATAGCCTCAAGCTGCTTGCTTCGCTTTGCGCCTTTTGGTCTCACTCGTTTGTTTGCCTGTGAGCTCCTCCAGAGCAAAGTCATCAACCCGGCACACTTCGCGCACCATGGTGAGCGCTTCTGCCATGCGGGCGGCTTCATTGTCGGTCAAAAGGCCCATTTCTTCAGCCTCTTCGGCTGTCCTCACCCGCGCCTTGCGCATTTTCTGTTTCACCGGTTCCAGCTCAACCATCAGCCGGAAGGTGCGGTCCAGCAGGCCCAGTTCACTGTTCTCTGCCACAAAGATCCCTTCGGTCAGCCGGTCGCGGGCTGCGGTGGGCTCAGACAAGGTGTCGGAGGTCTTGCGCGCGAGCCCATCGGTGGGCTTGGCACAGCGCACCCCAAAGGGCGAGACAATCGCTTTCAGAAGCCAGCCCACGGGGCGCATGGGGAAGTTGCGGACAACCTCGCTCAATGCTGTCTCGGCGGCATGGAGTGAAGATTGCGCTGCATAATGCACCAAGTGCAGATCTTCTTTCGGCTGGCCGGTATCCTGGAAGCGCTTGAGGGTGGCGCTCGCCAGGTAAAGCTCAGAGATGGCATCGCCTAACCGGGCGGAGATCATTTCCTTGCGTTTCAGGGCGCCGCCCATGGTCACCATGGCGCTTTCGCTCACCAGGGCGAGGGCCGCGGAGAGCCGCTTTATCTGCTTGAAATAGCGCGCCGTGGGCCCTTTCACCGGAGCCGAGGAGACCAAACCAAAGGTCCAGGCACGAGCGCCGGCCAGCCATAGCGTTTTGATCGTATAGCCCATGTGCTTGAACAAGGCCTCGTCAAAGTCCTGCACGCCTTGGGTCCGGTCCGGGTTCTGGGCCGCCTCCATCTCACGCTGAATGAAGGGGTGACAGCGAATGGAACCTTGGCCATAGATCATCAACGAGCGCGTCATGATGTTGGCGCCCTCAACGGCAATGGCGATCGGAATGGCTCTGTAAGCGGACGACAGATAGTTCTTCGGCCCATCGATCACCGCTTTGCCGGAGTGAACGTCCATCGCATCATTGGTGGCGGTGCGCATGCGCTCTGTGGCGTGATACTTCATGATCGCAGACACTACGGCGGGTTTCTCGCCCATATCCAACGCCTGCAGGGTGAGGCGCCGGGCGGCATCCATCTTGTAGGTATCGCCAGCAATGCGCGCAGCCACCTCCTGGATGCCTTCAAAGCGGGAGACCGGAATGTTGAACTGTTCGCGGACCCGCGCATAGGCGCCGGTGGAATACGCCGCGACCTTCATGCCGGCCACCGACATGGCGGGCAACATGATGCCGCGCCCTGCCGCCAGAGCCGTCACCAGCATCTTCCAGCCCTGACCGATTCGCTCTTGCCCGCCGATGATGGCGTCCATGGGCACGAATACATCGCGGCCCCAGTTTGGCCCGTTGGGGAAGGCTTGCATGCCCGGATAGTGGCGCCGACCGATATCAACGCCCGGCGTGTCCGTTGGAATGAGCGCAAGGGTAATGCCGAGATCTTCCTCCCCGCCGAGGATCCGGTCCGGGTCCGTCAGTTTGAAGGCGAGGCCAAGAACAGTGCAAACGGGTCCAAGCGAAATGTATCGCTTGGCCCAGTTGATCCGCATGCCAAGGGTCTTCTTACCGTTCACCTTGCCGTAGCAGACCACGCCCACGTCGGTCATGGAGGTGGCATCGGAGCCGGCATCCTGGCTGGTGAGGCCGAAGGCCGGCACATCGCGTCCATCGGCGAGACGTGGCAGCCAGTAGTCTTTCTGTTCTTCGGTGCCAAACAGCATGAGCAATTCGCCAGGTCCAAGCGAGTTGGGCACCACCACGGTGATCGCGGCAGACGAGCCGCGCGAGGCAAGGTTCATGACGATTTCCGAATTGGCCGAGGCCGAAAAGCCCTTGCCACCATAGGCCTTCGGAATGATCAGGCCCAAAAACCCTTTTTCTTTTACGAATTTCCAGATTTCCTCTGGAATATCCCGGTCTTCAAAGGTGATCTTCCAGTCATCGATCATCTGGCAGAGCTCGGCTGTTGGCCCCTCGATGAAGGCCTGCTCTTCTGCTGTATAAGTGTGTTGCGGGGTGTTGAGCAGCTGGGCGAATTCTGGATCGCCGCGCATCAATTCCGCGTCCCACCAGATGGTGCCGGCTTCCAGAGCCTCACGCTCGGTGTCTGACATGCGGGGCAGGATACCGCGCACCCAGTTGAGGAGTGGCCGTGAGATATAACGTTGCCGGAAGGTGAACTCGGGTTTGGACATGGCAGGTTCCCCTGGACGGTGGCCTCTCATCATAGCGCTCTCTGACTTATGGGCAAGAATGTGATGGGGTTGTGTCGATCTCCCAAACTCTTGCGCCTTGCGTTGGGGTGTCAGCGGCTAACGATCCAAAGGGACCAGACGATGAGACGTGGACGGGCTATGATGCTCTCTATCTAGGGCGCGGACTTGGCGTTGACAAGTGACGTTTACGTAAAGGTTATGTAAGGTCAGTAGCGATTGACCGCATGTTCCGGGTGGCCGCAGGTCTGCGGGCGTTGATACCTTCCCGACGAGCAAATGGAGGATCCGCATGACATTCCGCATCTCAGGACTATCCCCACA
>JBCDDQ010000415.1:0-2657 GCA_039180225.1 Pseudomonadota bacterium
GCTCAGCTTCAATGCCTGCTTGATTGGCAGAGAGACCCAGCAACTCAGCCTCCGCGGCGCTGAGCGGACGCATGCGGATCACAATATCAGCGTCATGGCCAAAGGGACTGAAACGCTGCTCGGCCAACGGCTTGGACGTGGCATCGTGCGCCTTCAGCAGCTGATCACTGCGCTCGGCGATGACATACTCCGTCTCCAGAAATGTGGCGTGGCCTCCATTGAGGAACAGGCGGGTGACTTCCGACAGCGCCTCCCCTTCAGCTACGCATAGAACACGCGCCATGGCGGCATCAGCCGAGCACGCACGGGCGGCAATCACCTCGACCTCCAAGTCCACGCCGTTTTCCTCAGCGTCGGTGAGGAAGTTCGCCATGCTGCTGACCGGGTAGTTGAGGCGCGGTGGGGAGACGAACCGCCCCTTGCGTTCTGCGGTGTAGGCGAGCCCTTCCGCCTCCACAGCCTCCAGAGCGCGCCGAGCCGTCATGCGGCTCACCCCGTGCTGGTCCGCCACCGCCCGCTCAGAGGGCAGGGCGCTGTGCTGCGGCAAGCGCCCGCCGACTATCTCATCCCTCAGACGGTCAACGATCTGCTGGAAGCGCGGGGCAGAGGCCCGATGAGTTTTGTCATTCCGCAACATCTTCTCTGGTCTATACCAGATTTTTCTGGTATAGACCAGATATTCTTAAGGTGGAGATGTCCCGATGACCACGCTCACTCAGGATCAGATTGACCGGTTTTGGCGCGACGGCGTTCTGACCGTGGAAAATGCGGTCAGCGCGGAGGAACTCAGCGCTTTGCGGCAGGTGTTCGCAGGTTGGGTGGACGAAAGCCGCGGCCATGAAGAAGATTATGGCGAGACCCTCGACGGGCGGGCGCGGTTTGATCTGGAGCCGGGCCACAGCGCGGAACGCCCCGCCCTGCGCCGGGTGCAGTCACCGGAAGAAGTCTCCGAGGTCTATGCAGATGTGATGCGCAATGCCCGCACGGTGGATTTCGTGGTTGACCTGATCGGGCCGGGCATCAAGTTTCACCACGGCAAGGTCAACTCAAAGCTGCCGGGCGCGGCCACCAAGGTGAAGTTTCACCAGGACTTTCCCTTCCAACCCATGACCAATGACGATTTGATCACCGCGCTCCTCTTCGTGGATGATGTGACCTTGGAGAACGGTCCGCTGGAGGTGGTGCCGGGCTCCCACAAGGGTCCGCTCTATCCTCATTGGCACGGTGGAAAATTCACTGGTACCGTATCCGATGAGGTGGTGGAGGCGCATCAGGACAATATCGTCAAATGCACCGGGAAGGCGGGGTCTGTCTGCCTGATGCACTCAAGCTTGCTGCACGGCTCTGCGCCCAATCTTTCCGACAAGCCGCGCACACTCTATATCGCGACCTACTACGCCGAGGATGCCATCGAGCTCAGCGAGAACCACTTGCCGAGTACCCTGACCCACGAGCTGATCCGCGGCGAGCCCTCAGGCCGGGTGCGCTGCAGCGCGTTCGACATGCTGCTTCCGGAAAAGCCCGATGACACCTCGTTCTTTGCCCAGCAGGCTGCTGGCGAGGGGTAATCGTTCGGTGTTAGATACCGGCTAAGGCACCGTCGATAATTTTATACCAAAAACGCCAACCGAAGGCCGCGCCAAGGAGGCCCGCCACCCCACTTAAAGTCATCACCAGCGTTTGCGAGAGCGCGAAAAAATCTGCCAAAGCAAAGGCTATAAAACCAGAAACACCGCCCATGAGCACCGCAGAAGCCACCCTTAAGAGCTCAAGCAGAACGCGTCGCCACCCGGAACTCTGGTGCAAAAACTCCAAATCTTCTCTTTTCGACATACACAATTACGTGTGAGCGAGACCGGCTGGCTTCAAGTGGGAGGCAGGATATGTGCCGACTAGGGTTAACGTAGACGGCAGTGCCGGGCTCAAGGCGCCCTCAGATCTCACTCCGGCAGATACTTGTCCGACCAGCTTGTGCCCGCATGGCCCTCGCCGATCAACGCCTCAATCTCGTTCGGCCCATAGCCCAGCTGCGTCAACACCTTGACCGTATCGGCACCATACTTCGGCGCCGGGCCTGGGATCGTGATGGCAGCGTTGGCCGGGCGCACCGCGTTGGGCGCCACCAGGTCCACCCAGCGTCCCATGGGATGTTTTGTGTGGCGCACGGCGCGGAAGGTGGCCTTGGCGATATCGATGTGCTCGTTATGATCCAACTGAATGGCATCATCGCGTGTGGCATGGAGAGAGCCTAAGGCCATCACCGTGGTTGATCCGCTGGGGATTGCGGCGGTCCAGTGCGCAAACGGCTCTTGAGCGAACCGCTCGCTGAGGGCTGAGACGAGACCGTCGTCATCAAGATCACCAAGCCCAGAGAACTCCGGAACGCGCTCCAACACTGCCCGGCCTTCGTCCGGTGCTGCCAGGAAGAGCCATTGGTCGCTGGCCGAGTAGCAGGCGTAGAACGGCCCCCAGCCTTTCACCTCCCGCCCCGAAGGCTCATCGAAGGGTGCGCGGCCGGAATAGTCATACATGAATTGAGCCTGGATCAGGTTGCCGGCCGCCGCCAGGGATGCGCGGGCCACATCCGTCCGGCCCCTCAGCCGGCGCTGGATCAGCGCAGCGCCCAGCGAGATACAGGCACAGAAGCCGGTCAGCAC
>JBCDDQ010000416.1:0-2557 GCA_039180225.1 Pseudomonadota bacterium
AAAATGCCATCGGACGCATGAGACGACGCTTGCCGAGAAAGTCCGATCTGGTCACAGTGAGCCACGACCACATCCTTGAACTTACACAGGACTACAACAACACACCCAGAAAATGCCTGGGCTACAAAACACCAAACGAAATCTTCAACCGTGTTGCACTTCAAACGTGACTCCACCTCCCCGCGGTCGCGGGGATGACGGGAGTGGAGAGCGGGAGTGACGGTGGTGGAGAGCGGGGGTGCCGGGGCGAACGCCGTTAGGCCGATGCTCCCGTCGCCAGCGTTGGGATGCCGCGCTCGCGGTACGGCGTGCGCCCGTAATAGGCCCGGTAGCATTTGGAGAAGTGGGACGGCGAGGAGAAGCCGCACGCCAGCGCCACATTGATCACCGACATATTGGTCTGCAACAGCAAGGACCGCGCCTTCTTAAGCCGCAGCTCCAAATAATATCGCTTCGGCGAACGGTCCAAGTAGCGCCGGAACAAGCGCTCAAGCTGGCGCGTGGAGAGCCCGGCCTCCTTGGCCAGAATGCTGGGCGAGAGCGGCTCTTCCAGGTTCTGCTCCATCTGCTCAATAATGCCCACCAGCTTAGGGTGCCGCGCCCCGATGCGGGCCGGCAGGGACATGCGCTGATGCTCAGAATGATGGCGGATGGGCGAGTGCAGCACCTGTTCTGCCGTATCGGCCGCCAAATCGGCTCCATGCTGGCTGGCGATCATCGCCAGCATCATGTCGATAGGCGACGTGCCGCCGGCTGAGGTAAACCGGTCCCGGTCAAATTCAAACAGGCCCCCCGTCACCTCAATGTCGGGAAACGCTTCGGCAAAGCCAGGCAGGTTCTCCCAGTGGATGGTGCAGCGGTGGCCGTTCAAGAGGCCCGCCTCGGCCAGCAGATGGCTGGCGGTGCACAAGCCCCCGATGTCGGCGCCGCGCCGGTCGGCCTTGCGCAGCCAATTGACCAGGCGCTTGTCCACATGCTGGTGCACATCGATCCCTGAGCACACCACAATGGTGGCATGCTCGCTGATGTCGTTGAGCGAGCCGTCCACCATCACCGGCATGCCGTTTGACCCCACCACAGGATCACCATCCACCGAATGGCTTGTCCACTTGTAGAGGTCACGTTCCGACATGCGGTTGGCAATACGCAAGGGCTCCACCGCTGCGGCGAGCGGCATCATGGAAAACTGAGGGATCAGCACAAACGCAAACAATTGCGGCAGCTCTCTCGGTTTCTCACCGAACATGCAAAACCCGTCCTTCAACAACCAGTCTCAAGATCCACCACATACTGCTGTCACAAATTAAATGCTAGTCGCAATTTGCTAAACTCTTGTCGTTCTCAAGCGCGTCATCCTGTCCACAAAGCCTCATGCAGACAGCACCCTGACGGGTCCAGAGCCAAGGACGGTCGTAATGAACATGATGTCTGCTGTAGACGAGAACCAGGCAGAGCCCCTGCACCCGGTTGCTGATTTCCTGAGCGCAATTTCCCTGGAAATCACCCCTAAGCATATTGAAAAAATAGACCTGTTGGCAGCCCATCTGAGGCCCGGCACTCCGGTTTATGTGGCCATGATCGAGGCCGGCGATCAGCCAGGCATTCTGAACGCTGCGCGCGCCTTGCGGGCGGCCGGTCTGGAGCCTGTTCCCCATGTTCCGGCCCGTTTCGTGCTGAACGCCGATATTCTGAACGAATGGCTGGCGGCCTATGCGGGCGAAGCAGGTGTCACCAAGGCTCTGGTCCTGGGCGGCGGCGCAGCAACGCCCAATGGGGATTTCGATGCGGCGGTACAGCTGATGCAGACCGGCCTGTTCGTCAAGCACGGCATCACCCACCTGGGCATGGCCGGCCATCCGGAAGGCAACCCGGACATTGAGAATAAAGTGGGCAAGCAGGCCCTGCTGCAGGCCCTTCAGGACAAGCAAAAATATGCCGCCGACGCTGGCGTTGAGGCGCACATCGCCACTCAGTTCCTGTTTGAGGCGGGGCCTGTGGAAAACTGGGCCAGGACGCTCAGGGCCGAAGGCATCACACTGCCGATCCACGTGGGCGTGCCGGGGCCGGCGACACTGAAGACCCTGGTGAAATATGCCGCCGTGTGCGGGGTGGGCGCATCCGCCAAGTTCATCCGCAAACAGGCGCTGAATGTGACCAAGCTGATGAGCGTGAACAAGCCTGACGGCTTGGTGGCCGGCTTGGCGGATCTGAAGGCCAACCAACCTGAGTTGGGTGTGACCCAGGCCCATCTCTATCCGTTTGGCGGTTTTGACCGGCTGTTTGAGTGGCTGGACGAAGCGCGGAGCTAAGGCCTCAAACTCTCCCAGGCGTCATCCCCCGCTTCTCCTCCGTCATCACCGCCCTCTACCCCCCGTCATCCCCGCGAACGCGGGGACCCAGGGCCGCACGCTCTGAGAGTGCCGCTCGAGATCCCCGCTTTCGCGCACTAGTGTCCGGGATTTTCTCTGTTGTCTCATAGTGTGAGTTCTAGCTGTGGTTTTTGTGGCCTGAGGGCGGGTGGTCGTGGTGGCGGTTTGGCGCGGTCTGTGAGGTCGAT
>JBCDDQ010000417.1:0-2418 GCA_039180225.1 Pseudomonadota bacterium
CCCATTAACAGCTATCCCGATATTCTGGGCAATGAGCAAGTTGCGCATATGAACCTGGTGCGCCCGCTTGAGCTGCCCAATGGGTTGAACACGCAAACCACGGCGTTTCCAGTGCAGATGAGCGGCTATGACTTTGAGGTCTACCGCACACCTCCCGAACTAGGCGCGGATACCGATGAGGTGTTCGCCGAGTGGCTTCCTGGCGATGCATCTCAGGCCTAAGCCAAGGGTGCTGGAGGCCGAAGCAGGAGAGAGCGTATTTGGGTTCGCTGCTAGGGAAGAGGCGGACAATTATATCAGCGATCTTTGGGTAGACCATCATAGGGAAGGCCGCGGCGTCGGCACGGCTCAGATTGCAGCTTTGGAGACAAGGATTGCGGGCTGGGAGCAGCAGGCACACTGGCTGCATTACGAAGTCCCGCGATATTTTAAAAAGAGATGGTACAGCTGGGAGGAATTGAACCACCGACCTCCTGATCCACAATCAGGCGCTCTAACCAACTGAGCTACAGCTGCACATTTGTCCCGCGTCTCAAAAACGCGGTCGGACACTATGCGGATTGTATCAGGATTTCAAGCAAACGTTGAGCCCGCCTGGCGTAAAAAAATTGCCCGCCAGCAGTACGCGCCGGCGGGCAATCACATGCCCCCACTCATGAAGAGCTGTCTTAGGCTGCGAAGGCTTTCTTGGCCTCGTCGAAAGACTTGACGATGCCATCTTGCGCCGGCTTCACCACGTCTTCAGCAACCTTAGAGGCCAGTGCCCCGAGTTGAGCGGTCTGCTCTTGCATGACCGCCATCCGGTCTTCGGCAAATCTCTTTTGCATGGCGAACGCTTCCACCGGCGTGTTCGCGCCCAAAAGCTCCTGGGCAAACGCGAAGTTGGCGTCCAGGTTGGCTTTGGTCATCTCAAAGACCTTAAGCTGCCAGTCTGCAGCGCCGGTCTTCAGGATCGTCGCGGTATCTTCAAAGACTTTGGTGGACTTTGAAGCCAGCTTCGCCGTGTCATCGGCAGCAGCTTGTGCCTTTTCCAGGCCTTTGTCGGTCATGGTCTTGGTGGCCGCAACAGCTTCCTTGGCCTGGGCCTTCAAATCGGTCTTCGTCATGGTCTCAAACCTCAGCTTTAAATTATCCTGTCAGCCATATAGGATAATATATGCTGCAATGCAACAAAATTATTGCACTGCAACATATCCAAGTTTTTAAGGGCTTTCACACGATCGGGCAGTGGACGCGGCCAGCGGACCTGATCTATAATGGCACATGTGCGGTAAGCTGGACGCTTTCGGGAGGCGCCTCCGGCTTTAGATTTTCTCAACCGAGGCCAGTGACGGACCAAGAGCAGCGTGCGGGGCGGCGCATTGCGTGGATGAGAGGGTTGTGGACGTGAGCGCAAATGCACCAAGTGTGCCTGCACTTGACGATCTGAAAGATGTGAAGGAGCCCAGCTGGCTTTGGGATGCGGGCCGTCAACGGGTGGTCTGGTCCAATGATGCCGGACTGGATTTCTTTCATGCCGAAAGCCTTTTCGACCTGATCGACCGGCGCTTCAGCCGCACCGAGCCGGGCGTTGCCCGCATTATGGAGCTGGCGGGCCAGCTTGAGCCTAAGGGGTCTGTGCCCGATTATCTGGTGTTCCCATCTGCGGGATCCGATGCCGGCTTAAGCTGCACCTGTTATGAACGCCAGTTGCCGGACGGACGCCCGGGCGTTCTGGTTGTGGGCACAAGCAGCGAGGCGCCGGCCGAGACACAAACCCCGGCGGATCTCATCTTATCCACCCTGCCGCTCGCCATCATAACCTTCAATCCCTCCGGCACGGTGTTGAGCGCTAATCCGGCCGCTGAAGACCTGTTCACTTTTGCCGATCAGGCCGATTTGGGCGCCGTACTGGCCGACCGTGACCTGGCACAACAGGTTATACAAGGCACCCTGACCACGGGCACATTCAGCAAGCTCAGCACTGTGGAGTGCCGCTATGGCCGGCGCGATCTCAGGCTTTTTGCGCAAGCCATCGGCGAGAGCGCCGGGCGTCACATCTACCTGATGCTCGATGACGTAACCGACCGGCGCGCGCTCGAGCGCCACCTGCATGACCGCGCAGAAAGCCTTTCAGAGTTTATCTCTTCGGCTGCCGACTTCACCTGGCAGCTGGACGCCCACTATGTGTTTGTGGAGCTCTCCGAGGGGTTTGAAGAGGCGACCGGCGTGGCTGCTGATGCTGTTGTAAACCTGCTCTGGGGCGATGTGAGCGATGCCCATCTGGTGGATCCCGATCCGCTCATTGGATACTACCTGGACCAGAAGCGGGCCTGGAAAGCGCAGATCGTCTGGCACACCGGACGCGCAGCAGACGGCGCACGGCGGCTCACCTTATCAGCCATGCCCCTGTTCGCCCCGGACGGAACGTTCACAGGC
>JBCDDQ010000418.1:0-2259 GCA_039180225.1 Pseudomonadota bacterium
AGGCCTGATCCTGTTCCCTTCACCGTAACACATTGATCTATATGGAGATGTGTGCCATCTGCTGGTTTTTCGATGCCGCCGCTCCCCCAGTTGCTCCCCCGGGGAATTTCAGGCGGCTGATTGCCTGGTCAAAACTCTCGTAAAACATTGTTTTCTTGGAAGAAAACTGGAGCGGGCGATGAGATTCGAACTCACGACCCTAACCTTGGCAAGGTTATGCTCTACCCCTGAGCTACGCCCGCGTCCATATGTTGCGGCCCGGTGGTTGGTGCCGGGCGCGCAGGTTTATTGCGCAACCGAAGATGAAATGCAATAGGAACCTTGCCCCAAAGTGATCACACAACGCACAAAGCAAAAAGCGAGAGAAACGACGGCCATGCCGGCAACACGTGAAGACCTCTTTGCCCGCCTGAATAAACTGGGCATCACCACCACAACCACAGATCACGCACCGGTCTACACGGTCGAGGAATCCCAGGCGCTTTGTGGCGGAATTGCCGGTGGTCACTGTAAGAACCTGTTCTTGAAAGATAAAAAGGGTGTACTCTGGCTTGTGGTCACGCTTGAGGATGCTCAGGTCGATCTCAAAACCTTGCCAAAAATTATCGGTTCCGGTCGCCTCAGCTTTGGCAAGAGTGAGCTGCTTGGCGAAGTGCTGGGGGTGGAGCCGGGTTCGGTGACCCCGTTTGCTCTCATCAATGATGTGGAACAGAGGGTTGAAGTGGTGCTGGATGAAACCATGCTGTGCCATGAGATTTTGAACTATCACCCGCTCAAGAACGATGCCACCACCTCAATCTTGTCGTCAGATCTGGTTAAGTTCGTCGAATCGTGCGGCCATACGCCGAAAATCGTCAAAGTGTCCTGATCACCAGGCTCGACGCGGCAAATTATTGAGCAGGGCTCGTGGTGGTGTTGTATTCTATGGCATAAACACGCACATAAGAGGCAATCTGGTCCACGCCTTGCAACGTATTGAAGTGGACCGACCCTAAAGAACAATAGGCTCGATATGTCCTTTACTTTCTCCTACGGCGCCGGGAATGGAACAAGCGCTGATCCCCAGGCCGCGGCGCCTGGCGATCTCATAAAAGATGCAACCCAAGACACATTCATGGCAGATGTGATCGAAGCCTCGCGTACAGTGCCGGTGATCGTGGACTTCTGGGCCGATTGGTGCGGGCCGTGCAAGCAACTGACGCCGCTTCTGGAAAAGGCCGTGACGGCTGCAAAAGGCACGGTGAAGCTGGTAAAGGTCAACGTGGATGAAAACCGGGAAATTGCAGCTCAGCTCAGGGTTCAGTCTTTGCCGACGGTCTATGCGTTCAAGGACGGACGGCCCGTGGATGCTTTCATGGGCGCGCTGCCGGAGAGCCAAATCAAGACCTTCATCGAAAAGATCACAGGCGCAGCTGTGGGCCCCAGTGATGACGAGATGATGATTGAGGCAGGCCAACAGGCGTTGGAGGCGGAAGACTTTCAATCGGCAGCAGGTGCGTTTTCAGGCGCACTCCAGGCCGATCCGGAGAACCTCTCCGCGATCGCCGGCCTGGCCAGGGCGCTTATTGGCGCAGGCGATCTTGAAGGCGCCGAAAAGGCCCTCGCCATGGCGCCGGAAGGCAAGGAAAACACCAGCGAGATCAGCTCCGCGCGCGCTGCGCTGGAGGTGGCGGCAACGCCGGTGGATTCAGAGGAAATTGTGGCGCTGAGCGCAAAGGTTGAAGCTGATGAAAAGGACCATCAATCGCGGATCGACCTTGCTGTGGCGCTGAACGCAGCCGGTCGGTCGGAAGAGGCGATGGAGCATCTCATGATCTCTATTGGCCAGGACCGGGCCTGGAACGACGAGGCCGCGCGCAAGCAGCTCTTGCAGTTCTTTGAAGCGTGGGGCCACGCGGATGAACGCACCGTCGCCGGGCGCCGGCAATTGTCCTCCATATTGTTTTCGTAAAGAGCCGGGTGAACATTGAGCCTGCACGAAACATATCGCTCCACGGACGATCTGCCCAAGCAGGTCCCGATTTTCCCGTTGGCGGGGGCGTTGCTGCTCCCAAGGGCCCATCTGCCGCTCAACATCTTTGAGCCCCGGTATCTGCAAATGGTGGACGATGCCATGCGTGGTGACCGGATCATTGCGATGGTTCAGCCGAACACCACCGAGGGCATTCAGGCACAAGGCGACGCCAATGTGAAACCCAGCATTTATCGAACGGCGTGCGCGGGGCGGATCACATCGTTTTCAGAGACAGGCGATAACCG
>JBCDDQ010000419.1:0-2252 GCA_039180225.1 Pseudomonadota bacterium
CTGCCGTCTCCCGGGCTTGCCGGCAATCGCCGGATCCGCTGGGGCAATCTTTCCCGCAAGGAGATTTATCAGATCAAGAACGGTCTGATGATGTGCGTCGCCTTTCGCAATGCCCCCGGGAAGCGCAAATCAGACTGGTGGTACAGGGCGCCCAAGGGCCATGAGGACCGGTTTCCGCTTATCACACCGGGCAAGTTTGACCCGTTCAACGCAATCCACTGCGCGGATGTGGGCCGTTCAGAGCGTCCCCCGGCGCTGCTGCAGGCCGTTCTGGATCTTGATACCCGAAGGTTGCATGTGACGATCCGCTAGAGCGAGCCGGGTCTTAGGCGGCGGCTGGCGGGTATCGGTGAACATGAAAGCCCCACTGTTCGGGAAAAACAACTTAAGATTGTATTGAGTTGTTTAAACAGACCTAAGGGGCAGTCCCCTATGATAGCGGTGAAGCGATGCCGGGAGATGTGCGGGGATGTACGCGCGAGACGACGAACTGGAACTCCAAAACAAACTGAGTGCGGAACGAAACAGCGCATTCAAGATCGAGCGGGCCCCGCTGGAAAAGCGCAATTATGCAAAGCTGCCGGTGTTCTCGATCCTCGATGAAGTCTACGCCATCGTGCACGACAATTTCTCGCCAGCCCTGAAACTCATGGTGCCCTGGGTTGGTGTCTTTTGGCTTCTGGTGTGTGGGGTCGGCCTTGCCGTTTTTGGTGATTTGCTGGGATTGCTCCGCTTCGCTCAGGCTCTGAAAACCGGTGAGGGGATGCTAGAGCTCCTTGTGTTCGGTGGTTTGCTCGCGGGCGGCGTGGGTTTCGTGTTTTCCAACATTGCAATCAGGTGGCACAGACTGTTGCTGCTGGATGAGAAACACAACACATCCCATCCGTTTCGCCTCGAACCTCAAAGCTTCAAATACTTCCTGCTCGCGGCAGTACTCTGGATCGCCTCAATGGTGCTGAATCTCTTTGCAGAGAGCATGACCCCGGTCATTCGTGGAAACATGTTGCTGAGCACGGCCGTGCTGGTCGGAGTGCTCTCAGCCACCGTCCTCTTGACGCGGCTCGCCATAAAGCTGCCGGCAATCGCTGTAGATCACGATAGCCTCAGCATGAGCGATGTCATGACCCGGACAAAGGGAAACTTTTGGCGCCTGCTTGGCCTGATTGTTGTGTTCGGCATCACCATTTCCGTGATCATGTGGCTGGCCAAGTTGGTTGCCGTTGCAATTGGCGTGATTCATACGCTGGGCCTCGCATTGGCTGTCTTTATCTGTGCGCTGGCGGCTGCCATATGCTGGCTTCTCAGCGTCACGATCCTGACCGTGCTCTACCGTTACTTCTTTGGCATGCCGGCAAAACCGTCAAACAGCTGAGCAGGCGGCCCGCCAAACCTGACAATCCAATGTGATGATCAGGACGTATAGTGTCAAAGGTGGTCACATCACACGTCGGATGACATGAACAAGACAGCAACTTGGCTCTTCGCGGCGCTCAGCATAGCTCTCATCGCCCTGGTTCCCTCTTCCACACGCGCCCAGAATGCGGACGTGCTTCAGCTGCTCAAACAGCCCGGTGTGCACGCCCTCATGCGCCACGCGCTTGCCCCCGGCGGGGGTGATCCGGCAAACTTTCAGCTCAACGAGTGCAGCACCCAACGCAATTTGGATGATAGCGGGCGCGATCAGGCCCGCGATATCGGTGCGGCGTTCAGAACAGCAGGCATTACCTTTACCAAGGTGCTCACCAGTCAGTGGTGCAGGTGCAGGGAGACGGCAGAGCTTCTGGACCTCGGCAAACCTGCCGACTTCACAGCCCTCAACTCATTCTTTCAGGATCGCTCAACCGGACCTGCGCAAGTCAAAGAGGTGAGGGACTACTTGAAGGCCTTGCCGCCACAGGAGACTGCCATGCTGGTGACCCATCAGGTCAACGTGACGGGCCTCACCGGCGAATGGGTCCGCTCAGGGGAGGTTTTCATCATTAAGGTGGATGAAGCGGGCGAGGTGAAGATCTTGGGAAGATACCTCATCCCCGCCCGCTGATCAGTGTCTCGGATCAGCTTTCGAGCCAAACGAACTCAGGCCATTCCTGCCCGCCAAAGGCGGCCAGCGGGACCCGCGGAAGGCCTTTAACCGTCTTGGCTTTGCCGTCGATATAGGCCCGGTGCGTGGCAATGCCGGTGCCGCATTTGGCGGCGCAGATCTTCTGCATTTCGCAGTTCATCTCGTAGCGCTTGGCAGGGTCCAACTCGCC
>JBCDDQ010000420.1:0-2177 GCA_039180225.1 Pseudomonadota bacterium
CTATGAGGACGCGCGGAGCATGGGCTCGGACGTCCTGTCCGTCCGCCAGTTCCGCAAGCTCGGGGTGGGTGAGGTGCTGGCGCGCATCCCGAAGGATGTACGCTATTATGTGACCATCGATATTGATGGCTTTGACCCCTCCATTGCGCCGGGCACAGGCACGCCGAGCCATGGCGGTTTCGTCTACTACGAGGTGCTCGAGCTGCTCGATGGCCTGTGCAAACAGGGGAACATTGTGGGCCTGGACCTTGTTGAAGTGGCACCTGACTATGATTTGACTGGCACAACGTCCATTCTGGCGGCACAAATTCTCATGAACACCATTGGACGGATGATGCACCACCGGTAAGGCCAGATGAGACCACAGGGCAAACTTGCAGCACTCTTCATTTTGCTGGCGCAGCTTGTGCTGGCAAACCCAGCGGCTGCGGAAGATGTTGATCTTGAGCTTGTGCTGGCGGTGGACGGATCAGGCAGCGTCAACGAGCAGGAGTTCGGCCTTCAGCTTGGCGGCATTGCGGCGGCGTTCCGCAGCCCGCGCATACAGCGGGCCATCGCCCTTGGGCCTTTGCGCAGGATCGCCGTGGCACTGATGGTCTGGTCGGACGCTGCGTTCCCGAAAGTGCACACCAAGTGGTACGTGATCGATAGCACGGCCAGCGCAGAGACCTTCGCGCGGGTGGTGGAGACCTTCTATCCACGCACCGGGCGCAATCAGGGCCAGGGCGGCGGGGGCACCGGCATTGGTTCCGGCGTCGCCTTTGCCCTGGACATGCTGAAGAAGAACCAGATCAACGGCACGCGCCGGGTGATCGATGTGTCCGGTGATGGCATTGAAACCGAACCCTGGTACGGCAAGGCGGTGATCATGCCCCAGGCCAAGCTCATGGCGGCCGCCCTGAACGTCACCATCAACGGGCTTGCCATTCTGGCCGACTTTCCGCGGCTCGATGAGTATTACCGGGACAATGTGATCTCGGGGAACGGCGCCTTCGTCATGCAGGCGGCCGATTTCGTGGACTTTGAGGAGGCCATCAAGGAGAAGCTCTACCGCGAGATTCTGGTGGTTATCGGTTCAGGCGAACCTGAGACGAAATATCGCCCTGCACAGGCCAAACGCGATCTGATCTATAGACCGGAGGGTCAAAAATCGGCCCATCTGTCAGAGGGAGATGAGAGCGATGGCTGAGGCCAATTGGGGTATCGATAACGATTATGCAACGCTGCGCCATGTGCTTTTGGGCAAGCCCGAGCATTACCGCTGGGTGGATGCGGGGCCGCTGACGAAGCGCACCCTGCAAAACGCGCACAAGACCGGCGTGACGTTCGATCTCCAGACGGCCATGGCGCAACACACCGAGATGGTGCGCATCTATGAGGATGCCGGCGTCACCTGTCATTATCTGAGATCGGACGAGGTGCTGCACCGCAACTTCTTTGCCCGGGATTCCAGCTGCATGACCCCTTGGGGCGCTTTGATCTGCCACATGCAGCTGAAGTGCCGGCGGGCCGACTATGTGACGGCCATAGAGTTTTATCAGTCCAACAACATCCCCATCTGGAAGATGGTGACCGCCGGGCACTTTGAAGGCGGCGATCTGGTGATCCTGAAGCCGGGCCACGCGCTGGTAGGCTATTGCGGCGAGCGCTCCGAGCAGGAGGGCTCAGAACAGGTGGCCGCATGGATCAAAGAAAAGGGGTGGGATGTGGAAGTGGTGCCCATCCCCGCCCTCTTCGTTCACCTGGACGGCTTGCTGGTGCCGATTGAGGAGAACCTCGCCGTCACCTGCCTGGATGCGCTGGAGCCCTGGGTGATCGATTGGCTGGCGAGGCGCGGCTATGACTTTATCGATGTGAGCTTTAAGGAAGCCAAGGGGCTGGGCGTCAACCTGGTGCCCTTGGGCGGCAAGAGGATCTTGTCCATGAAGGGCTCCGACGGGCTGAATGCCAAGCTGCGTGAGCATGGCTATGAGGTGTACGACCCGGACATGTCCATGTTCACCCTGGGCGGCGGCGGGGTGCATTGCCTCTGCCAGGCGCTGGACCGGGACCCGGCTTAAGCCCCGCGCCCTTGCGCACGCGAGGGCCCATAGCTCACACCTTTCCCTTGGCTCAGAAGGTCCTCGCTTTCGCAAGGACGCAGGGGGAACAGCACTGCACCCGCTCGAAAGTAAACC
>JBCDDQ010000421.1:0-2150 GCA_039180225.1 Pseudomonadota bacterium
GCCAGGCGCAGGGGCGGGCGTATAGTCGTAGCCGCTAGAGTAATACGGATCGTAGTCGTAATAGGGGTCGGCGTAGTAGTAGGAAGGAACGGCAACGCTCGGCACTGATATGTAGGGTCCGCGATAGCGCCGTCTGCTGCGATGGTAGCGCCGGGCCGCGCGTGCATACCGCCTCGCGCCTCCGCGTCTCACGGCACGGCGACCTGCGCGCCGTGCGCGCCGAGCGGCACGACGGGCCCGGCGTGCCGCTCGTCTTTGAGCACGCGCGCGCCTGCGTTGCTGGACTTTTTCGATCATGGGCGATTGGAAAATGCCGGACGGCAAGGCCCCCGGCGCCAAAGCTGCGCTGCCCGCCGGGGTGGCCAAGCTGCTCGCCGGTGCCAACAGCATGCCGCATACCGCTCCAAGGGCCGCAAAAGACAGGGATTTAAGCGTTGAATTCCACATCATGTTCACCTTTGCTTACTCGTGTTTGCCCCACTCTCGCAAAAGGGTCGGTGAACGTCTTTGACACCGGTCAACTCTCTAAAGCTGCGCGGGCCCTGCCTCCGTCACCACCTGCACTTTAGCAAGTAACATGGCGGAAATGCAGCAATACTTTAGATGACCCCGCCGCGCACACGCTCCCGGTAGGCGATGTAAACGGCGCTTGCGGAGATAATCGTGCCGCCGACCCAAGCCGACACGCTGGGAATCTCAGCGAACAATAGATAGCCAAACAGGCTGGCCCAGACCAGCTTCAGGAAATCGAAAGGCAGCACCAATGTGGTATCGGCGAGAGAAAATGCCTTGGCTAGGCTGAACTGTATGACGCTGCCCAAAATGCCGATAAAGATGAGCCAGAGCCATTGCTCAGGCGTTGGCCATTGCCAATAAAACAGCGCCGGGATGAGGCAGAACACACCCACAAAGAAGGCGCCCCATGCGGTGATGGTGAGCGGGCTTTCAGAGCCGGTCAATTGTTTGATGACGATCATGGCGCCGGCCCAGAGCACGCTGGAGGCAAGAGCGATCAGAGCGCCTGGGTCTATGAAACCGGAACCGGGCTGCAGGATGATCAGCGTTCCGGCAAAGCCGATAATGAGGCCGGCCCAGCGGCGCACGCCCACCTTCTCGCGGAGGATGAGGATGGCCAAGAGAGCAGCAAACAGGGGCGAGGCAAAGCCGATGGCCGAGACGGTGGCGAGCGGCGCCAAGGCAATAGCCCAGAAAAAGAGCAGCATACCACCGGCATTGAGCGCGCCGCGCAGTACGTGGCGGCTCATCTGATGTGAGCGCATCAGGCCAAAGCCGCCCCGGCGCCAGATCAGCGGCAGGAGCACCACGAAGCCCACCAGGGAGCGGAAGAAGGCGATTTCAAAAGGATGCAGCTCGTCGGTGAGCTGCTTAATGGCCGACAGCATGATCGCTGTGACAAAACCGCCAAGGACCATGTATCCGATGGCAGCAATGGGATTTTGGGATGCCGGAGACGGCGGGGAGGGAGCCATTGAGGCGATCATAAGCCAATTGGCTGCCCGCACAATATGCGTTATGCGGCTTTCAGCAGGCTATTGGGCGATCGAAACTCGTTCAGTGCCACGTTTTGATTATCTTGTGTGAAGGGCTGCGGCATTCCGGCTGACGCAAGAAGGGGCGGTGCGCAGTGCACCGCCCCTTGCCGTCAGGTTTCTGGCGTGTGGAAGGCCGCTCAGCTACACCCGCTGGTGGACCCGCAAGTGTCGCACTTCAGGCAGGTGCCGTTGCGCACCATGGTGAAGTTATGACACTCCGCGCAGGCCTCGCCCTCATAGCCCTTCATGCGGGCCTCGTGGCGCAGCTCATCTGCACCCTTGATGGGGGCCGGTTCTGCGAGCGCCTCGGCCACGGCCGCCACCACGCTCTCTTCCAAAGACTGATGAACTTCGCTGACCTCGGCAATGGCCACCGCCTGGTTCTCTGCAAAACCTTGCGCCTGGGCCTGGAGGGCCGCCACCGGGCCCGCGTCGGCAAGCGCCAGGTTTGAGCCAGGCATCACCACGACCTTCTCATCCACACTCTGGCGCACAAAGCCCGAAGACAACACGTGCTGGGCCTTGACCGGCGCAGGCACCGGCCTGCCGCCATCCTCCGGTGCCTTGCCTTCGCTCACGCCCTTGCCCAGGCTGTCA
>JBCDDQ010000422.1:0-1520 GCA_039180225.1 Pseudomonadota bacterium
GAATGGCCCTGGGGCATCACCACCTACAATGAAGCGCGGTTGCATCAGTATTATTATGACAGCACGTATCCCAACAAAACGGCTCCGCGCCGGGACACGCGGCTGGCCTTCGTGAGTTCGGTGACCAAGCGCGACTGGAACTTCAAGGGCTTTGCTCCGCGGCTGGAATATACCCTCACCCACGGGATCTCGAATGTGGAGTTTTATGACTTCACCGAGCATGGCGTGAACCTGACCGTAACACGGGATTTCTGATCCCCTCTCGCCCGGCAATCTTCTATAGTGGCCGCCATGCGCCGCGACCAACTTGCCATGGCGGATTTGTTCGATCCCCCCACGCTTCCCGAACCCTTTGCCGGGTGGTTCAGCGCGCGCGGCTGGGCGCCGCGCGACCATCAGCTGGAGCTGTGGGCCCACGCGAAGACGGGGCGCTCGGCGCTGCTCATCGCGCCGACGGGCGGTGGCAAAACCCTGGCCGGCTTTCTGCCCAGCCTGATTGAGCTGGCAGCGGAGAAGGCGGCCGAGCCAGAGCCGGGGCAGCCCCGGCGCGGACCGCACACACTCTACATCTCGCCGCTGAAGGCCCTGGCCGTGGATGTGGCCCGCAACGTGGAAACGCCTATTGCCGAGATGGATCTTCCGATCAGGGTGGAAACCCGCACGGGCGACACGCCGCAATCAAAGCGCAGCCGCCAGAAACACAACGCGCCGGATATTCTGATGACCACGCCGGAGCAGATCTCCCTGCTTTTGGCCTATAAGGATGCCGAGCACTTCTTCGCCGGCATCCGCTTCATCATCTTTGATGAACTGCACGCACTCAGCCCCTCCAAACGCGGCGCACTGCTGTCCTTGTGCCTGGCGCGCATTCTGCGCCATGCCCCTGAAGCGGTGCGCATTGGTCTCTCGGCCACTGTCGCCGATCCCGATCGCTTGCGCGCCTGGCTTATGCCGCAACCTTCAGAGCGTGCAGCGCCTGCCCTGGCCGAGTTCGTGCTGGGGCAACCCGGCTCCAAGCCGGAGATCTCAATCCTGAAGTCTGAAGAGCGCATCCCCTGGTCGGGGCACACCTCGCGCTATGCCATGAGCGATGTGTACCGCACCATCGGTGAGCACAACATGGTTCTGATCTTCGTCAACACCCGCTCGCAGGCCGAGCTCACGTTTCAGGGGCTTTGGGCGATCAACGAGGACGATCTGCCCATTGCCCTCCACCACGGCTCCCTGGATGTGGGCCAACGGCGCAAGGTGGAAAACGCCATGGCTAAGGGCAAGTTGCGCGCGGTGGTGTGCACCTCCACGCTGGACCTTGGCATCGACTGGGGTGATGTTGACCTGGTGATCACCCTGGGCGCACCCAAAGGGGCCAGCCGTCTGATGCAGAGGATCGGACGGGCGAATCACCGGTTCGATGAACCCTCGACCGCGCTGCTGGTGCCGTCCAACCGGTTTGAAGTGCTGGAGTGCGAGGCTGCAAAGGCGGCCGCCGAGGGCAACCAGCAGGACACCGAACCCCCCAC